>JBLIDB010000005.1:0-49843 GCA_047634015.1 Saprospiraceae bacterium
GCCATACTTGATTGACTCGCTCTATCTCCATGCCTCTAAGTAAGTATGGAAACACCTTGTGGACCTTGTTACGCTTAGAGGTATGAGGCCCAGGGGATAATGAGCGTAGGCACATTACATCATAATAAAAACGTGATATTCTATTCAAACTTACCTCGTAACCCATATCCAAAGTAAGCCATACATGCATCCGTCGCGCTCCCTTGTCAGGATGTTCTAAGTAGTGCTCATCTATGAGTCGCATCAATTCCAGATTCAGTGTTGAGACTCCTTTTGGCTTGTAGTACAAGCCAGACTTATGGATGCCCAATAGGCTACATTGTCGCTCTATACTAAGGCCTATATCTCCGCGATCTACTTTCTCCCGCTTTTTTTGTAATTGCATTACGCTAAGCTTTTTTTTAAGAAATCGATATCCACCTTTTGCTGACCTATGATCTTCAATAGCGATTCTAATTGCTCTTGAGACTCGTCCTTTTTACTTTTCTTCTTACTACTAAAAAGAGATTCAGCATTGTCTAAAAATTCTCGCTTCCATGTACTTATCTGTTGCGGTGATAGCGAATGTTTCTGTGCTAATTCATTGGTCGTAAGCCGCTCCTTTAATGCCTCGATTACGACTCCTTTCTTAAATTTTGACGTGAATTTCCTGCGTGTCATTGTAGTTCTGGTTTAGTTGTTAACATTTATCTTAAATAACCGTCCCAAATTTTGGGGACACATCAAATTACAAGTCAATGCATTATGGATACTTAGAATCAGCCTACTTAGATTTAATTGAATACTTTAGTCCTAAATAGTCAGAAGTATGAACAATAGACGAGACTTTATTTATTATGCAATGATGAGCAGTATCGGAATTTCAGCTCTTTCTATGGTTGGATGCTCAAGTCAACGAATCTTGGAGCAGACGAAAAAGAATCGAAATGGGCCATTAATTTCATTGGCCCAGTGGTCATTAAATCGAGCATTTTTCGGAGGAAGTCTTGATCCTAGCAACTTCCCTACTATAGCTAAGAGAGACTATGACATTAGTGCCGTAGAATATGTCAATCAATTTTACACAAAACATGCGCTTAACGATTCTTTCTGGATTAATCTAAATCGCCAAGCTACGGATGAAGGTGTTAAGAGTCTTTTGATAATGGTGGATAATGAGGGAGATCTCGGAAACCCTAATGATTCCGAAAGACATCTTGTGATTGAAAATCATACTAAATGGATCCATGCGGCCAAATTGCTTGGGTGTCATTCTATAAGAGTGAATGCCTTCGGAGATGGAAGCAAAGAGGTGGTACGTGAGGCACTCATAGATGGTATGGGAAGATTGTCAGATTTCGCTGCCAAAGAAGGGATAAATGTCCTTATTGAGAATCATGGTCTTTATAGTTCTGATGGCAAATGGCTTGCGGGAATTATAAGAGAAGCGGATAGACCTAACTTTGGGACATTGCCTGATTTTGGCAATTGGTGTTTAAGTGCAAAATGGGGAAGTACGCAGAATAATAAATGTGAGGAATCATATGATATTTACCAAGGAGTCAAAGACTTCCTGCCATTCGCCCATGGAGTAAGCGCTAAGTCATATGAATTCAATGCCGATGGCAATGAGACTCACATCGACTATTATAAGATGATGAGTATCGTCAAGAAGTTCGGATTTACAGGATATATCGGAGTGGAATACGAAGGAAAAGTACTTAGTGAACCCGATGGAATTCGAGCGACCAAAGCACTAATAGAGAAGTCGTGGAAATTGGCTTAAGACCTTTTACGCCGTTTTCTTCTTTTGATTAGATCAAGCGTAATCACAACCGCCATGATTAAAATTTCATCCTCTTTATCTTCTACGGCAACTCCGTAGTGACTGGAGAAGGACCACATTTTCTTACTTACCTTGGCGAATGCTTTTTTGTATCTATAGAAGGAATATTCCATTCCCCAGATGTCACCTTGAATCTCAAAAGCATCACGATTATAGAGCGCTTCAACAAATACATTAGAGCGCAATGAAAATCGAGCTTTACGTATACGATAGACGGGTTGATCTTTGTCGTAGATGAAATAGGTTTCTGCAAATGAGAAAAGCTTTCGTCTGATTGTGAACACGGATTCCCCAAAGCTGTCAAATATTTCTGCTTTACTGCGTAAAGAAAAAGTCTTTCTCTTGGCTTCACATACTAGAAGATCATGTTCATCTGTGATCGTATACTTTCCTCCGATCCATGGAGTCCCTGATATTTTATACTTACTTATCGACATTACAGCAAAGGTGCAGGATTATTGAATGATAATAAAATTAGATCTACAAATGTCTTGGACTAATCGATTTGGGAAGGCCGAAACTCAACCCTCGCTCTTGCTTCATTGCCTCAAGAAAGGGATGAGGTGAATATAGCCAAAAAAAACGCTCATCCAACATGTGTCGAATGAGCGTTATATATTTTGACCGTTTAGATCTTCTTAGATCAACTTTCGAGCTTAAAAGTTACTGGAAGCGTATATAATACTCTTACAGACTGTCCTCTTTGCTTTCCTGGTTTCCAAGCTTGAGCAAGATCATTCATGCTGTTTACCACCTTTAAGGCAGCTTCACCGCATCCAGCTCCGATATCACGAACGATTTTACCATCCGTTACTTTACCGTCTCGCTCTACTACAAACTGTATGTATACTCTGCCTTCAACACCGTTTTCACGAGCGATCGCAGGATATTTTAAGCTCTTGTAAAGAAATTGGATAAGCTTTTTATCAGAACAAGCTTTATCTGTACAACCACCAAACAATGGCATCTGCTCAACCACTTTAAAGATCTCCTCTACATCTGGTGCAGGCGGTGGAGGTGGCGGCGGCGGTGGTGGTGGTGCCACTTCCTTAGGAGGCGGCGGGGCTTCCTCAAATACGGTTTCTTCTTCTACTGTCTGATCCTCAAACTCCGGTTGTTCTTCTTCTTCAATTTCTTCCTCTGGCACTTCCTCTATCACCGGTGGTGGTGGAGGTGGCGGCGGCGGCGGTGGTTCTGCAGTACGTGGAGGTTCGATTTCGATCTCCTCGTCTACTTCTAAGCTATACTGAGAGACATCAATCTGCTTCTCATAATCTGTCCAGCTAAATCCAAATACCGTCAACGCTAATGCTGAGGCTAATCCAAATCCAAAAAAAGTTCCACTGTGCTTGAAAACATCGACTTCTGGATACTTCACTCTTGACTTGAGTAGGGCAGCACGTGTGCTTCCCGCATATTTCTCACTAAGATTGTCCTTAGTGCCAAATATATTCCTCAAAACAAAAATCAAGACCAGAATTACAGCAGCTATCGCCAAAAAGGCAAGTAGCACCTGTGTTCCTGATAATTCGATTTCCATAACCTGTGATTGTTTTTCGATGAAAAAATAGGCGTTCGCTTTACGGCGAGCATAATATTAGTAATAATAATAAAAACGTTCAAACATCATTCTGTTTAATATTCACATAAGTATATAATTTATATTTTTACTACCTAAGTAAGGTAGTAAAAGGAGCACTAAACGATGATTGTATGGAGTAAGCCACTTTTGGATTACTTTTATTCTGAGGTTCTTATTGTGTTAGCTTGAATGTTACAGGCAGTGTAAATAATACTCTAACGGCTTCTCCTCTTTGTCTTCCAGGTTCGAAAGCCTGAGGAAGATCGTTAATTTTCTGAACGACTCGCATTGATTCTGCACCAAGACCCGCTCCAGTATCCCGTACGATTTTGGTATCTGTAAGACTTCCGTCTTTTTCTACGACGAACTGTATGTAAACTTTTCCTTCTACTCCATTTTCTCTTGCTATCGAAGGATATTTCAAGTGTTTGTATAAAAATTGAAATAGCGCTTTATCAGAACAAGCTTTATCGGAACATCCGCCGAAGAGTGGCATTTGTTCTACTACCTTAAATATTGGAGTGATATCTTCTTCTATTGGCGGCGGTGGTGGTGGCCCAGAAGTTGGCGTTGCTTCTTCAGTTGGAGTTGGCAATTTGAGCTCCTCTATTGGGTCAGCTTCCTCAATGAAGGCATCAGGAAGATCTGCGGGCTCTTCATCCACATCTACTAGCGGTACTTCTTCTATTAACGGAGGGGCGGGCGGCGGAGGTTTAGGTGCAGGTGGCGGAATTATCGGGGGGGCTACATCGATAACAGATTCTTCAATAAATAGTGGCCCTAAATCAACATAAGTCCTATCATATGTCGTCCAACTAAATCCACATATCACAACCAGTAATGAGAGAGATAATGCCAATCCAAAAAGTCTTCTGGAATGCCTGAATACATCAACAGAGGCATATTTTACTCTTTCCGAAAGCTGAAATCCGTTATCTAATGAATTCGGTACATGATTGGTTTTAAAAAACCCACGTAAGACGGAGATTAAGATAATCAAAACCATCGCAATAATTCCATATCCTATGAATACTTCCTGACCTGATAGTTCGAGTTGCATAATTGGGTATTTTGATGATTAGATAATAAGATGTCTATTAAAAAGGACTACACAGATTTACCCTCAAGTTTAAAAGAGATTGGAACCGTATACATGACTTTTACTTTCTGGCCACTTTGTTTACCCGGCTGAAAAGCTTTATCGATTTTACTCAAGTCTTTAATCACGGCCAGTGCAGCCTCATCTAGAGCACTTCTGGTTCCACGAGTAAGATGTACATTGGATACAGACCCGTCTTTTTCAATTATAAATTGGATATAAACCCTTCCTTCCATGCCCACTTCCTTTGCTTCTTTTGGATATTCTAAATTGCTATAGAGATATTCTATTAATTTTAGATCAGAACATTCCTTCGTCTTACAATCTCCAAATAGGGGCATTTCTTCTACAACTTTTAAAACGTCTTCAAAAGCAGCTGGAGGTTCGGGTATAATTATGGATTTAGTTCGGATCGCATCTTTCAATATAGGCTCAGTTATTCGCTCCTCCGATTCTTGAGTACAGGCAAAACAGCAAAGTCCAACGAGCGATATGAGAATGAAAAGTTTGTTAAGTGTCATTTTTGAATATGTTGTAATGTTATTCCTTCTTACTTTTCATAGATGCATATAATGTCAATTGTGGTGTATGGTTTGGATTAATATGCAAGGGAGAATTAGCGAATTATTCAAATAGGGATTTTGGGACTCTGATTGAGGGCGATCAACTCTATGGGATTACAACAACATTAGATAGTCCAGAATGGAAGATATGGTTTACGGTGTTGATAGATACTGGCTATGATGAATTAGCAATTTTGTGTCCTATTGAGGGTGACACTATTCCTAAGATTCTCAATTGCCAGCATTTGGGTATTCTGGTTAGGATTGGTGTCGCTCTGGCAGAGCTTAGATAATGGGATTTGTTATATATAGAATTACATAGTTCTGGAGAAGGGCTACCGCTGCGATGGGATTATACTGTCCCTTTTCTTAGGCGTTCAAGAATAATAAGGATTAGAAATAAAAGAAAAAGGTTATTTAAGGTACCTCAATAGAGGAAAGTGAAATATAAATTATTTCAAAAAGAATCTAAAAAACATTAAAATAACAAGCCCTCCTACTATATCTGCGATAACATCCCAAGGATCACTGGTGCGATACGTAGTCATACCTTGGAGTATTTCCGTCAGGATTCCAATACTTATAATTCCAACGCTAATAGGAACATATTTTATAAAATGAAATTGCTGTAGACTGGCACGACATAAACAATAAGCCCAGATAGCAAATAGACCTGCATGGACTAATTTGTCGGCATGCGGAAATAGCTCAGGTTGCTTAATTTCAATATCTTCTGAGGAAATAAATAAGAGGATTAAGATGACCACAAGCCACAAAACAGAAATATAACTCCATGAATATTTTTTCTGAAGTGACCACATAACTATAAGAAGTCAAGCATAGTTGATAGGGTGTCCATTTTATAAATAACACTTTTTGATTTCGACAGCCCAAAAAGCGTTACTCCTCTATCATAATTATGCGATCAGCGCCTCATAGGCATCAGCGTCAAGAAGAGCGTCTACTTCAGATGAATCCGAGATTTCTATTTTTATAACCCAACCCGCTCCATAACAATCTTCGTTTATGAGTCCTGGATTATCATCTTCAGATTCATCGAGTCCAGAGTTGAACTCAATTACTTTTCCAGATAATGGCATGAATAAATCTGAAGTAGTCTTAACAGCTTCTACCGTTCCGAAAACTTCATGTTTAGGAATATCCTCTCCGACAGTTTCTACTTCTACATAGACGATCTCTCCAAGTTCATTTTGAGCATGATCAGTAATTCCAATCGTGGCTATATTACCTTCGATTGCTATCCACTCGTGTTCTTTGGTAAACTTTAAATGTGCTGGACTGGCCATATTATTATATGCTTATGATGTTTTAACAAATTCTCTTACCCAATCGAGTGTTACTGACTTTGGTCGCTCAAGGGGGAATCCCAATGCTCTCGACCAACACGCCGCTGCAAGAACTCCTAATCCTCTTGAAACTCCGAATAATACTGTATAGTAACTGTACTCAGTCAAACCATAATGTGTCAGGAGAGCCCCACTATGTGCATCGACATTCGGCCAAGGGTTTTTGACCTTGCCAAGGCCTTCCAAAATCGGAGGAACCACTTCAAATAATTTCCAAACGATCTTGACAATATTACTATCCTGGAGATACTTTTCAGCAAATAATCTCTGGGCCGTAAATCGAGGATCTGGCTGGCGCAGCACTGCATGACCATAACCAGGAATTACTTTTCCTCCAGCCAGTGTCTTTTCAACATAGGCTGCGATCTGTTCCTTATTGGGATCATCAGTTCCCAACTCATAGGTCATCTCCAGAATAAATTTCAGGACCTCTTGATTTGCTAATCCATGAAGTGGACCCGCTAATGAGTTCATTCCTCCAGCGAAAGAGAAATAGACACTACTCAATGTAGAACCTACTAAATGTACAGTATGTGCTGAGGCATTTCCACCTTCATGATCGGCATGAATCGTCAGATAGAGTCTCATTAGAGATCTAAATTGATCGTCATCAAATCCCATCTGATGTGCATAATTCGCTGACCAATCCAAAGATGGATCCGCTGCGATTTGCTCGTTATTATGATATAGTTTACGATAAATATATGCTGCTACTCTAGGAAGCTTAGCAATAAGATTCATGGTGTCCTCATAAGTAGCATCCCAGTAGTCATGCTTACTCATCCCTTCGCTATACCGTGCAGAGAAGACACTTTCAGATTCCATAGAGACGATAGCTGCACTCAATTGTGCCATAGGATGCAGGTCATTGGGTAGATTATCCAACATCGTGTAAGTATGTG
This sequence comes from Saprospiraceae bacterium, assembly GCA_047634015.1. GTDB lineage: Bacteria > Bacteroidota > Bacteroidia > Chitinophagales > Saprospiraceae > JAJRXG01. The sequence goes on from JBLIDB010000005.1 coordinate 7,339, forward strand.
CAGGAACCTCACCTCTCTTTTTCCACTCCTCGCTCAACCATTTAACTTGTTCTTCTGTAGGTACTTCGCCTACGAGCATGAGCCAAAACAATCCTTCTGGAAGCGGCTCATCGTCTCCCTCCGCTGAAGGAAGAACCTCTCTTAATTGTGGTATTGAATACCCTCTAAATCTAATTCCCTCAATGGCATCCAGATTAGAAGTCTCCCATATCATGCTTTTAACACCTCGCATACCGCCAAACACTTGAGAAAGAGTAACCTCTCCTGTTATTTTAGCACCATGCTCTTTTACCATTGCCTTTACTTCGGCCTTTATTGCTGCCGCCTTTTCTCTAAATATTTCTTTTAATTCATCCATATTTCCACATTCTAAGAGATTGATCCGATCCATTAATGAATAATAACAACAATAAAAGTTTCATCTTGTTGATATAAAGATTGGGTCTCTTTTGAGTTGTGCGAAATTACGAGACCTACGGCACTTTTGCAGGACATTATTTGGCTTTTTTCAAAAGAGATGCTATCCATGACTTTTTCCTAAATGATTTATGTGGTAAGATTGCAGTATGTATATCATTGAAGGCAAAGTTGTAAGTGGTGAGCTATTTCGTCGTCGCTTTGTTTGCAACTTGAGCAAGTGCAAAGGAGCCTGTTGTTGGGAAGGAGATTTTGGAGCACCAGTAAACAAAAAGGAAATAAGGGCAATGCAAGCGGCAATCCCTGAATTGTTGCCATTATTAGACAAAGAGTCAAAAGATATTATTGCCGAAAGAGGGGTATCTATCTATGATTCGGAATATGGTGGAACTGTAGCCCCAATAAAGCCTAATGGTTCTTGCGTGTTTTTAACAAAAGGGAATGATGGAGTGGCCAAGTGTGGGTGGGAAAAAGTCTATGAAGAAGGGAAATCTGATTTTCGCAAACCTATATCATGTCATCTTTATCCGTTACGAGTTTCTAAGAATAATAATACTGGATGGGAAGCCTTGAACTATGATGAATGGGATATCTGTTCCGCGGCATGTAGCTTAGGTGAGGAATTAAAAGTTCCTGCCTTTAGATTCCTAAAAGAAGCAATCATAAGGGCTTATGGCAATTCGTTTTATGATCAGATGGAAGGAATCTACGAGGCTTACTTTGAGAAAGGGGAAGAAGATATGGCAGAACGCAAGGTATAATGACACTATGAATTTCGATAAGAGGTATGGGCGCTTTAGCTAAAGCTACTGCGAAATTATAGAACTTTTGTTTCAAATACCTGGGCTGATAATTGGGCATGTCTTGCATACTTTTCTCTCTTTTATCGAAGTAATAGTCGTGAGTTCTTAAATAAAACAAGTGCGATCCTATTTGTTAAGTACGTGAGCAATCCGGTGTCCATACGGTTTTGCGACTAAGAGAAAGTATAGGTTTTACGCAAGTATCCAGAGCTATTGCGGGATTAATTCACTCTTGTCTCTTAAGGTTGAATTATACTTTGTAAGACACGAATTTTACTCATTACACAGTTAATTGTAAGGGTGATACTATCAAAAAGCGACTTTAATACGATTTATGACAGAATCATATCAATTTAAGATATGCCAATAAGCCTAAAGGTGCTACCTTTGTGCCTCTTTTGTAAAGTTGAATTTGGATCTAAAAGAAATATAACAAGATGGCCTTAATAGGAAAGATCAGAAATAATATGTGGGCGGTGTTTATCATCATTGCTCTGGCACTACTATCGTTCATCCTCATGGATTCTATGGGACCAGGCGGAGGGCAAGGAATGAATGTCAATCAAGCGATAGGAAGTGTAAATGGCGAAAAGCTCAAGCAGATGGACTTCGAGCGCACATATTCTACATTATTTAATAACGCTTCTGATCCAAATGTAGGAAGAGAAGCACTATGGAATTATTTTGTAGATAAGAGTATCTCAGACACAGAGGCTGAAGCTTTGGGTATGGCTGTTGGTAGAGATGAGTTGATGGATCTCCAATTTGGAACAAATCTCAGCCCGATCATATATCAGAATTTTGCCAACCCACAAACGGGACAGTTGGATGTTGCTCGTCTACAGCAAATTAAAAATCAAATAGAAAGTGGAGAGCCACTGAATGTTCAATTTGCTACTTACTGGGCGGAGCAAGAGCAGCAAATAAAGACAACTCAGATTCAGACGAAACTGAATAACATGGTTTCCAAGGCGTATTATACACCGAATTGGTTGGCAGAAAGTGTCTATAAAGAAGAGAATTCTACGGCGGATATAGCAGTAGTGAAAATTCCTTTCGATAATATTCCTTCAGATGGTATAACCGTAAGTGACAGTGATATTTCTGCATATGCTGCTGATCATAAGAGAGAATATGAGCTAAAGGAAGAGATGCGAGTAGTAGAATACATTACTTATAATGTATTTCCAACATCGGCAGATAGTACTCAGTGGAGGGACAAGACGATTGCAACGATGGATAAATTCCGTATGGCAACAAACGATTCATTATTTGCTTTCTCAAATAATGGTTTCTATAGTCCACTTTATGGGAAGGTAGAGCAATTTGATGAATTCTACAGAGAGCGAATAGGAGGTTATGAAGTAGGAGAGGTGCATGGCCCACATTTACTTGGTAATAACTACCAAGCGATTAAAATAGTAGATAAAAAAATACTTCCTGATTCTGTGAAGGCAGCACACATCCTAAAAAGAGTGACTCCTGGTAATGCGGAACAACTTGAAGAAGCCAATAGATTGGTAGATAGTTTGATGACTGTGCTTTCAAGAAACAAAAGTAAGTTTGGGGAATTGGCAAGTACTTTCAGTGAAGATCTTTCTAATAAGGAAGACGGAGGAGATCTCGGATACTTTGCTCAAGGTGCTATGGTGGGTGAATTTAATGAGGTAGCATTTCACACTGGAAAGGAAAATAACTTTTATAAAGTACAGACTCAATTTGGGGTGCACTTACTCTATATCAAAGACCAGAAATTTGAAACAAGAGATCCAAAGTATAAGGTAGCTTACATTAGTACGCCAATTATACCTTCTAAAACTACGGAGAGTGATGTATATGATGCCATGTTAACCTTGGTGGGAGAGTATCAATATCTCTCGGATATTAAGGAAGCCGTAAAATCTGATCCTGTCCTTACAGTTGAAACAAGTGAGAATCTCCCTATAAATGGATACTCTATTGGGCAGTTAGGAGGCGGTAGTACTTCAAGAGATATCGTAAAATTTGTTTTTGATGCTGGTACTGAAGTAAATGATGTGTCACCAATTGTATTCCAGTATACAGATCCGATTCGATACTTTACAAATAAGTATGTAATCGCTGGATTGGCTGATATTAAGAAAGCAGGAATGCCACCAGTTGCAGATCTTAGGAATGAGTTGGAATTCACGGTTATGAATCAACTCAAAGGAAAGAAAGCATTAGCAAGTATTAGCGGTTCAGATCTTAACGGAATTGCAGGTCAATACAGTGTTTCTGTAGATACTATTCGCTCAGTTAACATGCTCAATAATTTCGTTGCTGGATTGGGTAACGAGCCTGGACCGATAGGAGCGGCTTTCAGTCAAGAAGTAGGAAGTGTTTCTGCTCCGATTCTTGGTAATAGTGGAGTCTTTGTTGTCAAGACTTTGTCTCGTGATGATGCTGGTGAAATATCAGGACTGGCTTCTATTAAGAAAGCTATTTCTCAGGAGAAAAAATCAAAAGGTCAGTTTGGGCTAATGAAAGCTCTTAGAGATAACGTTACCATAGAAGACAATAGATCCTTGTACTATTAGGTCTTAGGGTTCAATAAAAATATATTTGGGACGCATTCTTTCATTAGGATGCGTCCCTTTTTTCATTAGCGCATCAATCTTAGGGTTACTGAACCTATTCTGTGTAATAAGGGTAGAGCAAGAACAGTTTTATATTAGAATTCCAGTAATCGCAATATGATAATAGGTAATCGAAACCCATTAATTCAATGTTTTTTAGCAATCACTCTTTTAATTTTTGTCTTCGCTTGCGGTGATGGGTTACTGAGAATCCAAATTAGTAATAGCGATGGATTATTAGAGCAAGAATACATGATTGATATAGATAGCCTAAAACAAGGGTTTCTAATATCATACCATTCGAATGGGGCTGATGTGTTTGAGAAGGCTGAATACCTAGATGATCGCCTCCATGGGACTCGTACGCTATATTATAATTCTGGACAACCAGAGATAGTTGAAAATTATTTGCAGGACATCCTTACCGACACCTTGTATTTGTATTACGAAAGTGGGGCTATTAAAATGAAATCTTACTTTGAGATGGGAGTCCATTCTGGCATCAATATCTCATACTATGAGAATGGAAAGATAAAAGAAGAAGTATTGTTCGCAGAAAATATGGAACAAGGGCCATTTACGGAATATCACGAGAATGGGGAGCTATCTTGGACAGGTCAGTACCTGAATGGGGATAATGAATTCGGAGAGCTAACACAATTTGATGTCAAAGGCGTTATGATAAAAAAGATGATTTGTGATAGTCTTGGAATCTGTGCTACTATATGGACGATTGAAAAAGGCGATATTGGTCCCGCTTATGTACGTACATCCAATTAAGCCGGTTCTAATTGCTTTTCTTTTCTTGAGTGTTCAAGGAGTTAGTCTACTAGCACAGATTGGCGGAATCAATACATTCCATTTTTTAAACTTATCGCCTTCTGCAAGAATAACGGCCCTAGGAGGAGCAAATCCATCGATAGCGGACGATGATATAACTCAGGCACTGGCTAATCCGGCATTGATTAATGAGAAAATGCGACATCAAGCAGCTATTAATCACAGATTTCATGTAGCGGATATCTCTCATGGAACTGTTACTTATGGACTTCCATTGGATTCAGTCTTTACGCTATTACTTGCAGCACAGTATGTAGATTTGGGACAATTTGAAAGAGCGGATGAATTTGGTAATAGGGATGGTTTTTTCGATGGATCTGAAGTAGCAGTTACCATCGGAAGTAGCTATAAACTTGATGATAGACTTCGCATAGGGCTAAACCTAAAATATGTCTCTTCTGTTATGGAGACGTATAGTTCAAACGGACTAGGGGGAGATATTGGTTTTCATTATTTCAATCCTGATAATCAGGCTAATTGGTCCATGGTCTTGAAGAACATAGGAGGTCAGATATCTTCCTATAATGTTACTCGTGAAGCATTACCTATAGAATTTCAGATTGGCTATGCCAAACGATTAAAGCATCTTCCTTTTAGATTTCTAATTACCGCACGAAATATTCAGAATTGGAAACTCACTTACGAAAGTGAACTCAATCAGGATCTTAATATCATAAATGGCTCAAATAATGAATCTGGTGGTTTAGGTAAAATAGTAGATAATTTATTTCGCCACCTAACTTTTGGGGGAGAACTATTAATAGGCCCACGGGAAGGGTTTCGAGTTCGGATGGGATATAGTCATCAGCGGAATAAAGAATTAAGCACAGGCGGTTATCGGAGCCTGAGTGGACTCTCTATCGGCTTTGGCGTAAGAGTGAAGCGCTTCATGTTTAACTATGGTTATAGCAGATTTCACCTTGCCGGGAATACAAGTCATATTGGCTTCAGTATGAATCTCACTAAAATGAAGTGATATAAGGATTGGGCAAATTGTCGAAACTAATTGATCCTACGAAAGAACCGGGATTTGTAACTTGATATTCAGGACATGACTAACGATCTCAAAGAGTCGGGTATAGCATACTCGGAAGAGTGTGTGGATGATTTTATTTGCCGGGCCGACAGACGGGTTCATGGCCGTTAGGAGGCTATCAATAAGTAATCTAGTCTTCTAATTTAGTTCTTAAATCATTTCAATGTAAAAAAGGCTTACGTCGTTATAACGACATAGGCCTTTTTTATTAGGATTATTTTATTTCTCCGTTTTTATAATGAGGATATTCTATCTCTATTGAGTTGGTAGATTTCTAAGATGCGATACAACTTTGATAAATCGTGTAGGTTCGTCTCCCATATCAACTTTGTACTCTACTCTTACATCATATTCCGAAACTCCATATTCCATGAAAATTTCTTTTATTTTTTCAATGTTGGCTTCAAGAAGATGAGCTGTTCTATGATTTCTGGCAGCTGTAATTACGATTTCATTCGCATAGGTCTCTTGATAATGCATGGAAAGATTTGTAAGATTAGAAACCATTACGTCATCCAATGCTTTCGGATCATTAGATAAAGCGATAAATCGTATTTGATCTAATTGTCGCTGCGTTAAGGCAATGTATTCACTTTTTGCTTTTGCTACTTTTGTTGCGTGATCTTCAGCAACAGAACTAAAGTAGTTGTTAACTTCCATGTATGTTGTAACAACATTTCCACTTTCATCGACATCCACAAGTAAGGCCTTGCCGTCTATTACTATAATTGTTGTTTCTACATCTACCTCATTATTTCCAAATAGGGAAAGAACAAGAACGAACGAAAGTAGAATTGAAAAAGAAAGAGCTTTGATATTGTACATAGTTACTGAGTTTTATATTCAGTAATGCAGCTCCAAGTATTGTGCCAGATATTACGAAAATATTAAATATTTAAATCTTCGACAAAAAAGATGAAAGAGGATTACAAATACATTTCAAGAGTTCGAAATGTTTAGCTCACTAAATGGCCAAGAGTGGGTCATTTCATAAACCCAATAAATGTCTGCCCACTGTAGTGTAGTAGAAGAAACGGCAACGAGAAAGTAAAATATAGGACTGTTCTTATTGGACCTGTGTAGCACTCCCTATGGTGATACTGAAGTAAGCGGAAGCCCCATCGAAGGCTTCTTTTTTGATAATAATATTATTAGAAGAAATACCAGCGTCGTAGAAGGCATCGATAACAGCCTTGAAAGTAGCGGTATTATCCTCACTACTTTCTTTACTATAGTCTTTAATGATTACTCTAGCATTATCAATTCTATTATAGGTGCTTTGAGCATATTCTACAAGTGAAGTGACTTCATCCGATGCGAACTGATCGTAGTTTATTACTATAACTTCTTTTGTAGATCTATCTATGACAGGAGTGTCTGTAGAAGATGTGGCTTGCAAGGATACGACTGATAGAAATAGTACTACAGTCAACCACATACACTTTAGTGTTGTGTTGCTCATGGGATCTCTTTACGTTGTTGCTTAGAGCAAAACTTAAGTACTGGGATACTCAATCTTGCGCAAAGCGAAATATGTTCGGATTTATAACGTCCTAGTACACCGATTTAGTTCAGTATAACCTCAGAAATTATATAAATACGTGTTTCCCCTAGGATAAGGACCTCTCTTAGAGCACTAAAAGCGCGGATATTCGGTAATAATACCTGAAATGGTACGATTGTAGTACATTAGAAGTATCCAGAAAAGGGTAAAAACAAACTTTAGCACTATGTCTACTACAAAGCCGCAGACTTCATCATTCATGGTTAGATTCACTCAAAATATCTACGATGATGAACAAGGCACATCCAATGTCCAATGGAGAGGTAAGATATCTCATGTCCAAGGAGGCGAAAACAAGAGCTTTACAGATTTTCAGGATGTAGTAGTCTTTATACAAGACAAGCTCTCAACACTGACTAAAGAAGCTGTGGAGGATAAAAGTCCTGAAGAACAGGAAGGTATTCTTATGAAGAGTCTCGATCTATGGAAGAAATGGTCGGTAACTGCTCCAAAAATGGTACTGGAAACAATCAAAGATCCTAAGAAACAAGTTGCTCAGATCCAAGATCAACTAACATCTGTAGGTGACGAAATAGGTAATAAAATAGAAGAAGCGTGGCCAGCCGCAACTAAAGCTGATATCAAAAGCCTGGCTTCCTCGCTACAGGATATGACAAAGACTTTGAATAGACTGGATAGGAAAGTAAATGACCTTGCCCAAAAAGTGAAGTAGTCTTAATCAATGTCTACACCCATAGAAAAAATACGTTTGTTACTCGATGCCTTTGACAAGGCTTCCGTCAGGATTCATACTCTCGGACGGTGGGAAGTATGGCGTGAGGGGGAGGATATTCCATCCAAATCATGGGGTAGAGACAAGACGATTCAATTGTTTCAATTTTTGGTTACAGCTCGCGATAGACATGGACTCCACAAAGAACAGATTATAGATCGTATTTGGGAAGACGCAGAGCAAAAAGGAGGTGATCGCGATTTCAAAGTCGCACTTCATGGCATCAACAAGATATTAGAACCTCAAAGAGCTTCACGCAGCGAACCTAAATACATCTTGCGCCAAGGACTTAGCTATCAACTGAATCAAAAAGAACTATGGATTGATGCTCAGGCATTCGAAGCATTTATTGGCATAGGAAACGAATATCTGGCTTCTGATACAGCAGCTGCACAATTAGCATATCGACATGCTATATCCCTGCATCAAGGGATGTATTTACCTAATAGAATGTACGAAGATTGGTCCAGTGAGGAGAGAGAAAGATTACAAGTATTGGCCTTGGCAGCCTATGTAACCCTTGCGGAATCGCTTGTCGAAGTAAATCCCTTGGAGAGCGTACGACTCACTCAATTGGCGCTTAAAATAGACCCTTCTTGGGAAGATGCTTATCGCATTCAGATGTCAGCATTTTCAGCAAAAGGGAACAGACCAGCAGCGATTAAGGCATTCAATCAGTGTAAAAAAGTACTGGAGGAAGAATATGGGATTGATCCATTGCCAGAAACTGAAAGATTGATGGAGTCGATATTAGAGCGATAAAAAGAAAAAGAGCGAAGCCCCATGGGACTTCGCTCTTTTTCTTTTTATAAGATAAGCGCTAAATCTATCCTCCTATCTCAGTAACAGGAACTGGCATATTAGGCCAAACATCATCTCCAGCACGATCTAAAGGAAGTTCGTTCAATCTTCCCAGTCTTCTCATATCAACCCATCTATGTCCTTCTCCAAAGAGTGAATATCTACGTTGAAATAAAATCTCGTTCATAAGAGAAGCAGCATCTGTTGCTCCAGCGTAATCACTGATTCCTGCAACAGTTCTAATAATGTTGATTGCATTTACAGCTTCTCCTGAATTGGAACTTACATTCGCCTCAGCATAGATAAGAATCAACTCTTCATTTCGCATGTATGGAACATGGTCATTAAGAGATTTATAAACCCATACGTCATGAGTACCACTAAGATCGTCTAATGTTATAGGTGCAGATCTTTCTAAGACCTTAGAAGATCTGCTATCTCCATCGATCATATCTGAAACAAATGTTGGATGTGCAACAATAGCATCCGCTTGATCAGGGACTCTGAAAATAGTATTTCCCTTATCACCACCCGCAGTTGAATAGAATCTTCCTGGTCCAGTATTTAGATCTCCTGCAAGATCCATAAAAGAAGCTCCTAACTTCGCTACGGCATCACTAGCGTTTCCTTGATAAAGGGCTAATCTTGCAGCAATTCCACGATTGAACTGAGCAAAAGTACTTGGTGTATCAAATCCGCTAAATCCAGAAGAAAGATTGAAACCAAAGGCATCACCCGCTGCATTTAGATCTGAAATTCCTTCATCTAATAAGGATTGAATTGCTGCCAATGCATCTGAATAACTTACGAATGGTCCTAAGTTCTCAATATCTGAAACATCAATTCTAATTCCATTATCTCCTTGGAGCATCAATGCAAGATGATATTCATATGCCTGAATGGTCTTAGCGAATCCATTCAGCCCGCTAGCCTCAGCGGCTGTCAATTGTGTAGAATTTGCAATGGCATCAAGAAGAACATTGGCGTTGCGGATTGTCTTGTAACGACCGAAATAAGGACGGTTACCATAGAATCCAGCATTGTCAAGTGTTGCATCTCCTTTTCCTAGGACCTCACCTGTATATCGAGGATCAGAACCAGTAAAGAAGTAGTATTCGCGACCTACTATTGAGGTGACATCATAATAAAAATTGATTTCTTCTCTTAGGAGAGACTCCATTCCAGTAACCAATGTCTGCATTTCACTTTTAGAAGCATCCAGTTGGAATCCTTCAATACTCGACCCATTTGGATTCGCTTGTTCATCTATGTCGCAACTAGCCACAAGACTCATTGCGATGAAAAGCGCAAGTATATATTTTATATTATTCATAATCATTTCGTTAATTTTTGAGATTAAAATTTAGCAATAACATGAACATCAAATCTTTTCGCTGAAGGGAATGGTGTTACTTCTACACCAGTAGATAATCCGCCTGCTCCAAAGTTTGATACTTCAGGGTCATAACTATCATATCCGAAGATATTCACAAGATTATTTCCTGAAACACCAATTGTAAGATCTAATCTTTCTGCAATTGAAGAGGTTGGAATCGTATAGTACAATCCTATTTCTCGCATGCGCAAATAACTTGCATCCTGAACAAAGGGCTCTGTATTACTACCTAACTGAGCTAGACGATAATTACCGTTACCCATAGCACCTTCTGGATCCAAGTCGACATCGTCAAAGTCATAAGTCGTATTATTCAGATCAAATAACAATGTTGAAAGATTGATATTGGTTCCACCTTGCTTCAAATGCCAAAGCATAGAAAAATTGAAATTGCCAAATGACAACTGATTGTTCCATGACAATTGGAAATCTGCTTCTGCATCTCCATAAACCTGAAGTGTAGGATCACCTGTTCCATTTAGCGTGACTGTAGGATCCGTTCCAACACCAATTATTGTAGTCGGGCTAAAGCCTTCTTTTACCATAAAGTTTCCAAGGAAATCCGCAAAACCACCTGTTGTATATGCCGGCACATCAAGTCTCGTAACTTCAGCAGAGTTCTTCCAGAAACCCAAGCGTGTGCTCCACAGTAACTGCTCGCTGCTAACTACAGTAGCTGAAAGACCTATTTCAATACCCTTATTTTGAAGGGCTGCGGCATTGGTTACTTGTTGAGAGAACCCTGAGGAAGAAGGTACATCTGCATTAAGTAGTAAGTCGTCAACCTTCTTAATATAATATGTTGCATCGATATTGAATCTATTGAATAGACCTATATCCACACCGAATTCTAACTCTTTCTGCCTTTCAGGTCCCACAACCGCATTACCTAACAATGCTGGTACTGCAACACCTGCACTACCATCTACAATAGATGATGCAAGAATTGTTGATTTTGCTCCGAATTGTGCAAAATTTCCTGATTCTCCGTAAGCAGCTCTTACTTTGAATTGAGAGAAAACGCCGTCTGGGTTAACAACCCCTAAGTTATGTAGGTTAAAGGCCACATTGGCTTTAGGATAATAGTAGAGTTGATTAACATCTCCGTTATTAGAAGACTTATCCCCTCTCAATCCAACAGTTGCTATGATCTTATCATCCCAGTTGATTTCTTCTTGAACAAAGAATCCTTTATCCTGCTGTAATCTTCTGGTTTGAGTTACTGTACGAGATCCAGATTGATCTAAGTTGGTTTGTACTCCAATAAGATCTGAAGCTTGTCCTAAAATGATATCACGGTTAAAATCTTCTTTAGTAAGACCTCCTGTAGTTCTAAATGACAAGCCATTATCCATAAAGTATGAATGCACTAAAAATAATGCGAGGTTGGTATTTAGATTTTTCGCGAACCCTTGAACTGATACACCATTTAGACCGGCGCCATCGCGTTGGAATTGTAATGTATTCGGGAAGATGGCTTTTGTGTTTAGATTATAAAAATCTAATCCGCCTCTAAAAACTGCTTTTAGTGTAGATTTTTCTGTAGTAAGCAATTTCGCCGTAAGCGTACCTCCACCAATAAATCTATTGACACTTTCATTGTTAGTCATCAATGCAGAAGTCTCTAAAAAGTTAGATGGTGCAAAAGGGTTAGATGGATATATTCCTTTTTCATCAGGAAGCAACTGAGTCCAAGAAGGAGTAGACAAGTATGATACTCCCATAGTAGTACCAGAGTTATCATTATTGAAGAATCCTCTATCAGCTGAAGAATTGAGAAAGTTAGTACTTATCTGGGCATCGAACATATCAGACAACTTATGGTCAATATTGATTCGTGCAGATATTTTATTGTATCCAGTATTATCTACAATTCCTTTTTCGTCTTTGTAAGAACCTCCGATGTAGAACTTCGTTCTTTCATTTCCACCGATGGCACTAATTCTTGTATTAAATAACATTCCTTTGTTGCCGTAGAGCAAGTCTTCGTAATTTCTTACTGTACCATTGGATACGGCAGCTCTATAGTTATCAATATCTCCTGCAAAGTTCGAAGCTAATACACGCTCATCAGTCCATTGACGTACACCGAGTGGTCTCAACATACTTGACTGTCCTACAGACTGCGCGATAGTGATTTCTGTTTCTCCTGAAGCAGTTCCTCTCTTAGTGTTGATAATTACAACTCCACCTGCTGCTCTTGATCCATAGATCGCTGCTGCTGAAGCACCTTTTAATATCTCTACTGATTCTATATCTCCGGGATCGATATCCGCTAATCTATTAGACGGGTTATCTTGATTAGAAGTACTTCCTCCACTAGAAGCTGCAGATACTACGTTAAGTCCAGCTGGAATAGAGGAGTTATCTATATAAACCCCATCAAGAATAATAAGTGGCTGAGAAGAGCCATTGATAGATGTTGTTCCTCTCAATTTGAAAGAAATACCACCACCTGGTGCTCCCGAACTGGCTCTAATCTCAGCTCCTTTAAACTTACCATAGAGAGCCCCATCTACAGTAGCTTGTGGTGTTACACCCGTCAAGGCTGCAGCATCGACCCTTGCTACTGAGTTGGCAGTATTTGATCTTTTTATCGTTGTGGCAAGACCAGTAACGACGATTTCATCTAATTGATTGAGATCTGGTACCATGGCTACTTCGAAATAATTGTCATCAGCGCTGATAGCAAAAGATTCGGATTTATAACCGAGATATGATATCTCAAGAATGCCATTATTATTAGGCACGACTAATGAAAAAGAACCATCAAGATCAGTTATAGTACCGATTGTGGATCCTTTTAATAGTATAGAGACTCCTATAAGTCCTTCTCCAGTGTCGTCAGATATGAGTCCTGACACGGTAATCTGTGCGAAGAGGCCACCAAGCGACATCAAGAGGAAAATGACCAATAATTGGCCTTTTAAAAGTAAATTTTGTTTCATACGTCTTTTTTTAAATTCAAAAATAGATTGAAGTAATAAGATCCAAACGAAATTTCCTTATACTATGTGAACGATTCTACCGCTTCCTTTTTTAACTTAAAGTATAGTTTTGGTAATTCTAAGACCAATCCCAAGCTACAATCTCCCAAGGGTGACCATCTGATGAAGTGTATTTATGGACTGTTTTGAAGCCTTGATTGGCATGTGCCTTGAGAGATCGTTTGTTTAAAGACGAGATCTCCGTTATACATAAATCATAGTAAGGAGACATGCCGAGCTTCATATGATTGTAGAGACTATAGAAAACTCCTTGTCCTCGATGATCGCTATCAATACAAATCTGGCCCATAACGAAGTATGAATCTTCTGAGGTGTCATTTGACTTAGGGTATAGTTTATCTATGTTATCAAACATAGGTCTGAGAACGTTTAATGAATCTCTCATCTCCTGAAGCATTACAAGGGCATAACCTATTACTTTTTCTTCTTCGAGTGCTATAATGTGAGGGTGCGGTTTATTCATTTCAGAAAGAAGATCTATGCTATGTTCGCAAGTGACAAATCCTTCGCGTTGGATATCTTCCTCAGATCTATCTATAGCTAAATTCAGTCGTTGTAGCTCCAATATTTGATAAAGGTGTTTGTCTTTATCGGCTGTAGTATAAATCATATAGCAACTTCCTATAGTTGCTCCAATATAGCATTTACAGAATCGTAACGATTGAATTTAGGAGAAATAGTGCGTAATGTGATTTTTACTTCTGCTGTATTACCTTCTTGTAAAAAAGAGAGTGCTTTATACCACGATACTTCATCTCCGTATAGCGCTGGAAGCTTATCCAAGAGGGCCCTTCCCTCAGCATTCCGCTGACTTGCGATGAGGCTTATGGCTTTGGTATAGATGATCTTATCTTGTGATTGGAAGTTTTCGGGAAGCTTCTCAATAAATTCAATGGTGGCATCATAAGATCCAGCATTAAATAGGCCTGCCGCCTTTGTCAACATTACTTCATTATCCTCTCCTCTTGTAGAAAATGATATTTCTGAAGGTTCAAAATGAGCCGCATATATATCCTGAGGAGTTACTTGATTTACTGGAAAAAAAAAGTAGCCTATTGCCATAGTAGCTGCTATGGCAATAGGAATAAGCCATCTTATTATTGGGCGTTGCAATATAGATTTACCGCCGTAATTGCGTTCCAATGGCACTTTGGTGGCTATAGATTCTTGATGAATATCTGAAAGATTTTTTAGGGCAGCATTTTTCGAATCCTTATTTCGCAAGAACTGTATTAGTTCTTGCTCTTTATTGACAACTTGTTGTAACAGACTATTACCATTCAATACTTGCTCAAAATTTAGTTTTTCCTCGAGGGCCATTTCCCCACTCAGATACCGCCATATTTGTTCTTGATTATTATTCATGCGTGTAATCTGTTGCTTCGATATTAGTTTTCCAAGATTGTAAGCATGCATGTTTACGTCGATACATAGTATTTGCATTGGACATGTCAAGCGCTTTGACTATTTCATCTGTTTTACGTTCTTGGATGATAAGAGATAGAAGCTTTTGACATACATCTGATAATTTACCAAATGCTTCTTGTAAAGCTTGCTGTCTAATATGCTCTGTTTCTACAGAGATATAATCTTCTTCAATGTTGTATTCACTATCCAATCGCTCGGTAATGCTTTTTCTTACCTTTTGAAATGTTTTTTTTCTTCTTAATTGATCGATCCACTTGTTCTTAGCGATTTGCATGATATAACTACCAATATTATTTTGATTGAAATTTTGCTCTTGAGAAAATGACTTATTGATTAACGCTTCTAAGGTATCGTGGAAGATATCATAGCCGTCTTCTTGATTCCCGTTATTCGTACTTATCCAATAGACAACCCTATCTAAGTAGTCCTTATAAAGTCCTCTAAGTAGATCCTTATCTCCAGCTTTAAGTTTTTCTATAAAAGTATTTGCGCTCAATAGCTCGCTTGAGTTTAAAATAAAAAATTCTTGGTGAAGGTAAGATTGTCAGCCGACATCCGATAATGTCTTGAATTATCAATCCAATAACAGGTATTAGAAAATGCCAAAAAAATACGACTATGAATGTTTCAATTTTATCTACTGACCAATCAAACAAATATATTAGCCCAAGAGAAAAGGAGGTTTTGGGATTAATCGCTGAAGAATTCACTACTAAAGAAATAGCTTCTCAATTGTACATAAGCTACGAAACGGCCAATACACACCGAAAAAACCTATTATCAAAAATGGATGTTAAGAACACAGCAGGTCTAATAAGAAAGGCCTTTGAAGTCGGAATCATGAAAATTCATATGCCATTTAGCCCCAATTATGGCTTACAAGCTCAGTTTTAATAGAATTATTCTCTTATTTAAGTCACCAACTAAGGTTAACCCTGTTTTTTGTTGTCCTATAGATAACGATTTTGAGGGTTCGTGCTGAAATGTATAAACTCCTTAATAAACTGGACTATTGCAAAGACTAAATGATGATTTCCTTCCCGAAATATATTTACGTATTCATCCTCATGAACTGCTTTGGATTACTGCAAGGCCAGATAGATGATTGCTTTTATAATCGTACAGTTTCTGGAACCCCATCTGTAGATGTTTCTTTTTTGGCTGAGTATAAATTAACTTCTTCTCATAAGATTGACACTCCATTGCCGATTCATTATGGAGCTGGCTTCGAAATATGTCTTGATACGGGTTTTTATATTAATACTGGAACTTCCTTGACTGCGAATTTAGAGGGCTGCGTTGCCCAATGCTTGCCTGTCTCTAATGTTTGTGATGAGTCTTGCATAAGCCCATTAGAGGGTAGTACCACGAATAAGGGGCAGCGATATGTGAAGTTTGAAGTGGTTCTTACATTTCCTGACAGCTTTGATAATATCGTGCCGACGAACTGTGGAACGGGGAGTAACTATTCTAATTGTTTATTTATAAATGGAATAATCTATAACATAGCAGATACTCTTCTAAAGTACTTCCCAGTAATCAGTAGTACGGCGCAAAATCAAGGAGAATTGAAGAGATGCCTTTGTGACCGGAATATTTTTCTCTATACCAATGACAACCTCATATTTGAAGAAGGGGGTATAGCCCAACGCAATAGGTCTTCTGGAGGGATTACAGAAGAAGGTGGAGTGTTTTCATTGAATTATATATTAGCGCATTTTGAACCTCAGAATCCTGATAGTATAGTCATGCAAAATGTCAGCTTTAAGGATAGAGGTCATACTAATCGAGATCCTAATGCTACTATTGTTGCAATATTAGATAGTGGTCTTGATCCAGAGTTTGTACCATTCAATAGTTTATACTATGACCCCAGTATGGTGCTCTCTGTCTGCCCTTTAACGGATGTTTCGGGATGGAATTTTGTTGATGGAAATGATAACCTTATGGATGATCGGGGGCATGGCACTTTGGTAACATTAAGTTATTTTCATGCTTTAGACAAGTTGAAACCTACTGCTGAAATAGGAGACCAGTCCTTACTTACAGTCAAGGTGCTCAATGAATGTGGGGAAGGCACTACTTATTCGACTATATGTGGGTTGCGATATGCCGAGCTCAAAGGGGCAAAAGTTATAAACGCCAGTTGGGGTATGTATCAAAATGATCGACAACTTCAGCGAGCAGTAGAGGAATTAAATAAGAAAGGCATCTTTATAATAAGCTCAGCAGGAAATCTCTCTCTCGATTTAGCTAAATCATCTCACTTTCCATCAGGATATTCATCGACTTTCGATTATATCGTAGATGAAGATAAGATCGTCCAAAGTCCTGGAATGAATGGCGTTATAGAAGTAGGAGGGATATGCAGATATATTAACACTCCTTGTCAGCAAGTAAGAGAAAATACTCCTCTGAGCTCTAGCTCGAATTTCAGAGAAGTCTTATTTGTAGAGGCATCTAAAGGAATTGAAAGATTAATTCCCGTTCCGAATCGACCGAGCTGTGAGATAGAGGGAACTTCTTATGCTTCACCACAGGTTGCAGCAGGTGTCGTACATAGACTTATTAATGGGGAGGTTTTGACTAAGGAGAAGATGTGGTCAGACGCAAAGCAAATACATCCTGATAAAAAACACAAATCATATCTATTGGCTAAATGCCAATGATAAGCTTCGTTAAATCATGTTTTGAGGTTGGTGTAATTCCTGAAGTAGATACTCCTTGTATCTTTGCAGAATGCGTTGGATATTGTTTGTTTGGTTTTTGTGTGTTTTTGGAGGATTGGGAAGAGGACAAAGTTCGTTTAAGGAACGCATTACAATTGCTAGAACTGCTTCTGAAGATAGACTCAAACAAATTGCTTCATTAGAAGAGATTTTGGAAGGCTCTAAAGTGCACCAGTATCGTGATACTGTCGGATTAATTCAGTATGCGATTGCCTTTAGATATAGGATTCTTGAAGATCACCTTCAGGTAATAGATCATGCTAATGAAGTAATTGAAGCATTCGTAAATTCAAAACAGAAAGGATATCAATATGCCTTTAGCTTATCCTTCTTAGGAGAGAGCTACGAGGCATTAAATCAAGACAAAGAGTCTCTGGATGCATATTTCAGAATTTTAGAAATTGAACCCTACGGTCGAGAATTAGATGTGTATGGTTATGCCATAAATGAGATTGCCCGAAAGTTTATTCAATATGAAGATTACGAAAGTGCAATTCCCGTTATCGATCAATTTCTAACGAGTGAACATCGACAAGAGGTCCAAGTGGTTGATTTAATTAGGATTTTACTTTCATCAAGTATTGCACATTCTAATTTGAAAGGCACGGATCATTTAGAAAAATCTAAATCTGATATTGATAAAGCTAAAGAGCTGTATAATTCACTTGGTGAAGAATTGGAACTTGGCATTAGTATTGATATGCAAAATGCGGCATTGGGTTTATTTGCAAATGAACCCAATGCATCAGAAAAATACAATGAACTATTTGCAGCTCTAAATAAGAGAGATGATGGAAAAGAGTCTTCGAACGAAGGTCTAACTATGATCGCATTTAATGCTTCTTTTGCTTTTCAAAAAGCGGGTGATTTTAATGAGGCCTTGCAAATGGCAAAAACTGCCAAAAAACAATTTCAACATTATGGAATAAAAGATTACATCGAAAGTGAATATTTGATTTATGATAATTTAGCTACTGCTTGCTTAGGATTAGGCCAAATAGATTCCGCACAGTATTATATTCATCGTGGACTGGAATTGTTTCCCAATGCATTAGAGGTAATCCCGTCAAGGAGAAAGTTTTTGCTGAATCTATTATATGACAAGGCTGAAATATTTTATGCTCAAAGGGAAGAAACTCCTTCATCATTAGATAGTGCTCTCCATACGCTTCTCGAATTAGATAATTTATTTGACTTGCATATCGCAGAACAAGTTTCAGAATATTCAATCAATAATTTGAAGAACCTTGGATTGAAATACTATCAACTTGCTATTGATATATCTTATTTGCTCAATGATCAAAATCGATTTTGGTATTTCTCAGAAAAAACAAAAGGGCTTCAATTATTGAAATCTCATATTAAAAGAAGAAATGGAACGGGAACAGGTAGACAACAATCTATTATAGATAGTATAAAAAGATCTGTTGTTTTATTGGAAACCGAGATCAATCAGGCCTCTAAAGCAAATAAGACTGAATTGGAAAGTAGGTTGAGTACTAATAGAGCCCAGATCGTCACATTGCAAAGAGAGGCTTTGAATAAAGACCAATCCATAAAGCCATATGACTTGGCTACAATGATTGATATTCTTGACCGTGAGGAATTAGTATTACAATATCAATATGGTAGAGAGAACCTTTATTTGCAGATTGTGAACAATTCGAGAAGCTATATAGAAAAAATCGGTAAATCTGATAGTATAAATTCGAGTATTCTGAAAATGCGAGAAGTGATTACTGAGTCTGTTTCTACTATGAATGAGTTCGATGAGATATCTTCATCGCTCTATAATTCCTTGGTGCTAAATAAGCTGTCTGATCGCTCTGAGTTATTTATAATTCCAGACCGCGAACTTTTCTATCTTCCATTTGAGATCCTTAGAGAGAATGACTCCGAACCATATCTGATAGAGGATTATGATGTTTCGTACTTACCGTCTGGATCTTTTCGATTACCAGATTCGGACCATACTGATATTGACGAAATAATAGTTTATAAACCGAATTATATAGAAGGATCAAATTCTATTCCACCACTTCCTTTTATAGATGCAGAAATTGCTTCAATAAAAAGGGCATTCAAGATCGAATTGATCAGCCAGAATGATGATTTATCAGTAGATTTTTTGCAAATTATAAAACAAGCCCAAGTATTACACTTTGGAGGGCATGCTATATTAGATGGAGATAACAATGAACAGTCTTATCTTGCTTTAGGGCATGGTGAGGATAGTAATAGTAGACTTCGGTTGGGAGAGTTATATACTGCAGAGTGTGGTTCAGAATTGGTGACATTAAGTGCGTGCAATACAGGAATGGGGGGAATCTTAGATGGCGAGGGGATCTCAAGTATAACACGTGGATTTTTGTATTCTGGAGCTCGTGCAGTTGTTAATACTTTGTGGACTGTTGATGATCAATCTACAAGTAGTATTATTGGTTTGTTTTATGAATATTTGAAACAAGGAAAGTCAAAGAGTCATGCCTTGAGATTAGCAAAATTGGAATATCTGCAACAAGCAGAAACCTATCGGCGCCATCCATACTATTGGGCAGGAGTGATAGGTATGGGAGATATGAGCCAGCCTATTGTTTATCCTACAAATTGGATAAAAGTTATTCTTACAATTATAATGGCTGTGGCATTAACTTGGTTTCTTACTTGGCGATTTAATGAGAAGCCTATGAGAAAAATAGTATTTCTTTCTGATTGGGAGGGGCTGGTAAATGATAGAAAGAAAAAGTAAAAAGATTATTTTTTAATTCTAACGTAGAAGAAAAATCCAAATAGACCAATACCGATTAGGGCATATAACCAATTCATGTTCGTCGTAGATCTTTGATTAATTCGAAGTGGTTGATCATCGCCGTAGTAAACGAAACTTCCCCAGAAATATGGGTGATGATAAGCAGCAGGCACATTATTTAGAAATGCATTTTTAGCATCATTTAGGGAATTTCTTTTGGAATTTCCATCTATTAATGCTTTGTAATATTCTTTTATAAGACTCGTAGTGGACCGATGACTTATGGGCCAGAGACTCATCAATATATTTTGGCTACCTGCATGGGCAAATGAACGTGCTAATGAATTAATGCCTTCACCATTAGTTATTTGTCCAACTCCTGTATTGCAAGCACTTAGAATGACTAAATCGGATTCTAAATTCAAATCATTGATTTCAGACGTATATAGCATCCCATCATCTGTCGATCCTGGAGAAAGGACGAGTTTAGATTGAGCCGGATTCTTATCATCTACAATGGCATGAGACGCAATGTGAAGTATCGCATACGTTGAGCTAAGGGCATTTTTGAAATTGCTTTCAGTTGCTTCCTTATTCATGAAGAAGTCTCCCTGGAATAAATTTTTGGCGAATTCTATTTCCTCTATAGTTCCTAAAAGCGGAAGAAGCGTGCCTCTAATCGTGTCTCCGCGTTGCATTGCTATTCTTCCATCTTTACTGTTAAAAGAAGGGTTGAATGCAAGGATCTCTTTATCATAAAGAATATCGGAATTATTTTTATAATTCAATAATTCAAGTGAAGCAGAGTGTAGGAAAGAAACGCGATGTTTATATAAGAGATATGGCCATTCCAGAAGAGGAGATTGCAAAGCAGGTCCCGCAAGATGTTTGGTCAATAAAATCGAAAATGGAACAAGTGCTATCGCATTGTCTGCAATTACAATGATATCCTTCTTAAGATTTTCTTCTATCGGAGCTATTAAGAGGTCATATAATTTGGCGGCATCATTGGCGTATTGCCTTAGAAATGCTGGTTCGTAGCGATCAGGATGGGTGATGTTATTTCTAAAACTTGTAATTAGTGTTACTAACTCCTCATTGATAGTTACTTTTTCTACTTGTAGTAAACGCTCATTGATTAAAAAGATGAATAGAGAAGTATCTGTCAAAAAATATTCAACTAAAGTTTGATCTACGTTCAGGATTTTTGTTTGAATATTTTCAATAGATGCTATTTCGAAAAAAAATTTTTTGTAGAAAAAATCAGCGTGTTTTTGTTTGATGTTAGAAACAATATCATCTTCTTTTTTACGGAGGTCTATTAGGATTAACTTTATTGAATCAATCTCTTTATAAAGATTTAGAAGTTGATTGGTTTCAAGTTGTGCCTTTTGCGTTCTTATATCTTTTCGAACTTGGGTATATTCGGATCTTAGAGAAGCAGGAAGTCCAGTTAATAATTGTTCAGAATGCTTTTTAACCAAGTGCTCACCCATTAAAAGATACTTGGATTTTTCAGCATAATGAAAGGCCTCCTCAAATTTCTCAATTGCTACATAATTGGAAACTAAATGTTGATAAACTTCGCTTGTTTTTTCTCTCCAGAATTGTTTTGTGCTTTCTTCAAGGTGCTCAAACCTGATTTTATCCACAAGGATATCAGCGTATAGAAAAGCATCAATAGCATCTTGTATCTGATTTTGTAGTGGGTTTTGAGATGCTGCTTTTTCTAATATTTTTCCTTTAGTAAGTAATTCTTCTATGAGATAGTGTTTCTCGCCATTGTTTAGAATGGGATACTCTGAAATTATTTGCGATTCTATATCTCGGTCGATTCCGGACAGCCTATAGTCAAGAGCATCATTAATGTACTTTAGTGCATTCTCAAGATCGCCTATCTCTTCATATGTTTCTGCCATAGAAGTATAAGTGCTCGCTAATCCATCAGATCGGGTTAGATCAAAAGAATGCTGATATAATGCAAGACTTTTTTCGAAATGATCTATTGCCTCTTCGGATCTCCCTTCTTCTTTGAGTAGAAGGGCTTTGCTTTCTAAGATGAGACTCTTGAAGTCCTTGTCTTCACAGCATTTATTCATTATACGCTCAGATGCTTCAAAGTCTGCACGAGCATTTTTTAAATCATCAAGTGTCATATAGGCGCAAGCTTTGTTATAAGTCATGCTTGCAATAAAGTGATCTTGATCCTTCATTGTTTTTAGAACCGTGATTAGTTTTTCTAACCAAGGAAGAGCGTTTTCTGCTCCTTCTTTGGTCTCCATTATAAGATATACATATGCTATTACTTCATAGGTTGTGGAGAGTTCGTACTTATCATCTCCCGCTAATGTGATTGCCTTTCTGTAATAATCTAATGCAAGACTAAATTCTCCCCGATCTTTAAATGTTTTTCCCATTTGAATAGTAGCATCCCAGAGATATTCATTGTTTTTACGGTATTTTAAAACAGTAGAAAGCATGTTTTTTGCTTCTTCGTATTTATCCCATTTTCTATAATAGAACCCTTTATAATACCAAAGTTTTAGCCAGACCTTTGGGTAGTCTTCATATGTAATATTAGAAATCCCTTCATCTATTGCTGTAATAGCGTGTTCTATAGAAACTGTCTGTTGAAATAGAATTTGAGCTTTGGAAAAATAAAGCAATGCTATTGTGTCAGGGAATGCTTTATAATTTTCCGATCCGAGTATTTCATCGATCAGGGCTAATTTTGAATTTGGCTCTTCAATAGATTCCAACTTTTCTTGTAATGCATCATAACGTTGTGATAGTCCTCCAAAGGAAAGACCCAAAATTAATGACAGTAGTATTACAAAGCTTGATCGATGCAGCATTTTGTTAAGGCATTAATCTATTTTTCGGAGTAAAGCATTGGCTTGTTTGCGCTTATAGTGCCTGCTTTCTGAAATCTTCTTGAGCAGTGGAATCGCTTCTGAATAGCGTTCTAAAGCGATAAAACTAAGCGCTTTAAACCATTCAACACCATCTTCAAATTGCAGAATATTTCCTGATTTGCTAATAATCTCAAATTCTCTAAGACTGGCTTCAGGATTATTAAGGTGTAATTCTGATATAGCTCTATAAAATCTCGCTTTCGTATCTGTTGGGTCATTAAACAAGTGCTGATTATAGAAATCAAGCGCCTGTTGCATATCCTTATTATTATATGAGAGCATGCCCTTTTCTAATACTGTTAATTCATCTATCGGTAAGTCACCCCTGACTGATGTTGTAATAACATCAGGATAGTTATCCAGGTAGCCTTGGTAGTTATTCTTAGAGCCGATTACAGTGAATATCAATAAGACTATTGCCGCTGCCGCTGCTACGAATGGTACCATTGATTTACGAAATGGGATAACTCTTCCAGACCTAAGTTCGGGTTGATTCTTTGTAAATACTTCTGAATCTATATGTGGGCTCAGTTTCTGATTTAAGGCCTCTAATAATTCCGTGAAATCATTATTCTTTTCATACTCTATTGCTCCTTTAAGAGCTCTATGCTCAGCAGGATTTTCAATGAGATAGTCATCAATTGATTGCTTTTGCTTCATGGAAAGCGTTCCTTCCACGTAGGCGTTAAAGTCTTTTTTGCTAATATTCATTCTTGCCAATCATTATGCCTGTGTAATTGCTTGCCCAGATTTAGTTTTCCATTTTGTATATAGCTCTTGACCTTTTTGATTTCATATCCCGTCACGGAAGATATTTCTTCATAGGATTTCCCCTTAAGATAGAAAAGAACGATACATTTCTGCTGATGTTCTTTTAGAGTCTCAAGAGCATTTTCTAGATCAGCGAATACCACCTCATTATTGTGGTCCTCTTCCTGAGCGATTTCCACAAAATTGGTATCAATATTTTTATTTATGAGCTTGTTTTCTTTTTTTATTACTCGAGTTATTTGTTTCAGGAAGTGATTTCTCGTTACCTGGAGGAGCCATAGTTTAAGATTTTCTATCTCGTATTTATGCAGATTCCTAATTAAATTTTCAAAAATATGCATTGCAGCGTCTTGTGCTGCAGCCCCGTCCTTGAGATAGTATAGGCAAGTACCTAGTACTAAGTGGCGATACCTTTGATATGCCAAGCCCATTAGATTGCTTTGGTTGATTTCCCGCAATCTATCCAATAAATCCTTATCTGATAGTTCAGAGTACGCAGTCACAGGGTCATATCTTTCGAAAAGCAGACAAAAGAGATTATTTAGAAGATCACAGATCTACCTATATCTTCCCTCTTTACGCGTAAAAATAAGGGATTGGATGCCGATAGAGAAATAAAAAGCATAAAGTAAAACAGTCCACCTACTTTAATTACCTCTAACATGTCATTAATACTATTTAGGCTAAGGATTATTATTAAACACGTGCCAGATAGTAAAAGTAGTTGTTTGCCGTAATGTGAATTAATTCTATGGTAAGAATTTTCGATATAAATCATGTTTGTGATAACCAGTGTAAGCAAGAGCAGCAACCCTGGAATACCCTGCTCTACAGCGGTCATCAAATAGTAATTATGAATTCCTGATTTTTCTGGATTATCACTAACGTAGGTTTCAAAACTATGTACCGCATACTTCTTATAACTAGAATAAAAGTTAGACGGCCCGACACCTGTAAATGGGTTTTGTTCTATCATATGGAGACCCGCCACCCAACGATGTAGTCGTTCCATAGTTGATATATCCTTGCCATTTAATGTAGCCTTAATTTTTTTGTCGAAAGACTCTTGCATTATGGTGCTGCTATACTCAGGAGCGTATCTTATGTAATTCGCTTGATTTATCTGATAATAAGCTATCCAGGAAAGTGTTAAAAGACTTATTACAATAGCTATTTTGGTGAGCTTATAACGCAGGACAAACACATAAATAGCAGCGGTACCTAAACACAGATAAACTACCCGAGCATATGAGAAGCACATGAAAACTAAAATAGCAGCAAGAAGTATTTTATATCTCCAAGTTCTATGGTTCAAGCATGTCTGATGTCTATATACTGCTATGGGAAATGAGATGACAAGGGAACAAGCGTAGTTAACATGATTTCGCCATATGGGTTTCCCAACTTCGGTCTTGGCTAAAAAATCAAAATCAACTTGAGCGTGAGAAAGGAAAAAATATAGTGATGCAATAAGAAGCCCGATTAGATAAGCATCGAAGAGTTTGTGTAGATCTGATCGATTCTTAATTATATAGAAAGGGAGTACAAAAAAAGGTAGCACGTACCATATTTTGGCGATGCTATACTTAACAGAAAGCATTGGTTGCTCGGCAAATAAAGCGGTAATGGCTAACCATAAAAGTTGAATTGCGATTATAAACCCAATCGGATAGAGAAGCCTGTGTGGGACTTTTGTGGTAATGAGATATAGAATGGTCATTACTGTTGTAATCCACAATAATGGTTCTCCCGGTATATCAGTGCTTAAACCATTACTTAGTTCAAATTCACTACTCAAAGGAATAACCGCGAATAATAGTATAAAAATCCATACCGGATGAAATACTACTAGGAAAAGACTGAAGCAAGCGATAGGGAAGATTGCTCCTAAATAAGTCATATCTAGATAGATCCCCAAAACAAGAAGAAGTAAACTTATACCTATAGAACTCAGCAGTAGTGCTTGAAGACCTGGAGTACTAATGTTAATACGATGCGAGATCACATCCATAGCATTTACTGCTTGGGTGAAGTAATAGATTGAGATAATTGTTGAAACTGTGCCTTAATAATTACATAAAGTGAAGTAACACCCATCATAAATATCATTGCTCCTAGAACATAGATACTTCTCCGGGGTCTGGATTTATCAAGGGGGAAAATAGCCTCCTCTATGATATGAATTCCTTTGCTTTCATTGTTCAAGCTCGTCTTGACTTTATTCAATTCTATTTCTTGATAGACGATTGATTTATTCATCTCATCTAGTACTATTTGTAATTTTCGGATGTCATCGATTCCTTTATTATAATCCGATATCATAGATTTGACACCTGCGCCATTAGGATTTTTTATTTCCATAGTTGCAAGGGCCTCTGCCTGGGCATTTGTATCATAGATTCTATACCGCTGCCTTATCTGCTTTATACTGTCCGTTAGAATTGTGGCTCTTATGGTTTTTACCTCGAGATCTTGATGGATAGATTCATATATAGTCTTCTGACTTGATTTGACGATCAGGGAGGCATTATCATTGATGTACTTCACAATACTACTTACCATCTGCTGCGCTAACTCAGGTTCTGTATCCTCTATACTTATATGAATGGCATCATATTCAGTTTTATGAACATTATAAAGACTCCGAAACTCTTTATAAACCTTGCTTTTCTGCAAATTCGTTTCAGTTGAAAGATTATAATGTTCCGCTAACGCAAAGCGCTCAACAATATAAGTAGCGAGTCCCCATGAGTAGGCTATCGAGAGTAGTCTGTCGACATCTTTATCATTGCCATAGTAGCCTTGAGAATGCTCGCCAAGATTTACAGTTGGGCTTAGAAGTGCATTATTAACTGGATAGAACAATGCGGAGGATTGATAATAATTGGGTTTTAATAACATTACAATTGCAGTAAGAACGCCTGCAAGAATGGTTGCTATAAGAATGGTTTTCCTATGATTCCAAAGTATGGGAAGAATATAAAGAAGTGGACGTTCCTGATTCATTTATTGCAATATAGGATGCCAAGATACTATTCTTGGACTTCAGTAGGATTCGTCAGAAGACGATATACCAATTTTAGGTCAATCATTTTGAGAACAATGGATAATAGTAAAATGCTCAATACTACAATGAAGCATCGCAAGAGTATAGGTTGAAATAAAGTATCGCTATAGAAGGTTATGATCCCAATGGAGCATATAAACCCAATAATACAGAATATATTTTCCCATCTCATTCTTAAAGGTACAATCCAATAGCACAATGCGATTTGCCCAAGAACTACAACGGAATGAGTAGTAAGAGTCGCAATTGCTGCTCCATGAGCGCCATATTTAGGAATTAGTAACGCGTTGATAATAATATTTACCGCCGTGCTCAAAACAAATAAAATATTCAAATATTTCAGTTGTGCATTTGCGGTAAGTAAAGTTCCTAGGATATATACAATACTGGACAAAATAAAAGTAAAACAAAGGGTCATAAGAATATCCGTACCGTAAAGACTTGCGTCATTCTTGTAAAGGGTATCCATAATAGGGTATCGCAAAATGTACACTATAGCTACAGCACCAACAGATAGTAGTAGGATCGATTTAAGTGAAAGATCAATGAGGTTGTGTAATTCCCTTCTGTCCTTAATTAGCAGTGTTGCGAACATCGGAAGAAGTAACATTGAGAATAGAAATCCAATCGTATTTAGGGAATAAAATATGCGATAAGCGGCGGCGTAAATTCCAGATTGGAGCCCATTATCAGCCAGCATCCTTTCTAACATAACAGCGTCCGTCCGATTGCTTAGTCCCATAAAGATGACGATTACGGCAAACGGAAGACTCTTCCTCATCAAGTGCCATACTTCTTCTTTATTAAAATAGCAATGCAGCTTACGTTTGCCGACTATATAAATTAAAAGAAAAGCAATAATGGCTGTAAGTGCATAAGACATCATTCTAATTCCTATAAATCCCATGACATCGAAATTCGCTCTCCATTCTGACGAAATGTGAAGGACATATATGAAACCTATGATCATCAGTAATTTGTCGAGGACTGATACAATGCTATTCATTCTATAATATCCGATCGCTGCTAAGGATGATCTAAAAAAGAAGATTAGAGATATGAATACCTGATTTAGAGAGATGAAGTACAATAGATTTCGCAATTGAGGATCATAACCCAATGCGAAGGAAACAAACACTATTGTGAATGCAAAGAGGAGCATTAATATTCCTTTAGTTGTTAATGCCAGGGATAAAAACCTATTGCTATCGGTTTCACCCTTGGCCAAATACTGGCTCCCATAATTATGAATCCCCATATCTAAAACGATCTGTAGGATGTAACTAAGATTAAATAGGGAAAAGTAAACCCCATAGGACGCTGGACCCAAAAGGTTCTGAACATCCGTTTCTATGAAGAATGTATAGAAGGGTTTAATGATCAGATTGATCATTACCAGGAATAAGATGTTGAGAATAAACTCTCTTCTCATCTATATTTTTGAATCTATTTGCACTACCAACCTTTCCTTTGTATCAAAGACGTAATATGAGCCAAGTGATGATTTCCATGCCAAGAATACATGTGCGTCATAAGAAAGAGACTAAGGTTCTTTTCCCAATCTGGATGAGCCAATTTTTTCTTAAAGTCATCTTCCGACATAGCGCCCATAAGTGCAGACCATCGAGCATGTAGGGCTTCAAGTAGCTTCAATGAAAGATCAATAGGTCCTTCTGAAGCATCAGGAAGTGTGGCCCAAGCTTTCTCATTATATGCCTTGATTTTAGGAATATCCTCTGTTAGTGTCCATCTGTATCTCACATAACTGTTGATGTGACTATCTGCAATATGATGTATCAATTGTCGCACCGTCCAGCCTTCAGGACGATAGGGTGTATTAAGCTGTTCTTTATTTAGATGAATTACGACCTCTTTTAATCGATGAGGTAGAGATTGTATTTGTTCTATATGAGTTAGTGTATCTGTTTCAAAAGAGTATATAAGTTGCCCTTTGAATTTTCCTATCGGATATTTAAGTTTTTCCATGTCCATGATATCTGAATATTAATGCTTATCAAAGCTAAGAGAACTTATCTCCTCCAATCAGCAGCAGCTCTTTAGGATTAGGCCAATTTTGGCATTCTAAGGAAGAATAACCTAGAATAGAGTAAGCCTTTGTTTGTTAGCCATAATCCCGAGAGGTATGATATATGAGCAAAAATGTATGCGACAAGTACATCAATAGTGTAATGTACGTGCTGCATAATTAGCATAGAACCTATTATAACACTCATTGCTAGGAATATCTTGGAAATATTCTTGTGATCAACTAGATAAAACAATATGACAACCGAGGCAGTATGGCCCGAAAAGAAGAGGTCCTTGACCAATAGTTGATTGCCATAAGTCGTATTCATAAGAAAGGCATCTTGAAGTGGAATGATATCTAAAGGGGCCTCAAGAGGAACAAGATACATGCATAACAGTCTATAGACTAGAAGACATAGAATTGTGAAATTCGTCTGAATAAGCTTCTTAGGAGTAGTCATACTACATATAAGTCCAATTATAATACATCCATAAGTCAAAAGAAATATTGGAGTACTGAGGTCAATCGGACCGATCGACTCAATAACGGGATCATAAAGGTCCCAACCAGCCCTCGTCTCGTTATATGCGAGATATACTTTCGAAGAGAGCAGGGCAAAAATAACTGATAGAAATGATAATATCATCAAGACTATTAGCGACATATTCTGCCTAAGTGCTTTGAATGATTTTAAATCTATCATTGATTTTTTCGAGCTATAACGACTGGCATGTAAGAAATCCGACGCAATTCTAACATAATTTTGAAAAAGCTTAACAATTTAATCTATTTTTCAGGAGTGAGAACTAGAATAATGTGAGTTAATGCAAGTCAGAGATGTATTTCCATTTTTTTAGACAAAAATCCGACATTAATGCGCCTCTAACCAATTTTGGCCAGTTCCTGACTCAACAAGAATAGGGACTTCCAACCCAGGGATAGCATTTTTCATTTCTTCCTGAACTAAGGCTTTAATCTCTTCCAACTCGGTATGATATACATCAAAGACGAGTTCATCATGTACTTGAAGGATCATTTTAGACTTATAATTAGCCTTATACATCTTCTCATCGATATTAATCATGGCGATTTTAATCATGTCGGCGGCAGTTCCTTGAATAGGGGTGTTGATTGCCATCCGCTCCGCATTGCTACGAGCTAGTGAATTCCGAGAATTAATATCTCTAAGGCTTCGTTTACGACCTATTAAGGTTTCGACATATCCATGTTCTCTAGCATTGGCCACGGTTTTATCCATGTAAATCTTAAGTCCTTTATAGGTATTGAAATAATTCTCGATTAGTTCTTTTGCCTCACCACGGGATAATCCTAACTGTCTCGATAGATTCGTTGATCCCGCACCGTAAATGATACTGAAGTTAACTGTTTTCGCATTTCTTCTTTGTTCTGCTGTAACCTCATCTAAGGAAACATTATATACTCCAGCAGCCGTGGCTTTATGGATATCATGCCCTTTGCTAAATGCTTCTAACATCGCTTCATCTTTACTGATTTCAGCAATAAGCCTTAGCTCAACTTGAGAGTAATCTGCAGCGAGTAGAATATGATCTTTATCTCTTGGGATAAATGCTTTTCTGATTTCTCTACCAGCCGCATTTTTTATAGGAATGTTTTGCAAATTTGGATTTTCAGAACTCAACCTCCCTGTCGCAGCTCGTGCTTGATTAAAACTACTGTGGATTCTTCCCGTTCTAGGATTGATCATTAGTGGGAGCGCATCTACATAAGTAGATTTCAACTTAGAATACATTCGATATTCTAGTATGTCCGCTATAATCTTATGGTGAAATGAAAGCTCGGTAAGCTTATCTACATCAGTGGAATATTGACCCGTTTTGGTTCTGCGCCATCGATAAGGAATTTCTAAAACATCAAATAAAATCTCGCCTACTTGACGAGGACTATTGATATTAAATTCCTGACCAGCATGATCATAAATCTTTTTTCTGACATTAAAAATGTCCTTTTCTAAGACCTTGGAATAGTCATTTAGGAATTCTTTATTGAGATTTATTCCCTGATATTCCATGCGGGATAGCACTCCTATGAGAGGCATCTCAACATCATCGAATAGGGTTTGAACTCCATGTTCTTTCACCTTAGGACTTAATATATCTCTCAGTTGCATCGTTATATCGGCATCCTCCACAGCATAATCAACTAAGGCTTCTAGCTCAACAGAGCGCATGGTTTTCTGCTTTGGACCTCTCTTTCCGATTAATTTTTCAATAGGGACCATAGAGTAGGAGAGATAACTTTCTGACAGATAGTCGAGCTTATGTCTTAGGTCAGGCTCTAGGAGATAATGAGCGATCATAGTATCAAAGAAAGGACCTTTCACCTCGATATCGTACCACCTCAAAATGTTAATATCATATTTTAGATTCTGACCAACTTTGCAAATGATAGGGTGCTGAAGTGCTCTTTGAAATACAGCAACTTCTTTCTTTGCTTCTACCATATCTTCGGAGACATTCACGTAATACCCTTTCCCTTTTCCCCAAGAAAAGGCTATTCCTACTAACTCAACTTGATGTGCATTTAGGCCAGTGGTCTCAGTGTCAAAGCAAAAGAATTTTTGACTTTCAAGCGTAGCAGCTAATTTCTCGCGGCCCTCTTTAGTCGAGACGAGTTCATATTGAGTTTTCTCGGTTTCGAGATTCTTTTTCCCAATAGCATACGCTTTAGATGTTTCAGCATCATGTGGGAGGTCTGCAAATAGAGACGCTTGTTCAGTGGTTTTAGTATCTTCTCCAAGTATAGATTTAGCAAGAGATCTGAATTCAAATTCTTTGAATAACTCTTTTAATTTAGCTCTATCGAAACCCTCTATTTCATATGCCTTAGCATCGAAGGTAACGGGTACATCTAATTTTATAGTGGCCAATCTCTTCGACATAAGCCCTTGTTCAGCATATTTTTCGACATTTTCTTTCTGTTTTCCTTTGAGCTCATGTGTATTAGCCAGAAGATTTTCCATGCTTCCATAAGCCTTCAAGAATTTGACAGCGGTCTTGGCTCCTACACCAGGAATTCCAGGAATATTATCGACACTATCTCCTTGAAGCCCCAGGAAATCTATTACTTGTTCCGGTCTTTCGATATCAAATTTTTCCAAAACTTCCTTTCTTCCTAGAATATCAATGCCATTCCCCATACGAGCTGGCTTGTACATAAAAACGTGATCAGATACCAGTTGTGCATAATCTTTATCAGGAGTCACCATGTAGACATCAAATCCTTCTTTCTCCGCCTGTTTAGCCAAGGTGCCAATCACATCATCTGCTTCGTAATTATCTATACATATTACCGGTATGTTAAATGCTTCAACTATAGATCTTACATGCGGAATAGCGATAGTAATATCCTCTGGGGTTGCATCACGGTTTGCCTTATATTCTGGATAATACTCATGCCGGAAAGTCGGTCCTTTTGGATCGAATACTAAGGCGAGATGACTCGGCTTTTGATTGCTTATGAGGTCCCATAAAGTTCTTACGAATCCATTTATTGCTGAGGTGTTCAAGCCCTTTGAATTGATCAAAGGACGATTTATAAATGCGTAGTGGGCTCTATAAACGAGGGCATGGCCATCAAGGAGGAATAGTTTCTTATCGCTCATAATATCTGATTCTAACTTCGGGTCGAAAGATACAACGACGTCCCTTAGGGTAGGGTAGTCTCAGGCGATATTTGAACTAACAATAATTATATCGGGAGGTGATCTTTCTCTAATACACCGATACTGAAGAGTGCGTAATCATATTTGACGGGATCATTAGGATCTAGTATGCGAAGGTTTGCCGTTAATTCTTCTACTGCCTGCCAATCTGTTTTGTCGCGTTGCAATAGTTTCAATGATTTTGCGACTCTAAAAACGTGGACATCTAGAGGGATCATAAGATCTGAAGGTTTGATTTTATTCCAAAGTCCAAAGTCCACTCCGTTTTGATCTCTTCTCACCATCCACCTCAGGAACATATTGAGTCGCTTACAAGAGCTTTTTCTGAGGGGCGTACTAACATGTTTTCGGGTACGAGGCAGAGCAGTTGGTAAACTAAAGAACTCATTATGAAAATATTGGAGACGTTCCTTAGTAGTAATATTTTTATCTGGAGGGCAGAATGCCGCTTCTAAGCTTGAATTGTTATTGTAGAAATGCTGTAAGAATTCAAGGAAGTATAACGTATCATCCGGTTGAAAGGTCCTATGCCTAAAGTTTAGAAAACGCTTTCGATCCTTTTCTTTATGGCCCTTTATAAAATCGTAAGGCGCATTATCCATTAGATTGAACAGCTCCTTAGACTTGGATATAATCGTTTTGCGCTGTCCCCAGGAGAACATCGCGGTCCAGAATGCAGTAAGCTCTATATCTTGATTACGAGTATAGCTATGAGGAATAGAGATCGGATCATTTTCTATAAAATCAATTCTATTATAAGCTTTTACCTTTTCTTCTAAGAAAGGCTTCAACCTACTAAGTTTGATTTTAGAAAACTGATTTACCAAATACGCTTATCTATTCTTTTCTAATTTTTGCTTGATCTCTACGATCTCGTAACCTTCTATAATATCATCGATTTTGAGATCATTAAAGTTCTTGACAGTAAGACCACATTCAAATCCTGCTTTCACTTCCTTAGCATCATCTTTGAATCTCTTCAATGAGCTTAACTCTCCCTTTACACCTGCTTTGTTCGGATAGATAACTATACCATCACGTATAATTCTGATAAGCGTCTTTCGTGTTACGACACCACTATCTACGTAACAACCTGCGATCGTTCCTACTTTACTTACACTAAAGGTTTCTCTAACTGCAACCTCGCAAGTGATTCTTTCCTCCTTAATGGTGTCAAGCATTCCTTCTATCGCAGCTCTGATCTCATCGATCGTCTCGTAGATAATGGAGTACGTCTTGATTTCTACACCTTCTCTTTCAGCAAGTTGTCTTGCTCCACTCGAAGGACGCACCTGGAATCCTATAACTATAGCATCCGAAGCGGAAGCTAGTAGGACGTCTGATTCTGCTATCGGGCCAACCGCTTTGTGAATAACATTCACTTGAACAGTATCAACTGATAACTTAATCAATGCATCGGATAATGCTTCGACAGATCCATCGACATCACCTTTGATGATTAAGTTCAACTCCTTAAATGATCCCAATGCCAAACGTCTACCAATTTCATCAAGACTAATTCGCTTGTTGGCACGGTTGGACTGTTCTCTTTCTATTTGTTGCCTTTTAGAAGCAATCTGACGAGCTTCCTGATCTGTATCTACTTCTTTGAATTTCTCTCCTGCCTGAGGAGCCCCACTAAGTCCTAATAGAAGTACTGGAGATGAAGGACCTACTTTTTTGACTTGCTTGCCTTTCTCGTTATATAAGGCTTTTACTTTTCCTGAATGACCACCTGCAACAACCACATCACCGATGCTTAGCGTTCCGCTTTGGACCAATATCTTAGTAACATATCCTCGACCTTTATCTAATGATGCTTCAATTACAGTTCCGGAAGCATTACGATTTGGATTCGCTTGTAATTCCAGTAATTCGGATTCGAGTATTACTTTTTCTAATAAATCATCGATTCCTTCTCCCGTTTTCGCAGAGATGTCGTTTGACTGAAACTTACCTCCCCATTCTTCGACGAGGATATTCATCGCTGATAGCTCCTCTTTGATTCTATTTGGATTAGCACCGTCTTTATCGATCTTGTTAATTGCGAATACCATAGGAACACCTGCTGCTTGAGCATGGCTTATGGCTTCCTTTGTCTGAGGCATGATTCTATCATCCGCTGCTACTATTATGATAGCTACATCCGTCACTTTCGCACCACGAGCTCTCATCGCTGTAAAGGCTTCGTGACCTGGAGTATCAAGGAAGGTGATTTTTTTATCATTGACCTTGACCTCGTAAGCTCCAATATGCTGCGTTATTCCTCCGGCTTCACCTTCAGCAACTGTGGCCTTACGGATATAATCCAGCAGTGATGTTTTACCATGATCCACGTGTCCCATTACTGTTACGATAGGAGCACGAGGTTCAAGATCCTTAGGATCATCTTTAATTTCTTCTTCTTCATCACCGACTTCCTCGGCACTAATAAACTCAATTTCTCTATTGAATTCCTCTGCCACTAATTCGATGATTTCAGCATCCAATCTTTGATTAATAGATACGATAACGCCCATGTTCATGCAGGCCATTATAATATCCGTAGGAGGAAGATCCATTAGACTTGCAAATTCACTCACGGAGATAAACTCTGTAACCTGAATTTTTAGGTTTTCTGTTTCCTGATCAATTTCCTCCTGTCTTTCTCTTTTTACATCTCTACTATCACGGCGGATTTTTTGCCGACGATTAGATTTTCCTCCAGAGATACGGGCCATTGTAGCCTTGATTTTCTCTTCAATCTCTTTAGCAGAAACCTGTTTTAGATCAACGGTTTTCTTCTTAACGCGACCACGATCATTTCTTTTTGCTCCTCCTTTATAATTGTCAGCAGTAATTTTCCGACGCGTTCTCTTTCGTTTTGTCTTCTCGGCAGCAGGAGCAGGTTTTGGTTTTTCTTTTTTAGGCTTTTCCTTGAGCTTGGCTGCATCTATCTTACCCATTACTTTGAGCCCTGCTAATTGCGGCGTTTTTGCACGCATCATTTCTTCCACGGGAGCTTTGCTCGCGGCTGGAGTTGCCTCCTTAATCTCTTTTGGAGCAGGAGTAGGAGTAGGAGTAGGAACAGGCTTTTTAGGAGCTTTCTTTTTAGGAGCCTTCTTTTTTACTGTATTCAGATCTATTTTATCTATGACCTTGAGACCAATAGTAGGTTTTTCTTCCTTTGGAGTTTCAACCTTTGGTTTTTCTTCCTTCGGAGTTTCAACCTTTGGAGTTTCTTCCTTTGGAGTTTCAACTTTTGGTTTTTCTTCCTTTGGAGTATCTACTTTAGGCGCTGCGACTACTGGCTGCTTAACGTCTGGAGTTGTTTCTACTTCTACTGGTGGAGTTGGAGTATCTACAATGACTTTTTCAACGACCACTTCCTTAACAACAGGAACTTCTACAACGGGTGGTGCTGGAGGCGTTGCTATTTTAGGCGCCGGCGCAACAACAACTTCTTCAATCGGAAGCCTAGAACCGATAATTAACTTATCAGCTTGTTGTTTTTCATCTCGCGAATTGCTAAATTCCTTGCGGAGCATGTTGTACATCTCATCCGTAACTTTTGCTGTAGGCTTGTTTTCAAGTTCTACACCATTAGTACTGAGAAACTCTACAATAGTAGATGTTCCGATATTAAATTCTTTGGCGACTTTTACCAATCTAGCCATATATAACGCTCTGTTTTATTATATGACTAGCCATGGTTCTAATTATAGACTAGTCACTATTTATAACACTCATAATGAAGCACTAGTCTTCATCGAATTCTTCACTTATGATTTTCAAGACATCTTTTATAGTCTCTTCTTCAAGATCTGTACGACGATTGAGCTCTTCAACACTCAAATTCAATACACTTCTCGCTGAATCGCAACCGATGTTTTTTAATTCATCAATTACCCACTCTTCTATTTCATCTGAAAATTCGTCAAGATCTACATCATCGATTTCCTCATCTGTATCCCTATACACATCGATTTCATATCCTGTAATTCTACTTGCCAACTTAATATTCGAACCGCCTCTACCAATGGCAAGAGACACTTGGTCCGGCTTTAAGAAAACCGCTGCAGTTTTCTTTTCATCATTTAAGTTTATACTCGTAATCTTAGCTGGAGTAAGCGACCTCTGAATAAATAAATTAATATTAGTTGTGAAATTCACAATATCAATATTCTCATTCTTTAGTTCTCGAACGATCCCATGAATTCTACTTCCTTTCATGCCTACGCATGCTCCTACTGGATCAATGCGATCATCATAAGATTCAACAGCTACTTTAGCACGTTCTCCTGGTATTCGAACTATTTTCTTGATCGTAATCAAACCATCTTCTATCTCAGGAACTTCTTGTTCCATAAGTTTTTCTAAGAAAACATTATCAGTCCTTGATATTATTACAGCAGGATTACTATTACGCATATCAACACGCTTTATCACCCCACGAACCATGTCTCCCTTGCGGAAGAAATCTCCCCGAATCATTTCTCCTCTCGGTAATACAAGTTCATTACCTGAAACATCATCAAGAATTAGGATTTCTCTTTTCAGTATTTGATGAACCTCACCAATAACAATATCGTTGATTCTATCAGAATAACGCTTGAATATTTCATCCTTTTCAAGATCCATGATCCGAGATACCAATGTCTGACGAGCAGCCATAACTGATCTACGACCGAATTCTTCAAGTTCCAACTCCTGATAACATTCTTCACCTACCTCATAATCATCATCTATAGCAACGGCTTCAGTAATTGAGATTTGCGCTCTATCATCTGTTACCTCACCATCTGGTACGATTTCGCGAACTCTCCATATCTCCAAATCACCATTTGTGGCATTCACGATCACATCAAAGTTATCGTCAGTACCATACTTCTTCTTGATAAGCGTTCGGAATACATCTTCCAAAACCCTAACCATAGTGGGCCGATCTATATTTTTGCCGGCTTTGAATTCCGAAAAAGTTTCAACTAAGTTCATTTATGCTTTATTTAAAACTCACAAGAATTTTAGCTTCTTTAATTTTATTGAAAGGCAGCACATGCTGCTTTTCTTCTTTTTTTAGTTTTTCGAGTACTTCTATTCCTTTTTCTTCTACCACTACTAACTTACCCTTTACCACAGTATCTTCTTGATCTGTGATTTTGATATTTCTACCAACATTTTTTTGGTATTGCCTATATTCTATCAACGGACGATCAGTGCCTGGAGAAGATACTTCAAGCGTATACTTTTCTCCCAACCATTGGTTTTCTTCAATTTCTTTTTCAAGGTATCTGCTGATTGTCTGACACTTCCTAAGGGTTAAAGGTCCATCACATTCTATATAAGCTATGACTTTATTTCCCTTAGAAATATTGATTTCTACCACAAAACAATCTTCATATTCCTCTTCAGAAAACTTACGTTTAAGCGCCTCTCTAACTGATTTTTCGACTAAGGTTGTTTTCATAATTCTTTGGAATACAAAAAAAGGGAACTCTTTTGTTCCCTTTCCTCTTAAAACGGATTGCAAATATACTACAATATTGTAGATATATGAGCCGCTGAACTCATTACAGTTGTTGAAGGCTATTATCTTATGAAAATTTAATATTTCCAAGAAGTGGAAATCCTACTCAATCAATGTATCACTGGTATAATTGGAGCTTATTTCATGAAGAATTCTGATTGATCATTCCTTTTTACAAGGAATTTCAATAACCACTTTAGAAGCGTATTTTAGAGGAAGAGTGATTGCGCTATATCCATATAAGACTAAGCGAATATAAATCTTTTAAAGATTCTTATCTTTAAGATATAAACCTATGGCTATCGAATAATCTAAGTTCTTTTTTGGATCCGAGTCTTTGTCAGAAAATTGAAATGCTTCAGAAATCAGAAGGCGTATTTCTGCGTTTTCTTCAGAGTTTATTTCTGAAATTGATTCTTCCTTGTCAATATTGTCGGGGACTGGAACTTCAGAACGATTTATTGGTGAATTATCATAGGTGACATCCTCTTCTATTGATTTTGGAGTGTGTTCAGAAAGATTAAATCGAACAGTTTTGAATTTTGTTATAATCTCGAACTCTTGTCAGGCTACTGCTAGGTTTAATTTGGATCCCTCTCTATTGAAGTTTCTTCGTAAGAGCTATTTTTACTTATTGCTTTGGTATTTGATTCCACTGGAGTAATTATTTATAGAGTTCCATTTAATTCTGAAGTCTCTGGATTAATGCCGCAGCTTGAAGAATTACAGGTATCGAAATAATAAAATCATTCCGTCATCTTCATTTTTAAAAAGTCTTTTGCTGATTTAGCTATAATGATTTGCGACGTTGATTTACCTTCTTTGGATTATAAACTTCGATTCAAATCTTATTTATCTGGTATTGTGCAATAAAAAAAGCCGTTGGATATGACACCAACGGCTTTTGAGTATTTTTACGCTCTTATTACTTCACTGTGAATTTTTTCACTTTTAGATTCCCTTTAGTGTCAGTGAGCTTCATAAGATATATGCCACTGGCATAGTTGCTTACATCAACCTTCTTTTTATCCATTCTACTAGGATTTAGCGTACTTATTAATTGGCCATTGCTCTGGAATATCTGTATCGCACTTAATTGATTTAAATCGCTCTTAATATTAATAAAAAGCATCGTAGATACTGGATTAGGATAAATATCAAAATCAATGATGCCTGAAATGCTTTCTTCCTTTTCTATGGATCTTGAAGAAGCTACATCTCCAGTCGCACCTGAAGTAATTATAATATTAAAACTACAGGTGTCAATTCCACCGCATCCATCAACTGCTCTATATGTTATTTTTGTCGAACCGGTTCTGAATGTTGATCCACTCATAGATCCTCCAATTTGATCAACATGATCACATCCTTTTATTTCTACTACATATTCTCTTTTCTCACTCCCATCGTCGTCATACCATCCACCTGTTGAATTAAGATGAACATAGTCGCCATCAGCATTTGGCTGGTTAGAAGACCAATTAGTGAATGAAGGACTTGCTCCATCGACCCAAATAAAACTTCCTTCTGAATCTTCATCAGAAAGTCCGATATAAGCCTCTCTTCTAATAATTCTAGAAGCGATGTAATCATTTTCTTCTTGACTTTCAATTACAACAAGATTCCCTCCAATCTCATGTGCCCTTCTATCGGCGGCTCTCCAACTTGATCTTCCAGTAGAACAATAATAGTAGGAGTCACCTAAATTCCCCATGTATATGTATCCTTTGATAATACGAGTTGGGCAAACAGAACAACATGTGTTGTACACTGGATCCTCCCATGAAACTCTTGACCAACCATATGTAGCATTTACGGTTATATCATCTGGGCATTCGAATTTTGGAGTATTGTCAGTTGTAACCTTAAAACTACATTCATCATCGGTTCCGCATCGATCCACTACTGTATATGTTACCGTGTATGTAGTATTTTCTCCTATTTCTTCAATATTATGAATAGTCTTTGTTAGTTCTACACAATTTAATTCTAAGATATACTTGAGAGACTTGTTATTACTTTGATCATTCCATTTGCCATTTTTCATAATTTCCACATAGTCTTGACGATTCCCATAGTTATTCGGCTGGCCATCAAACCAATTAGTATAAGTAAGCGAACTGCCATCTGACCATCTGAAATCATCTTCGCTATCATAGTCTTGTAGTCCTATAAAAGCGCTGTTCTCGTTTAGAATGCTCTTGATATATTCATTTTCTTCTGCATCATTTATTATAGCAAGATATCCACCTACGGCTTGAGCAGTAGTGTTCGCTTCTTGCCAATCATCTACTTTATCAGAAATATAGTAAGATTGGCCGTTTCGGAACCCTAAGTATTCAAAACCGTCAATATTGTCTTCTTGACAAGCTGGACAGTTAGTCAAATAAGAAGGGGCAGGAAGTTCGTCTAAAATTAGATCATCAATACAGCGAAGCACCAAATCGTCTGGACATGTTATCTGGACTTCTTCAGGAACTGTAACTTCAAATGAGCATGTAACTTCGTTCCCTCCTATATCTGTGACAGTATAAGTAACTACCGTAATGCCTGTCTCGAAAGTACTACCACTTGGAATATCGACAGTTATCATCGCCTCGCAATTGTCTGTGAATGTAGGCTCTTCCCAAGTATGTACTGGATTGTCTGGATCTAATGTAATATCCTCAGGACAATCTCCGATAACAGGAGATTCTGTATCTTCTAATGTGATCAACTGAATACATGAGACCATAAGAGAATCAGGAAAGGGATCTTGGGCTTTCCATGTTCTTTCAATTTCACGCTCTCCATTTGGTCCTTCGGACAGAACCATATCTATAAATGTTATTTTTGGGTCCTGGCAGAATGCCGTTGCTCTAACTCCATTAGCCATGCCTGTAACACTAGGATCTATAGAAGAATCTATACATCCTACATGGTCAGCAGGGCAAACTATTATAGGTGATTCTTGACAACAAGCTTTAGTGATTGTAATTGTAAATGAGGCTTTCACAATATTTCCACAATCATCAATAACTGTATATGTCACCAATGTTGATCCTATATCAAATGTACTTCCACTTGGAATGTCAACGGATACCTCTCCTATACTGCAGTTGTCTAATGCTATTGGGTCATCCCAAACTACGGCAGAAACGCAATTCTCATCAGAAGCGATAACCATATTATCAGGAATACCAGATATAATAGGTATCTCCACATCTCTTAAAGTAATCAACTGCACACAGCTTGTGTTTAGGTTAGTACTACCCGGATAGCTAGCGGTAAAGGTTCTTTCAATTAATGTATAACAATCTGAGGTATCACTAATAATAACGTCTGCGAATCTTATTGTCGGCTCAGGACAATCTACACTTCCTGCCACAGCAACAGCCATTCCTGTTATATTTGTAGTGATCGGATCTCCAGGACAGCCTTCATAATTACTAGGACAAGATAATACTGGTGGGACCTTACAGCATCTTTCGATTACAGTAACTGTAAATGAAGCTGTACTTATGTTACCACATTGATCTATAGCAGTATATCTGATTTCTGTTACACCAATGTCAAATACACTACCGCTTTGAATGTTTGATTGAATTGAAGCAAGCTCACAATCATCAGTTGCACTTGGAGTTGCCCAAGTTACAGTTGCGCGACAATCTTGATCTGAGTCGACAACAAAGTTATCTGGGAAGTTTGAAAAAACAGGAGCAGTCATATCCATTACTTGAATGGACTGAACACACGTCGAAACCAATTCAGAAAAATCTGAATATGTAGCGCTCCAGGTTCGTGTAATTGCAAAATTACACCCCATTACCGCGGTGGTATCATCACTATATGTTAGCACTGGTTCCGAACATGTTTCACCACCAGAAATAACAACCGGTACGCCACTGATAGAAGGTTCGATAGACTGACCTGGGCAAGTTTCAAAAGCAGCAGGGCATAAGCTAAACTCAGGAGGGTCTACACAATCAGGAATGCAATCCTCTACAACCACAATAACTGAGGTAGTAGTCATACATCCGATAGCATCTGTTGCCGAAAGGGTATAAGTTGTAGTGATAAGCGGTTGCACAATTACTGAATTCTGAGATGCAAGGCCATTGTCCCAAGTGTATTGGATAGGCTCTATACCATTGGTTATAGAAGCTGTTATTGTTGCTGATTCGCCAAGATCTGAACAAATGGTTTGAGTATCTCCAAGGTCAATTACGAATCCTGGAATAATTTCTATATCACAATCTACACATGCTACGATGCTGTCAGTCGCTTCCTCAACAGGTGAGCCAAATTCTATAGGTATATATTTTCTTGGAAATTTACAACCATCGAAAGTAGCTGCACAATCGTCGTTTAATGTAACATTATCAAACTGCCCTCCTGGAGAGGCGTATATAGCTAGTAGGGATGCTTCTGCCT
>JBLIDB010000006.1:0-47728 GCA_047634015.1 Saprospiraceae bacterium
GAAGACGCTGGTCGCGCTCGTGTGTTTTGCAAGCATTTTATGACTTTTTCTACTTCATTGTTTATCAAGCCAATTAAAGCGTTGACTTTCTTCTTTAAAATGTTGCTTAGCAAATAGTACTAAGTTCTCTTTAGCATGATAGAAGTCTAGTATTTGTATCGTTCTAGGATAATTGTCCCCTGCCCAATTCCAGATCCATTTTGCTCCATCACCTATGATGACTTTTTTGTGATATGAAACTAAATGACGTTCAAATTTTGGAAAAAATTCACCTATACTTCCTAAATGACTTACGTATACGGATCTACATATTTGCCTTCTATCTGATTGAATGGCAATGATTTGACTATCATGAAAGGTCACTCCCAACTTCATTTCTTTCCATTTATGCGCTCGAGTAAAGACCATGGAGCCTTCCATCATTACATATGTGGGATCATCTTTTTTTGTTGATGAAAGGGTGGGAAGTATAGACTCACAATCGGATGATGTCAACTGTTCCATCGACTGTCCATAGTGCAGCGATATGCGTTGTATCTGCATCGCATTTACATCCAGACCTATAAGTCTCCTTATAAGTTGAGCGGCTTCCTCATATATCATACTTTGACCCGTAAAACTCATGATATCCTGCATATGGACACTCACGCCAAGTTTGCTGGACTTTGGACATAGTTGATGCTTCTTACTGAGTTCTATTTTCCCAAAAGTAGTTAGGACTTTTTTTTACCAATGCGACTCTTCGGCCATCCCCCTGAAGATCGTTGTAACACCTTTTGACCATAGGAACGAGCTAAGTTTATAACACGTTTCTCATATTCAATAGGACAGTCATTTTGTGACTGATCGTTGATAAAATCTGTAAGTTCTTGTTCTATTGTTCTCAGGATGGACGATACTATCTGTTTAGTTTCCATCGCTGAATTAGGTTTGTTAAGGCTAATTTACAACTTTGTGCAATTTGTTGTACACACGTCACTTTTTATGAATTCCTACAGTAGCATTTCTTATCTATCTTTGCGTAGATTTAAATGGATAAAAGAGTTTCTCGGATGCATTTATTTTCAGTTTTAGTAATCATTATCAATTGGGTTACTCATTATATAAATGATATTAATCATTGATTTATCAATATGGAAAATAAATTCTCACATATAGACCCAAAGGGCAATCCTACTATGGTAGATGTCGGGGATAAAAAGGTAACTAAGAGAACAGCACAAGCTCAATCCATCGTTCGATTAAGTGACGATGTTATTGAATCCCTTCAGAAAAACGATGGTCTTTCGAAGAAGGGACCGGTATTTCAGACGGCGATTTTGGCTGGGATTATGGCAGCTAAGAAAACGCATGAACTGATCCCGCTCTGCCATCCACTTCCCCTTAACAAGTGTTCAATTGATATATCAATTAAAGAAAACAACGAAGTTTTTATCGATAGTTGGGTTAGTACATCGGGCAAAACTGGAGTTGAAATGGAAGCATTGACAGGAGCTTCAATAGCAGCGTTAACTATCTATGATATGTGCAAATCTATGGGCCATGATATAGTCATAGTTAACACTCAACTCATAGTAAAAACAGGAGGTAAAAGTGACTATAAAAAAGCATAAAAAACACCCAGCTATTCAGCGCCCTTCAAGAGGCGAATATGGTAGAAATGAAATAGGTCTCCTTGGAGCACCTTGCGATGTTATTCTTAAGTGGGTGGAGGCTATATCATCAGAACTGCCCGAATATAAGTTTACATATATAGATGCAGATCATCATGCTACACCTGCAGGCTCGATCAGAAGATTAACAGATAAAATAACCCATCATCAACTTACGCTTACAAAGCGACTAAATAAGTATGATCAACATCTATTGTTAGATCAGGAAGATTTAGTGATTATCAACTGCAATCACTTCAATGCAAGTAAGCAGGTGGTATTCTGTACCCTAAAGAAAAAAGAGTCACTGGGACGTAAACTCGATAAATTGACGGATGTCCAACTGGTGATTTTAGAAGAGGGTATAGCCGAACCATTTGAATTTTTGCAGCCTTACCTTAAGGCTAACATACCTATAATCCGGATTGAAAATATCGATTCTGCTAAGAAGGCTATAAAGAGTTTCATAGCAACACCTGAGGTTAAGGGATTAATATTAGCTGGAGGAAGGAGTACCCGGATGGGTGAAGACAAGGGAACTATCAATT
Organism: Saprospiraceae bacterium; assembly: GCA_047634015.1. GTDB lineage: Bacteria > Bacteroidota > Bacteroidia > Chitinophagales > Saprospiraceae > JAJRXG01. The sequence continues at coordinate 2,201 of JBLIDB010000006.1, forward strand.
ATCACGGGATAAGCCAGGTAGACTTTCTTCAGGAGACCTATAAGAAGCTCGGAATAGAAGCTTTTGTTTCATGTAGAGAAGATCAGAGTGATCAATATTCTTCTCGCGCGATATATGACTCCTTTCTTAATATGGGCCCATTCGGTGCCATATTAAGTGCATTTAAGCAATATCCCGATAATGCCTGGATAGTTACTGCTTGTGATATGCCATTAATAGGTTTAGGGCATTTCGAGGAATTAATTGAGAATAGAGATATCTCTAAAGGGGCTACCTGTTTCTACAACCCTGCAACAGGCTGGCCTGATCCATTATTTACACTTTGGGAGCCTAAGGCTTATGCTCGGCTGCTCGAGTTTATGTCATTAGGTTATAATTGTCCTCGGAAAGTACTGATCAATAGTGATGTTAATGTGATTCATAGAGAGGACACGGAATTCCTTATAAATGCCAATAGTCCCAAGGAGAAGGATGCTGTCCTCGGTAAAATAAAAGGCATATAGTCCTATTCGATTATAGAGCTCACTATGTAGTAGTTGCCAATTCGATTAAAATGAGCAAGGAACGCGCCGTCCACTTCATCATTAGTCAATCGCCCTTTGATAACTGAATAATCACAATGGTCTTGATATGAGTGAATTAGTATATCTTTTTTAAAATCTACCTTGCCCAAGCCATAGGCTTTAAAAACGGCTTCCTTTGTACACCACAATATATGCTGCCGGTCAGATTCAGGGACATCAGCGGGAAATACTTTTAAATTTTCTTCAGTGATGAACTTATGACTTACTTTCTTTAGAGATTGTGAGAACTGCTGAATATCCAGCCCGATAGTAGATGATGATGTTATGATCCCCAGTAAGTCGCCCGAATGCGAAATCGAAAATTGCATCGAACTATTTTTGAAGAATGGCTTTCCACTTGGAGTAATGAGTAAATCAGAAATACGATCCGGTAGAATAGTATGCATCATGTACCTGCCCACAATCCATTCTTGTTGCCTCTTAGAATGCCATCCAACTAATGGCTTCATATCTAATCCATGTGCTTCTAATTCCTGTCGTAGATGATCATCTTCAGGAGTCATATGCCATAGATGAATCTTATAAAGATTTCCCTGATTTATAGTAGCTACAAGAGGCAATATCGAACGGGTATTGTGAATAAATTAAATCCAGAATTGAGAGATGGAATTATCATTATAGCCCTTCTCTTATGAATAGTCTTCTTTACTTTGTCACAAAATATGGATTATGATACTCACTGATGCTAAGATATTAGAAGGAATAGAGAAAGGAGGTATTGTAATAGAACCTTTTGAGCAATCATGTTTGGGGACTAATTCATATGATGTGCATCTTGGTAAGACACTTGCTGTTTATAAAGATAGAGTCCTCGATGCAAAGCGTCATAACAAGATTGAATACTTCGAGATCGGTGAGAAGGGATTTGTCCTGGAACCTGGAACCCTTTATTTGGGTGTCACAGAGGAATATACTGAAACTCATGCTGCTGTGCCTTTCCTCGAAGGGAAGTCCAGTATCGGTAGATTAGGTATAGATATTCACGCTACTGCAGGAAAAGGGGATGTTGGGTTTTGTAATTCTTGGACCTTAGAGATTTCTTGTGTTCAACCAGTGAGGGTTTATGCGGGTATGCTTATAGGGCAATTGATTTACTTCCTTGTAGAAGGAGATATTTTGAATTATTATAACAAGAAGAAGAATGCCAAATACATCGAGAGGACTACAAAACCTGTAGAGTCTATGATGTGGAAGAATAAGTTCTAAGGTTCTTTAACTTTCTATTGCGGTGGCTTTACACGCACTTTGATTGTACCGCCATGAGGTAGAGAAGAAAGACCATCATATTCTGGAGATTGTGATTCTATAATGGCATTGCTCTCATCAATCACATCTTCACGATTCATTATTTGAATATTAAAATCTGGGGCTAAGAAACCTGCGCGGTTGATGGGGTTCCCGATTAAATTAGGAATCGGAGTAGTACCGCCTTCTGAAGTAGTAATAATAAAATCCAGCGTACTTCCTTTTTCAACAATTATGGGGTTTTTAGGCTTCTTAGATTGGGATATTAATGTTTGGCCATCCTGACTGACTTCAAGAATAATATTAGGTGCAAGTCTTTCGAATTTTCTACCTACGACATTCGTTTTGATTCCTTTGCGTTCCAACGCTACTTTTTTCATTGTGAAATTTTGCCCATAAAGGGCAATGTCACTTATATCAACCAGATCTGCTATATACTTAGTAATACGCACATAAATTTTGCGCTTTTCTTTTACAAGAGCTCCTCCTTGAGGATTTTGAGTCTGAATAATACCTCCTTTCTTCCCCACGATATGAACTGAATCATTGACGATAATTTCGAAGCTATTCTTCTTAGCATCCTCCGTAGCTTCCGAAATATGCATATCTACGTAATCGGTCAACATCAATTGCTGACCGTGATTTGTGTAGATCTTGAGCCATGTTAAGACGCCCCAGATAACAATCATTAGGAATACTAAAATTCCCAAGAGGTTTAGTAAGAATCGTTTATTCGTCAAGAATAATTTTATTTCGGTAAGTATATATCGGACTTTTTCGCCCATTGCGCTGCAAATTCTCAATTTTACACTAAAATGCCACTCTTTGCACAGACTATTTTAAATCAGTTCTTTTCAATCTTTATTATTTGAACCGAGAAATCCTACGATTAGCAATTCCAAATATTATAAGCAATATTTCGGTCCCTTTATTGTCCGCGGTAGACACTGGATTAATGGGACACGTCTCAACACTGCATTTGGGTGCCATAGGATTAAGTACAATGATCTTCAATTTTTTATACTGGAACTTCGGATTTCTAAGAATGGGAACGACGGGGATGGTAGCTCAAGCCTATGGCAAGAATGACAATGCTGCTGCAAGAGAATTACTTTTTAAATTCATGATGATAGGTCTTACGGTAAGTCTTGGCCTAATTATATTCGGGCCCTTCTTACTTGATGCTAGTAATGGCCTACTTTCCGTTTCCGAAGAACAGATTCCTTTAGTCAAAGACTATTTTGGTATTATTATCTACGGTGCTCCTGCTGTATTGACTTCATTCTGTCTTATGGGTTGGTTATTCGGCATGCAAGATGCTTTCTTGCCATTAGTGGTAACTGTTACGATTAATGTCATCAATATTTTATTGTCTTACTATATGGTGAGATATTTGAATATGGGAATAGCAGGAGTGGCTTACGGCACTCTAATAGCTCAATATGTTGGACTTTTAATGCTTTTATTCTTTATCGTAATAAAGTATAAATGGATAATTAGTGGTGTCCATTTCCCGAAAGGCGATTGGTTGGCATTTGCAAGAGTCAATGTGGATTTATTCATTAGAACGGTTGCATTGACAGTCGCCTTCAGTTTTTTCTATCGTCAGTCCAGTTCATCGGGGCATCTGATGCTTGCTGCCAATGTGGTATTACTTCAGTTTCTGAGTTGGATGTCCTATGGAATCGATGGATTCGCATATGCTGCAGAAAGTTTAGTAGGAAAGTATAAAGGTGCAGGAAATAACATATTGCTCAGATTATCGATAAAACGCGCCTTTCAATGGGGGTTGGTTCTCTCCTCGGTCTATATGATTATATACTTCTTTGGATTCCAACGAATTGCGAGAATTTTCTCAAATGACACGGGGGTTCTTGAAATTATTCAAAATTATCGCCTGTGGATTGCACTATTACCTATTGGAGCTTTCGTCTGCTATATCTGGGATGGAATTTTAATAGGCCTTACAGCTACCAAAATTATGAGGAATAGCATGTTGATCAGCTTGACCTTGTATTTTGTCACTTTCCTCATTTTAAGGGATATTTCGAATAATGCAATATGGATCAGTCTTGCGTTATTTTTGATTATTAGAGGTGTTATTCAATCTTACTATTGGATATATGGAAAGATAGAATAAGGCTATATTTTATGTAAAAGATTTATAATGTGATTATTACATATTATAAATTTATTTAATGCATTTGCAATTGCTCATTACTTAAGTTTTCATCCCACATTGTTATTTCGGTTAGATAATGGGCCAATTTTGTCAGAAATAGGACAATGACTATAGGTAGCATTAAATGTAGAAGTACTATATTTGTGCTGCTTTAGAAACCAACCATTTTAGAGCATCTCAGATATAACCGATGAACCTAAAGTTTTCTTTGTATTGGATTCTTATGCTCTCTACCTATATGGTAGGGTCAGCGCAGTACCATTCTATTGATGGTTCGGTGAATAATTTATTGAATCCGGAATGGGGCGCACAGGGAGATGAGCTGGCTCAAATCACATCAAATGGCTTCGCAGATGGTATTTCTGAACTAGGAGGCCTCCTAAGACCAAATCCAAGATATATTTCAAATCAAATGTTCGCTCAAAGTGATGCAATCTTTGATGAGCAGAATCACAGTGACTTTGTTTGGGTATTTGGACAGTTTCTGGATCATGATATAATTTTGGTTGAAAATGACGCTTCTCGAAGTCTCGCAATCGATATTCCAGAAAATGATCCTGTCTTTATATCGGGAGGCGCTCCTATTACAATGCAGCGCTCTGTGATGATGACAGGAACGGGAACCGATATAGATGCACCAGCAAAATATGCAAATCACGTTACAGCTTATATAGATGGCTCCGGGATATACGGTTCTGATATAGAAAGAGCCTCATGGTTGAGAACATTCGAGGGTGGGAGATTGAAGACTTCTTTCGGGGGCTTATTGCCGTGGAATACTAATTCTGGAGAGTTTAATGATCCTCGAGATAGGGCAGCGCCTTTTATGGAGGATCCAATGAAATTAAGTGCAAAGCATTTTATTGCTGGAGATGTTCGAGCGAATGAGAATCCCTTATTGACGACTTTTCATACCTTATTTGTAAGAGAGCATAATCGCATCTGTGTTAACTTAGCTATTGGGTTTCCTGATATGACCGATGAAGCGCTTTATCTGGAGGCACGAAGATGGGTTATCGCATATATTCAGAAGATTACGTACTATGAATGGTTGCCTTCTATGGGTGTCAAACTTCCGAGTTACCGTGGTTACCGAGAAGAAATAAATCCACAAGTCTCTAATGTGTTTTCAGCAGCAGCATTCCGTATGGGTCATACATTGATCAATAGCAATGTATTGAGACTTGAATCCGGAGGAGAAGCAGTGCCAGGAGGGAGCATAGGATTAAGAGATGCTTTTTTTAATCCTTTGGCAATTAGCTTAGTGGGAGGAGTAGAGCCTTATATAAGGGGAATGGCAAGCCAAGTGCAACAGAAGTTGGATTGTAAAGTGGTAGATGATGTTAGAAATTTCTTGTTCGGAGCTCCCGGAGAAGGAGGGATGGACTTAGCGGCTATCAATATTAATAGAGGAAGAGAAAGAGGCTTACCAGACTATAATAGAATCAGAAAAGATCTTGGCCTACCTGCAATAAAGGCCTATGAGGAGATATCGAATGATGTCGAAACAGCAAAGCATTTGGAACAGATCTATTCCTCAATCGATGATATAGATCCATGGGTTGGTATGTTGTCAGAAGACTATATGCCAGATGCCATGTTTGGAAGTACGATTATGACTGTTATCGAGGGCCAATTTCAGCAATTACGAGATGGAGATAGATTCTATTTCGAAGTTGATGATAATTTCACTCAGGACGAAATAGAGAAAATAAAGAAAACGACATTCCGAGATATAATAATGCGTAATACAGATATCAAGATTATGCAAGAGAATGTTTTCGAAGCTACTATCCCAGAGGAGATTAAGGATGGGCCTGAACTTGAATCGATAGCATTGAATGCTGTGGCATTTCCGAATCCAACATTCGATAATACTTCTATCAAAGTGTATTCTGAAGAGGATGTTGAAGTAATGATCTCTGTATACGACAATCAAGGAAAACGAGTGCTCAATTTTAGTTCCTTGTTAAGAGAAGGAAATAATCAAATTCCTCTTGAGCTTGCTAGTAGAAGTGGAGGGATGGCCTATAATGTGGTTATTAGTAAGAGCGAGTTTGAGTACACTCTTGTAAGAGTTGTAAAGCTATAAGAGCGTAAATACGCTTTAATTTCTCTTGTATTTTATTTGTTTCCAATCAAGGATCTAAGAAGAGCTAAAATCAGAATTAGCCTTTGCCTAATATCGTATATTAGCCTTCTTAATCATAATCTGTGGCTTTAATCAATTGATAGTCAATAAATTATACTTTTCTGTATTTATTATGTGTTCCATATTGGTAATGAGATAGACTTTGGCATTCAATTTGCTTCATTCATGATGTAGAATTGAATTCAAATAAGACTATCAAAATAAAAAATCATATGTCCTCTATTACAACAATACTTGCCGATGCTCATGATTTATTCATGGATGGTTTTGAAAGAATAATTGAAGAATTGGATTATCCAGCGGTGAAAGTAGTTGGGAAGGCAAGTTCAGCGGGTGCTCTAAAGGAGCTGATGCATCGTGTTGAGGCCGATTTAGTTTTTCTTGAATTGAATTTTTCAGATGAGGATGGTTTGGCATTAATTCCATATCTTAAAAAGCATTTTCCAGATACCCGTATATGTGTATTATCAGGTTATGTAGATCATAAGTTTGTTAAAGAAGCTATGCAGAATGGCGCTGATGGATATTATAGCAAATACAATGATTTTGGGCAGCTTACAGAATGTGTCAACGAAATCATGTTGGGTAATGCATTTTTGGCTGCGGGGTTACAGATTACTCCGAAAAAGAATGGAATATCAGAAACGGAGAGTCAGCCTTTTGAAGATAGATTCTTATTGAGAAAGAAGCTAACACGAAGAGAGCAAGAAGTACTTAGCTTAATTACAAAGGCGATGAACAATAAAGAGATTGCAGAGGAACTCTACATAAGTGATCAAACAGTAGGAGTTCATCGTAAGAATATCATGCGAAAATTAGGAGTGCGGAATACTGTTAATCTTATAAAATTTGCAATTGATCACCAGTTAGTATAATACCGAAATAGCTCTTATCCCCCCCAAAGCACAAGAGCTTATTTCTTATCTCCAATCTTAATCCTCACAGTATATCATGAGTTAGTATGAGCTCTAAAAGATATATAAATGAGGAAATTTAAAAAATGTACATGGTTGACATCGTCGTTACTGATGATGTTTACGTTTTTGACTCTAAGTCAAGCACTAGGGCAATGCAGTTTTAATTGTAATGATACTATCAATGTGTCGGTCAATTCTATGTGTATCGCTACGATAACTCCTAATCTTATGTTAGAAGGGGAGGATGAAATACTGCCGACTTGCGAATATTCTATTCAGATTTTCCAGGAAGATGGTGTTACGCCTTATGCTGGAGTAGATGTAGGGATGGCTCAAGTGGGAAAAACGCTGAAAGTCAAAGTTTTTGAAAATGGAAGCCCTAATGGGCCCTCTTGTTGGGGTTACATTAAAGTAGAAGATAAATTGCCTCCTGTACTAGTCTGTGCGGGCAATGATACCTTGCCTTGTTTTAGAGCAGATCCTTATTATACGAATGATCTCGCGGAGGCAGAACTTAAAAGACGTATCCGAGCAGTAGGGCTTGTCGATAATTGTAATGACCAGGATATCGGAATCTTAATATTGGAAAATGATCTTGATAGACAATTCTGTCAAGATGGATTTTCGGCACGTAGAATTATAAATTATAATGTCTTGGATAATGACAGGCAAGTGCTAAACTGTCAAGATACCATATCATATTCAGAGATTCCTCTCGATACCCTTACAGGGCCAACGAAGAGAGTTTTAGAATGTGGTATAGATTATCCAAGTGTTGAGTTTATGCTCAACAGGTTTGGAGAGAGTTCTATTCCAAATTTTAATGGAACCGCTTTATCAGTATATATAGATGGTGCATTTATAGAGAAAGAAAGAATTCTTTGTAATTTCAAAATGACTTACACAGATATAGTTTTTCCGACTTGTGGAATTACTTATAAAGTAGTTCGGGAATGGACAGTAATAGATTGGTGTAATTCTAATTTCCCAAGAGGGATCAATCAAATTATGAAAATTCAAGATTCGTCGATTAGAATTTCGAGTTGTAGTAATATTAGCAATCAAATTGCCATCCCTAGTACATGTAGCGCAACTGTAGAATTACCAGTACCATCACCTATAAATGAATGCAGTGAATGGACTTTTGGAATATATGTCCAAGAGCCAGGAGAGAGTGATTTTGTATTATTTGGTAGTGCTACCAAGCCCAGCACATCTAATGTCGTGAATCGACTGTTTCCATTAGGAGTGTCAATGGTTAAATACATCGTCACAGACGAATGTGGGAATACCGTAGAGTGTATATTTACAGTTACCGTAGTTGATGAGGAACCTCCTACAGCAGTTTGTGATTATAGAACTGTTGTTACGTTAACTGATAGTTATTTAGGGAAAGTATTTGCTAAGACATTTGATGATGAAAGTTATGACGCCTGTTCTGGAATCGTAAGTTATAAAGTTAGAAGAACAGATAGAGCTGATACAGATTGTCCGACTCCGTCGGATTATGATGATTTTGTAAAGTTCTGTTGTTCTGATATAGGGAAGACTTTATTTGTAGAATTTCAGGTAACTGATGGTGTGGGACTTACAAGTACTTGTATCGCTGAAATTAGGGTTCAATTTAAGGGGGAAGGACCAAGCATTTCTTGTCCAGCAGATATAGGGATTCAAGATTGTCAGACGTTCGAGAGCTTTGACATAAATACATTAACTGCGCCAACAGTATCTTCTTCAAATCCCTGTGTAGCTGACAATCTGAAACCTTTAGTTAGAGAGATCGGAAGAGAATTAGATATATGCGGTGCAGGATATATTGATGTAGAATGGTTTGTTAATCTAACTGGAATAGAGGATGTGGTTTGCGCTCAAAGAGTTGTCTTTGCAAATACAAATATTTTTATGCGTTCAGATATTACATGGCCAGCGGATAGAACCATAAGTACTTGTAATGATATTGATCCAACCCTTAGTGAATTAGAAAATCTTATCCCCGATGACCTGCCATGTAGCAACGTTGTCGCTTCTGAACCAATCGATCGAAGGCATAATAGAACAACTGATGTCTGCTATCGGATTACAAGAACTTGGACAGTAGTTGATTGGTGCCGATCCCCTGCAGATCCTAATGCTCGATGGTCTTTTGAGCAGACTTTAACAATTATTAATTCTGAAGCGCCTGCTATAGATGCAGCAGCAAGCGCATTGAATATAAGCTATGATGAAGATAACTGTCGTGCTCAGATAACTGCTTTAGGAGTAGCGACTGATGATTGTACTACGTTTGAAAATTTGAATTGGACCTATACTATTACAACTGGTGGAGCTACTATTTTACCTGTAACTGTGGGTAATGAAGTAAATGCTTTATTGACTCTTGGGACTTATACAATCGTATGGTCTGTAACTGATGAGTGCGGTAATACATCTGCTTCGGAAGAAGTATTTTCAATTGAAGATAATCAAGCTCCCAGTATAATTTGTAAAGCGGTCGAGATTGTAATTAGCGAGTTAACTAAAGACGCAGTTCTAATTATAAACGATATAAATGATAGTTCATTTGATAATTGTGATGCAGTTATTGAACTTGGAATGAGAAGAGAAGGGACGAATGACGAACTTGCGCAATTACTAAGATTTGACTGCCAGGAATTAGGTATAACTGAAGTAGAATTAGTTGGTGTGGATGATGAAGGATTTAGTGCCTCATGTACGGCCGCCATTAATGTTAGAAATTTGAATAATGTTTGCGATATTATTTCAAATGCCTTAGGGGTATCTGGAACAATATTTACCATGCATGATGAGGCAGTTGAGAATGTAGAAGTAAAATTATCTAAAGTATCTCAGGTTACTTATCAGCAGGGTATGACGGATATAAATGGTAGTTACTCCTTTCAAGATATAGAAAGTGATGCCTATTATCAATTGAGTGGTAGTAAGAAGGATGATTATCAAAATGGAATTTCTACTCTTGACATTATCTTGTTACAACATCACATTTTGGGACTTAGAACTTTCGATGATCCTGCTAAATATATTGCAGCCGATATTAATAATAATCGTTCCGTTTCTTCAACCGATATAGTATTACTTCGAAGACTTTTGTTAGGACAAATTGAATCGTTTCCAAATAGAGATTCCTGGATATTTGTTGATAATAACGCGCTTAGAAATGTAGTACAACTTGATACTCCTTGGGATATACCAAAGTTCATTGATATTAGTAGTGGAAATGATAAAGAAGAGTTAATCGGTATCAAGATCGGAGACTTGGATCAGAATGCAATAGCTAATAGTGCATTAGCTCGTGGAAGGAGTGTTCAAACCTATTCCTTAATGAGTAATTCGATAGAATCAGAGGATGAAATAATAGTGGAGATAAAAGCAACAGAGGAATTGAGGTCTACGGGGTTTCAATTGGGTTTAAATTTTGATTATACAAAGGTCAATCTTCTTGGAGTTGAAAGTTCACTTTTTGATATAGCAAGTGAGGATACAAATATAGAAGAAGGCTTACTCCGTCTGACTGAGGCTTCGCTAGCTACAAAAACAATAGAAGTAGGAGATAATATCTTAAAACTTCGTTTTGGAAAGAAAGCAGGATATGAATCAAAAAATGATTTGGGATTAAAGATCGCAACAGAGTTGAGAAGTGAGATTTATGATGAATTGTATGAATCAATGTACTTACACCTCATTCGCGCTAAAACGAATTTTCTTGAGATAGAACTCCTTCAAAATCATCCAAACCCTTTCTCTGATAATACAGTAATAGAATTCTCACTTCCTAAAAAACAAGAAGTTTCATTTAACTTATTTGATCTAAATGGTAAATCTGTCTTTGGTTTCAATCAAATATTTGTCCCCGGAGCAAATCAAATAAGCATATCCAAACAAGGATTGGGATTAAATAAGGGTATCTACTATTATCAGATCAAAACCCATGAGCGATCTTTGATCAAAAAGATGATCATCCTGTAGATATATTATATAGATATATCGTTATAAGCAGTATTACCGACTGAATTATAGAAAAAGATAGAATTTTCACAGAATTCAAGCCTGTTGGCTTGGATTTTGTTTGTTAATACTATTGCACCGCTGTACAATATACAAGGGTTACAAAAAACATTATTATTTTTGCTATTTAAAGGATTAATCCCCAGATATGAATAAAAGGATTTTCGCTCTTCTACTTTGCCTAACAAGCCTGAGTCTTGTTAAGGGACAGGTTGTATTAAGTTTTTCAACAGATACAATATCAGCGCCGGGTGAGACAGTGGATGTAGACGTAATAGTGGAAGGCGGCTTTACAGATATAGTATCTTTTCAACTTTCCCTGAATTGGGACAAAAGTGTGTTTACTTATAGCTCGATTCAGGATGTAACAGACATTTTGCCTGAATTTTCAGATGGTAATATTGGGTCTCCACCAGATGGTCCTGGTGTGGATGATGGAGAGCTAACGTTATCCTGGAGTAGGGCGAGTACTCAACCTGCCTCTATACCAGCAGGCACGAAGCTTTTTACATTAAGATTATTTGGAGAAGGAGATTTGTGTTCTTCCACTCAGGTAAAAACTGCAGATACGCCACTTCTAGTGGAGCTCATTAATAATGACTTCGTTGAAGTAGATGTTGTTGAATCTGGAGGGACGATCGCGATACTTGACGATTCTTGCGATGGGAATACAGGAGGAGGAGATGGCGTGCTACTAGCTATAGAGGATTTAAATGCTTCCGCTGGCTCAAGTATTTGTATTCCGATTACAACTGCCAATTTTGATAATATAGGGTCCATTCAGACAGGGATGACCTGGGATGCTGATGTACTGACATTTACGGGCATTAACGATGGCGGTTTATCTGCCGTTACTGCTAATAGTAATAATGCTTCTGCTGGTGAGCTCATAGTACTTTGGCTTTTTGATGATGAGGGAGTAAGTCTTTCAGACGGATCGACTTTGTTCGAGGTATGTTTTGATATTTCTGGAGATACAGGAGAGTCTACTGATATTCGAATAACAGATCTAGGGAATTTGTCCATAGAGGTTGCTGATATTGATGGTCAGTCATTAGATTTCACGATAGATAATGGAACGTTCACAGTAGGATCAGGACCGGTCGAGGAAGGCGTGGGATTAATATTCCCAGATGTATATACTGAAGGGCTTTCTTCTATATGCGTACCTATTACGACTAGAGATTTCACAAGTATCGCAGCTATTCAAGGAGGGGTTAGTTTTGATACTGATGTGCTTACTTACACGGAATCCAGAGGGGGGGCAATTGAAGTGCAAATTGGGGGTAATAACGCCGGGGACGGGGAACTAAGAGTTTTGTGGACAGTTGATCTTGGAAGTGAAGCCATTTCGGTTCCAGACGGAGATGTTTTATTCGAATTATGTTTCGATGTAGTTGGTAATAACGGGGATGTTAGTGATTTAAGCTTTATAAATATACCGTTCTTCCCTATTGAGATAGTCAATGAAGATGCTCAAGCTGAGGACTACTTTGTAAGAGATGGATCCGTTACTGTCGGTAATCGACCAGGTGCAGATTTTACACTTATTGCTTCACAACATTTGGCAGATCAAGGAGACACGATCTGCGTCGATATCTCTGTAGAGGGATTTACGAATATTGATGGAATGGGTTTTGCCATAGAATGGGACGCTACTGTAGTTGAATATGTTAATCAGCAAGAATTCAACCTTACGAGCTTAGGGAATACAAGTTTCAATTTCGAAAGCCCCGATGAGTTGATCTTATTATGGGCACCTACATCAAGCCAAACTGTGGCTGATGGTACATCTATATTTGAGGTTTGTTATAACGTTATAGGAGATTGCGGAGAAAACTTGAAATCAGCAATTTCATTTGTAGATGGAAATACTATTATTGAAGTTGTAGATAATAGCCAACAATCACTTGATGTGACTTTAGTGAATGGTGAAATTGCCATTGATACTTGTAAAGCACCTAGTGTAGATATTCTTTCTTTGGTTCACCCAACTTGTAACGGAGATCAGGATGGTGCAATTTCGGTAGATTTTAAAAATACAAATGGTGTTGTGGCTTGCTCATGGACAGATGCGAGTGGGACTGAAGTTTCAACTACTTGTAATTTAGTTGGAGTAGGAGGTGGCGTATTTACACTTGCTGCTACGGATGATGACGGAACGATTCTCGATCCGCGTACAGTAACTGTTATTAATCCAGATCTTATTACAGCCACAGCAAATGTTACAGATATTTCTTGTAATGCTCCAAGTTCATTACTACTGAACGTTATGGGTGGCACGGGAGACTACACTTATAATTGGTCAGGAGGATTACCTAATTCCAATTCTCATTCACCGATTTCAGAGGGAACTTATGAAGTAACCATTACTGATGTTAATATGTGTACGGGCACTAATAGTGCGACAATTGTGGATAATTCATTTGAGCTTGATCCTGTTATAACAAACGTTACAGGAGATAATAATGGAGCAATAGACTTACAACCGAGTGCTTCCGTAGACGCGACATATTCATGGTCCAATGGAGCTATGATCTCAGCTATTACAGGTTTGGCAGTAGGAGAGTATACTGTAACAATTACGGATGATGATCTTGTATGTTCAATCGAGCAGACATTTACGGTTATAGATGGAGTCTTAGGAGTTGGAGATATATTAGATGGTATAAATGACACTTACAACGGATTCGGAGTGAGTTGTAATGGGGAGCTAGATGGAGGTATTAGCGGTACAATCTCTGGAGGATGTGCTGACGGACCTATTAAGGCATTTGTTGATGGAACTGAAGTTACAGTAAGTAGCTCTGGTATGATCAATGTCGGCGAGTTAACGGCAGGAGAGCATACGCTTAGATTAGAAGATGCTTGTGTTGGTGTTATAGAACAAACGTTTACGATTACTGAGCCAGATGCCATAGTGGCCGGGCCAATCACAGATGAGGTTACATGCCCGTCGGATGGGGCTTCGGATGGGGCTTTAGTATTGCCAGCTCAAGGAGGTGTAGGAACCTTAATATATACATCAGGTGCGGGTACCGTTGGAGCTAATGGAAGTATTTCCAATGTTCCCGCGGGTACTTTCACGGTTATTATTGAAGATGATAATGGATGCCAATTGATGGTAACGGATGTATCGTTGGATATAAAGTGCATTGATTTACCTACGGAATGCGTAGGTACTTCAATTATATCACCCAATGGAGATGGACAGAATGATTTCTTTCAAATCGGTTGTGTAGCTGCTGGAGATAACGCTCCTTATCAATTATCAGTTTATGATAGATGGGGAAATGCAGTTATGGAATATAGTAATTATGACAATAGTTGGAATGGAGTCCATATGGATGGTACTGAGTTACCTGAAGGTGGATATATGTGGGTATTGGTAACTGGAGGACTTGGTCAGCGAGAGATTACTAGAGGAACAGTAAGTATATTAAGATAAGAAAACAAGCAGTGATATAAATATCATCTAACTGCCTAAAGGCACTGAAAGAAGACAAATGCAAAAAATTATATTATTTATCATCATTATGGCGACGGCTTACAGCGCAGATGCTCAAAGTCGACTGCTTGGTGAAAGATCTGTTTATACTCAATACTTCATGACCCCGTTTTTGGTGAACCCAGGAGCAACGGGTCAAAGTGATTATGGCCAGGTGGTAGCGAATTATAGAAACGCATGGGCCACATTTCCTGGTTCTCCAAGAACAGTCACTATTGGTTATGATGGTGCACTGGGCAATAGAATAGGCATTGGACTTATAGGAGTTAGTGATAGCTATGCAGCTTTTAGTACTACGAAGGGTGGCTTAAATCTTTCTTATTCGATTGACATGCCGAATCATAAGATTGGATTCGGAATCGCTGGAGAGTATGTTCAGCATTCATTGAAAGGGGACGCACTCGTGAATCCTATAGTTGATGCTGCGGATCCTTTGATAGTAGATAGATTGAATAATAATGCTTACCTCGATGGGAGTATCGGAATCTACGGCACCTATATGAATAAGCTAACTTACGGGATCGCACTTCCATCATTAATCAGTTCTAAGTTGAATGGAGGAACGACTACAGGTGAAAAGGAAATAGGTTATATAGCTTCGGTAGCATACAGAATGGAGATTCCAGGCAAGGATGTGGTATTCGAACCAAGTGTATATGCTAAGAAGTTGATGTTTGTTCCATTTCATGTAGATATTAATCTGAAGGCTGACTTCTTAAATGAGAAACTAACTGCTGGACTTATCGGATCCGTAGGAGCAGAAGAGAGAATTGGATTTTTAGTAGGCACCCAGCTTAGTAATTTTGGATTCCATTACACCTATAATATGTCATTACAGCAGTTCCAGAATTATAACAATGGTTCGCATGAGCTTAGTTTGAAATTGCGACTCCAGCCTTACAAGCGGGCTGTCGTTCCAGAGGAATAATCTTAAGAGGATTTAAAAATATAATCATTACGAAGCCGCTCAATTTTTTGAGCGGCTTTTCTTATTTATAATAGAGTCACTTCAAGCAAGGGCTTCTACGGCTATTTCTACGGGACATATTAGAGGTATTTAACATATTAAAAAAATTCTATATATTTAAATTACCCCAAGTTCGGGAGATGACGAGAGGACTCTAATGGTATATTTGTAGGGATGATGCGGAAGGTGTCATTCATTATTAAGGAAAGATGTAATTTCCTTGGGCTGATTGCGGTATGAAAATACCACTGACGAAAGACGAAATCGGTTCCGACTAATCACCGGAACACATCAGTAATCCCCAAGTAGATTCTCTATTTGTCCATTTTAGTCTAAATCCCCTGACTAATCACCAGGGAACTGGCCGTCCAGATTGACTTGAAAGAGCGCGAGCAAATTCAAGGCAGGCGGTAGTCGACTCAAATCCAAATGTGGATTTGTGGTCTTGTTATTTGTAACTAAACGTAGTTGCAATCAGTATTAATCATTTTAATATGATTTGAAGATCCCGACGAAATCTTTATTATGGATCAGAGAATCAAACAGATTTATTTAACTCAAAAACTTTTAATAACTAAACTCAATCTCATGAAAAGAATGAATTTTACATTTCTTCTTCTTTTTGCTCTACTGAGTTTCGCAACGTCAAATTTAAGCGCTCAACAATCAAGCTCTTGTATAGACGTAGTGAACATTACAGTAGACGCAGACGGTGGTTTTGAAGTCAATCCAGCCGTGTTGGGAGCAACAGGACCGGCATATGACGCAATATCCATCAACTACGGGACCGGATCTAGTACAGCCTTAGCCATGACTGGTTCAGGTTTTTCTGGTACTGGTAACGTACGTAGTTTATTTGGCTCTTGTGAGTCAGGTACTACACAGTATGAACTCTACGCTAATGGCAATATGGTATGCTGGGGAAAAATTAACTTCGAAGTTAAGATTAGGCCAGTAGCATTTACCACCATAGACACTATAATCTGTGGAGAAGATGGTCCAGACTTCTCAAAAGCGCCTTACAGATTATCTGATATAGAGGCTAGAGTTAATGGAACATGTACAGCTAAGATTTCTAATTTAACTATTGAGGAATCTTTCAACTCTGATAAGTGTGGCGGGAGTATCTATACGAGAACTGTTTATGGATCTATTTCTATAGACGGAAATGCTGACAAAATACAGATTCAGACAAATAGTGTTTACTTACTGCCAATTTATCTGGGTGATGTTGTCGGCCCTGAGCATGATGGCGGTACTTCGCATGCGCAGATTGGAATGGAGAATACAGTTCATATCGAATGTGGAGTAGATACTGATCCTGCGTCAATTGAAGAGTATTACACTAAGGTTAGAGGTCTTAACGGTATTAGATATGCGTCCCCTTTTTTTATAG
This sequence comes from Saprospiraceae bacterium, assembly GCA_047634015.1. GTDB lineage: Bacteria > Bacteroidota > Bacteroidia > Chitinophagales > Saprospiraceae > JAJRXG01. The sequence continues at coordinate 19,175 of JBLIDB010000006.1, forward strand.
GAAGGGAGGTGATTGATTCAATTACAAGTACTACTATTGAAACAGTAACACTCGATACTGTTGAACAAATGGTCATGATTGACGATAAATGGGTACTAGCCGATGTGGTGACTAAGGATACCGTATCTGAAACTACAATTGATACTTTTTCCTCGGACAATCTTGTTCCAATCAGGGAAGGAGTACAGTGTAATTTAAGCACTAAGTTTACTGATATGTATTTTGCTGGTTGCGTAGGTGACGAAAGTAAAATTATGCGTACATGGCAGATTGTCGATTGGTGTTCTGGTTCTACTGTAGAATATATGCAGTGGATTATAGTTCATGATACAAAGGCTCCAGTTTATAAGGCGGGATTAACAGCAGATATGAATTATTATGCGCCTATCGCGCCTTGGGTATGTAGTGCATCAATGCGTCTTCCAGTTCCTATATTTGAGGATGACTGTAGTGATTATACTTTATTTTATACGATATATAATGGTGACGGAGGTACTATAAGCGGAGATTATATAACAGACCTTTGGATAAGTGACTGTGATGTAGAGGTATATGTTACAGCAACAGATGCTTGTGGGAATGAGGCAACTAAATATTTTTATGTTCATGCTTATGATGATGTTGAACCAGTTGCGATAGCTACAGATCAGGTGAATGTAAGCCTTACGGATAGTGAAGAAGATGGAATTGCTAAAGTATACAAGCAGTCTATCGACGCTGGATCACATGATGCAGGTTGTGGAGAGGTTCAGACTTGTGTTCTTTTGAAAGAAGAATTGGATAATCCAATAGTTGATTATTATGGCGATCTTGTGTTCGCAGATAATAATCATACTTATCATGCGGCACAATGTCATTTTGACGGAGAGATTAAGGTGCACACGGGTTTTACTAATAATGGTAAAACGAAGACGTATTCAGATTATGCATATGTTATTTGCAAGGATTACGTTAAGTTCTGTTGTGATGATGTCTTCGTTGAAGAAGATCAGAATTACCAGCAAGTTGCATTGGTTGTAACAGATCAGGCGTTATACTGTGACGACGACACTAATAATGTATTAAGTGCACATCCTAATGTTTCTCATTCTTGGACTAATGTAAAAGTTGAAGATAAGACTGGAGCAGCTTGGGGATATGTAATTGATGAAACATCTTGTGCTTATACAGATGAGTTTGACCCTAATGAGCCTACTTACGGTGGTATCATTTGTAACTCATTCTACGTATCTGAAATTTCAAGAGAAGAAGAAGTTCAGTGTGGATATGGTATAATATCTGTAACATGGGGAGCGTATACTGACGATAGTAAAGAGGTGTTAATCAGCTCTAAGACTTATGAGTATGATGTGAATCTAGTAAAAGCTTTTGATCCATATGAGATTAAGTGGCCTAAGCACTATGACGGTTCTGAATACGATGGTGTATATAGAGAGTGTGAGGATGTGGATGGGTTTGTTGATAGTAAAGGAAGTATAGCGGAGTATGCGACATCGGTACCTATGGGTGATGCACAGGATTGTGCGTTAGGAGAGGATACAGGAGGTCCAGTATGGTGTAATACATCATGTGGATTGATTGGTTCTTCTTATGAGATAGATACAGTAACGGCATATGATGCATGTTACAAGCTAATCAAGAGATGGACTATCATCGACTGGTGTACTTGGGAGCCTAACGGTGACTACACAGATGATGCTAATGATAGCTATGATGAGTTCCAGGCGGTTGATGACGAGTGGATGACTGAAGCTGGTTATGCTGATGCATTGACATCAGTAGAAATAGATAGTCCAGAATGTGAGGATTGTGAGAAGCCTTCTGGAGATGCTTATGACATATACTTTAGATATACAGATGTTGATGAAGATGGTTACTATACTTTTGATCAAGTTATTAAGATTATTGATGATTTAGATCCTGAGGTTACTGTTGCTGATAGCCAAGTAGATGTTACTGATGGTAATGCAGCGAAATCTGACGATCCTGATTATTCAGGTTGTGTAGGATCAGCTGATATTACAGCGTCTGTTACAGATATGTGTGGTGAGACTGACTTAAGTGCAGTTGGAGCTTCATGGTGGGTAGAGATTACTCTTTACGATGTTGATGGCGATGTAGTAGATTCTGATACTGAAACAGGAACAGGAGCTACAATGACTGTTAATACTCTTGATGGAGAGCCAGGATGGTACTCAGAGATTAAGTGGAGAGCTAAGGATGGTTGTGGTAACACAGGATATGCTGAGTCTCTTCATGATTTCGTAGATACTAAGAATCCTACTCCAGTATGTATTCAAGATTTGAGTACTACTGCTATGAATACCGATGGATCAGTTGCAATCTGGGCTTCAGATTATGACTTAGGTTCATTTGATAACTGTAGTGATGTAGAAGTATACTTCAAGGATGTAGATGGTAACAAGGTTGCTTCATTAAGTTTCACTTGTGAAAACTTAGGACCTAACGAATTGCAGATGTATGTATCTGATGATTCAGGTAACGAAGACTATTGTTTTGTTACGCTGCGTATCGATGATAACACTGGAGTTTGTGGTGGTGTAACTGAAGACGGTGCTGCTGCTATCAAAGGTGAAGTTGCGACTGCATTCGGAGATATGGTAGAAAGTGCAGAGGTTGCACTTAGTGCAGGTGCTAAGAGTGCTACTTCAATAGAAGGTAAGTATGCATTCAATAACACTGCTGCTAACAATGAATATCAAGTACGTGCTAAGAAAGATGATGACTATATGAACGGTGTATCTACACTTGATTTAGTATTAATCCAGAAGCATGTATTAGGATTACAGACTTTAGACAGTCCTTACAAAGTAATTGCTGCTGACATCAATAGTGATGAGAGGATCTCAGCGATTGACTTAGTAGAATTACGTAAGTTAATCTTAGGAATCTACGCTGATCTACCTAACAATGATAGTTGGAGATTTATAGATGCTGATCAGTCTTTCGACGAGCCTACATCACCATTCCCGTTTGCTGAGCAATTATCAGTAAGCTTAGGAACTGACGATGTTGCTGGAAAAGATTTCGTAGCAGCTAAGATTGGAGATGTAAGTGGAAACGCTATTGCTAACAGTGCTATAGCTGCTGAAGGCAGAAGCTTAGGTTCTGTTAAGTTACAGATTGCTGATGCAACTGTTGAGGCAGGTCAGTTAGTTAATGTTGCTGTAAGCGCTAATGCTTTCAATGATGTTGCTGCATACCAGTTCACAATGGACGTAGCAGGATTAGAGTTTGTAAGCGTAACAAGTGGAGCTGTTGAGATGACTGAAGGTAACTTCGGAATCCTTGATGACAACACTATAACTGCAGCTTGGTATAACACAACAGGTGTGACAACTGAGGATGCATTGTTTACAGTAACATTCAGAGCTACAAGTACAGTTACATTGAGTAATGCAATAGCATTAAGCTCAAGAGTAACTAAGTCTGAAGCTTATACTGCAAGTGCAGAGCGTCTTGATCTTGGACTTGAGTTCAGTTCTAAGAAAGTATCTACATTCGCTTTATATCAGAATGAGCCTAATCCATTCAATGACGCAACGGTAATATCTTTCGAGCTTCCAGAAGCTGGTCAGGCAACGTTGAACGTATTTGATGTGACAGGTAAGACTGTATTAGTGAGAACTGAGAATTTCGCGAAAGGATCTAACAAGATCGAATTGCGTAAGGCTGAGTTGAACACTACAGGAGTAATGTACTATCAGCTTGAGAGCGGTGATTTCATTGCTACCAAGAAAATGATACTTATCGATTAATATTTGAGATAATTTATCCCGGTGCTTTTTAGCATCGGGATTTTTTACCATAAAATCGGTTTTTGGGATGGCCTCTTTTCATTTTTTAATGAAAGGGGGCTTTTTCTATTTTATAAATACAACACTAAATAAGTGTTTGACAAGCCTTGTCGTAAGTGCTTCGATCTGAGAAGTTTACCATTGCTTTTGTCAGATTCACTTACTGCGTTTAGTATTACTACTCTTTTTCGTCAACAATCAATTCAGGATAGGCGTTATATTCTTATATTCATCGTTAATGCTCACAGATAGAATAAAGAAATCGTTTGTAGTTCGGCTTAGTACCATATTTGTGGTTTTAATGTGCTGTAGTAGGCTCATGGCTACTCATAATAGAGCTGGGGAAATAACTTACGAACAACTTGATGATGTCACAATACGCGCAACAATAACTACTTATACTAGGACCAGTAGTTTCTCAGCGGATAGAGATAGTTTAGAATTAGTATGGGGAGACGGACAGACCTCTCTAGTATATCGAATTAATAATGGAGGGGAGGAGTTAGAAAATGACATCAAGATTAATATTTATCAAGCTGAACATTCCTACCCGACAAGGGGTACGTATACTATGTCCCTTGTCGATCCGAATCGAATTGCAGGAATACTGAATATAGATTTTCCTAATTCTGTTAACATTCAGTTTTATCTAGAGACAACTTTCACCTTATTGGATCCAAGGTTTCAGGGATCTAATAGTTCTGTAATACTTTTACAGCCTCCTATAGATTATGCCTGTCCTAATCAGCCTTTTACTTATAACCCTAATGCGTATGACCCAGATGGGGATAGTATCGCATATCAATTAATAACGCCATTCCAAGGTATCGGGATAGAGGTTCCTAATTATGTGTTGCCAGATCAGATAAGTGCAGGAGCAGATAACTTGGTAACGCTTGATACAAGAACAGGGGATTTCCTTTGGAACAGCCCTAAGATCCAGGGAGAGTTTAATATCACATATCGAATAAATGAATACAGATCCGGTGTGTTAATAAATTCATTGGTTCGAGATATGCAGATTTTAGTCAGAGCCTGCGCAGAAGGAAATAGACCTCCCGAGATAGAAGTAATAGACGAATATTGTGTTATCGCTGGCGAGACAATTATTATCGATATTGAATCAACGGATCCCGATACGAGTGAAATACTTACGCTTTCAGTTTTGGGAGGCCCGCTTACTATTCGGAATGGCGCGGAGTTCACACAAATAATTACGAGTGTTCCCTCTTCAGTCAATGGGAGAATCGTTTGGGAAACGTCTTGTGATTTAGTTTCAGATGAATTTTACCAGATAGTTATAAAGTCTACAGATGCAGCAACAAGGCCAAGATCTGCATTAGCAACGCTTAGAACTATAAGAATTAAGATTATAGCTCCTTCACCGGAGATACTAGATGTTTCCAAAACCAATGATGATGTAAGCATTATATGGAATGCACCATATGAATGCGATAACGGAGTAAGATTTCAAGGCTTTTCGGTATGGAGAGCGGTAGGTGCTGACAATGTGGTCATAGACAGTTGTATAGGCGGTTTAGAAGGAACAGCTTATCAGAAAGTCATTTTCCTTACCAGTGAGATTGAAGCAGAGAGTTATATCGCTATGGATTCAGGATTGGAGCGAGGAAAGATATATTGTTATAGAGTTGTAGCGGAGTTCGCCGATATGACTGAGGCTGGAAATATATATAATCGCTCGGCAAGTCTGCCATCTGAAGCGATTTGTATACGCAGTAGTGGGGAGGAGTCTCTTATGACTCATGTAAGTGTAATAGAAACTAATGCTGCAATCGGCCAAATGGAAATCCAATGGGCGCTTCCTGATTTGAATTTGATTGATACAACAGAGTTGGTAGGCCCTTATAAGCTGGAATTATTCGAATCTTCTGGTTTTTTCGGCGAAAACTTTGATCAGGTAGCGTTATTCTCAAGTTTGCCAGTAAGCTCTTTAAGGGAATTACACGATACAATTTATGTTTCTACGGATCTAAGTACACTCAACGAGCCTTATAGTTACAGAGTGGATTTGGTATCCGGAAACATGGCGTTTGCCTCGGACATTGCTAGTTCTATTTATTTAGATATAATGGGAGATGATAAGTCTATCATAATGAATTGGGAGGAATTTGTACCCTGGAATAACTATAGTTATATAGTTTATGAAGTATTGGATGGTGGAGATTTGGTAAAGCTAACGGCTGCTGATGACAACACCTATAATAGAACTGGTCTCGTTAATGGTCAGGAGTATTGTTATGTTGTAGAATCCTATGGGAGCTATGGTTTAAAGGGAATTGCTGATCCGTTAATTAATGCAAGTAATGTGGCGTGTGCAATACCTAGAGATCTTGCCGCACCATGTGTTCCAGCATTTTCTGTAAGATCTGTTTGTGATGATCCGAGTCTGAATTTAGGAACTGAATTGGTTAACGCAATTATTTGGGAGAAGTGCGATGAACTTGATTTGAGTGGATATCGAATATACTTTAAAGAAGCAGGTAGTGACGAATTCGAATTAATAAGAGAAATAGACAAAGAAGTAACAAATTTCAATCATGTATTTGATGATAATATTGCGGGGTGTTATAGAATAACTTCTTTTGACACAGGAGGAAATGAAAGTGAATCAGAGGCCGAATTATGCATTGATAATTGCCCTTCTTTTATTCTTCCTAATGCATTTACGCCTAATGCAGATCAGTCCAATGATTTATTCGTTCCTAGGATCAATAACTTTATTGATAAGGTAGAATTTGAAGTATTCAATAGATGGGGTCAAAAGGTATGGTCTACCAATGATCCTATGATTAATTGGGATGGAAGGAACTTTGAAGACAAAGAACTCGCCGAAGGAACTTACTACTATTATTGCAAGGTATTTGAAAAGAGAGTTACTGGAGTAGAGGAAAGAGCAGATATCCTCAAAGGGAATATTCAATTGTTGAAATAAGAAATCGTAGTATGTTTACTGGAATTGTAGAGGCGCTGGGTGTAGTTCTGAGTGTCGTAGAAGACGGGCGTAATTTGCACTTAACTGTAAGCTCGTCAATCAGTAAGGATCTCAAGATTGATCAAAGTCTGGCTCATAATGGAGTGTGCCTAACAGTAGTAAACGTGGAAAACAACCAGCACACTGTAACAGCTATCCATGAGACTATGCAATTAACTAATCTGGGAGACCTTATTCCTGGACACAAGATAAATCTAGAAAGATGTATGAAGTTAAGTGATCGCCTTGATGGTCATATAGTGCAAGGCCATGTGGATACGGTAGCTGAATGTGTATCGATTAAGGAAGAGCAAGGAAGTTGGAGGTTTAAGTTTCTATTTGATCTGAAGTACGCATCTTTGATACTTTCTAAAGGATCTATATGTGTAAATGGCACGAGTCTTACTTCGATTGATCCCACAGATTCAACATTTGAAGTAGCGATCATTCCATATACTTATGACAATACCACATTTAAGGATTTGAATGTTGGAGATACTGTAAACCTTGAATTTGATATCGTAGGGAAATATTTAGAAAGGAGACTTTCATTGGGGCTTATGCATAGCGAAATACTTCCATAGAGGTGCGGCATGTAAAGATTGATGAAATTCATTGTTTAGTAAGAGTTGGTACACTTCTTTTTGATCTAATACGTGTACTTCAATATCTTCTGTTTTATCTAAAGTTTGGTCTTGGATCGGATGGACATCTATCGCTAAATAGCAGTGAGTATAATTAGTGTGTGTGCCGGGATTGGCAGAGTTCTTCATCCAATAGGACCATTTTCCGCCACCGTAGCCAGTTTCTTCAAGTAATTCACGTTGTGCACTATACAATGTATTGGGGTCTGTATCATCACTTATTCCAGCGCTTAATTCGTAAGCGACTACACCTAATGCATGTCGATATTGTTTAATCATGATCATCTGACCTAGCGTATCTATGGCGATAACACTTACCCAATCGGGATACTCGAAGACATAGTAAGAATCCATAATACCACCGTCAGGCATGAGTAATTTATCCTCACGTATCGTCAACCATGGAGGGTTTTGGAACAAATATTTATCTGAAATTATTTTCCATTTCTCCATTGTGATATTCTTTAGTATAGTTTAATCTCCTCGATTTTATTCGAACGCTATCATTATTGAGATTTACCCTAGTAGGATGATTTCGGGTTAACCCCTTTTGGTACACGTCGTTAGTTATAGATCTTTGTTTTATCAATGCTATTCAAATTCGACCTTAGAATGCATTGTATAACGTTTTTTTAGTCCGGCGAATTCTACTTAGGAAATCGCTGCTTTTATAGAGGTTTTAGTAGTTGAGTAGGGGTGAGGGTAGGCCTCACCTTTTTTTCTTCCATTTCTTCAAATGATGTAAAAATTCATCCGTTCTAAATTGGCCGAACAGATCGAATACAAGGAGTAAGGAAGAAAATATAGTTAAGCTTATTGCGGTACCTAAAAAAATGTGATTCCAGCCAAGGCTTATTCCTAATCCTATCAAAATAAAACCAGTTAAAAATCCAATAGTATTTACTTTCCTCTTTTCTGCAAACCTTATTTTACGACCCTCTAAGTGCGGCAGCTCTTCATTAAGTAAAAAAGCATTTCCGGAGACAGTATCTTGAGCATTGTTATACCTGCTCAACGATCGAATAAATCTATACCCACCTGTTATAATGAGAAAACCAGCTAAAGGAATAGCACTATAGAATATTCCTGAAGATAGTTGACCATGTCGCCATAGATAAAGGAGTAATGTCCAGGTAATCGCAGCTCCACCAAGCAAGAATAGCAGCGCATTGCTGACTCGTTCTCCACGATAATAATCCTTAACGTGATCTTGAAGTTTTTTTTCTGGCAAGGTGATATGGACCATAATTCTTTGTCAAAATTAAATCATTCGTACTTTACGAAGGAATATTTTATTCGAAGGTGTCTTTGTAACTGCAAAAAAGTGGAAGAAAGAATGTCTAATAGTACTTTGTGTTTTTCTTCTTCAGTCTAAATAGTTCTATGGTTTTTAAAAGAATTCGTTTATGTAGCCTTTATTTTCTCATCATATTGTCGCTAGCATTTGGGGTGAGTTCATGTAAGACAACTGAATCTATGCCCGAAAGTAGTGATAACAAAATCACAATTGGTTCATTTGGAGGTTTTGCTGGTGCATTTAAAGAGTATACGATTAGTTCAGACGGCTTGATATCACTAAGAGCCAGAAACAATGGGGATGTAAGGCCGCTTTCTAAAATTGAGCAAAACACTGTAAAGCAGTTCTTTTCGATTCTTGCAGATCTAAATAATGACTCGACAACCATCTATAATCCTGGTAACATGACATATTTTATCAGATTACATAGAGAAAATAAAGAGAACATAGAATGGGTATGGGGAGGTGGAGATCAACCCGTAAATCAAATCCAATCTATATATAGAACTTTAAATAAGCTATGTAGATCTTATGAAAATCCCATCAAGTGATTCACGTTTAGAAAGCTGCAATGAAGGTTCTTGTTATTAGATTTAGTGCGATGGGCGACATCGTTCTCACATCTCCAGTGCTGAGGCTTTTAAGCAATGAATTGAATGCGGACATATCTTTTTTGACAAAGGATAAATACGCCGGCTTATTGAAACACAACCCTTACGTTAATCACATTCTTACACTTTCAACGAGTGTCAATGAAACGATTCGCTTGTTGAAAGTCAAGAATTTTGATCTAATTATCGACCTAAATAAAAATGTACTCTCAAAGAGAATTTCTTTAGGTCTGGGTATTCGATCTCTGGTATATGATAAAAGGACGATAGAAAAATTTAGAATACTTAGCCTTAGACATAGACATATCAATGCTTCATCAGTTGCAGATCGATATGTGGATGCCTTATCCCCGTTGGGAATTGAAAATGATGGTTTGGGATTGGACTTTTTTATCCCACAAGGAATAAATACTAAAGGGGCTATTTCGAATGAGAAAAAAAATATTGCTGTAGTAGCGGGGGGGACATATCTAACAAAAAGAATTCCAAATCAAATAATATCAGATCTTATAAAGAATGATGACTGGAATTTTCAATTGTTGGGAGGGCGTGATATAGGAGGCGATATAGCAATGTTAGAAAGTAAGAATTGCTATAATGGGATTGGAAAGTTGTCATTGAATGAATCAGCTAGTATTATTCGGGATACAGATATTGTTGTAACAGGAGATACAGGCTTGATGCACATAGCAGCTGCTTTTCAGAAACCGATTATTGTTATATGGGGAAGCACCGCTACTAATTTTGGATTTTCACCTTACTATGGTTTTAATTCTAAACTACAATTCAAATCTATAGCGCGTGACTTACGATGCAGGCCGTGTTCTAAGTATGGTCGAAAACAATGCCCTTTGGAGCATATGAACTGCTTAAATACTATCCAAGCCTCCGAGGTTTCTTTAGCAATAAAAGAGTTACTGAGGTAGCACTTTGTATATCCTTCCTGGATTTTCTACGCCTACATATATATAGCCATCTGCTCCTTGGATTACGCTCCTTAATCTGCCTATCTGCGGGAATAACTTAGTTTCAGAAGTTGTGCCATCAGCTTGTGTTTTACTCAAGTTGAGGTATTTGTATTTGAGAGATCCGGATAATAACTTTCCTTGCCAATCCGGGTAAAGAGGACTATCTACATAAGCTAAGCCACATACGCCAATGGCAGGAACCCAATAATGTATAGGTTGCTCCATTCCTGTCTCTTCAGTTTTTTCTGTAAATACGGTTCCATTATAGTTAATACCATATGATATTTCTGGCCAACCATAATTCTTCTTTGGCTTTATGATATTTATTTCATCACCTCCTCGTGGCCCATGTTCATTTTCATAGATGATGTTGCTTTTCTTATCATAGGCCAATCCTTGTGGATTTCGGTGACCATATGAGTAAATAGACTTAATCGCATTATCTACATTCAGAAACGGATTGTCTGAGGGAATACTTCCATCATTGTTAATACGATGAATTTTACCTGGAGCAACGGAAAGATTTTGTGGATTCTCGTCGCGTTTCCCTCTATCACCTATGCTTAAATATAAGTAACCATCATTATCCCATATAATTCTACTTCCATAATGATACTTGGTAGGAAGGTAAGGTAACCCAATCCAAATATCCTTTCCTCCTACAATCTTGTTGCCATCCAGTCTTCCTTTGAAAATAGCAGTTGTGGCTTCAGAATCATTCTCAGGATTTTGTTTTGAGTAACTCAAATAAATATGCCGATTGTCATCAAAGCCGGGATCCAAAGAAATATCCATCAATCCACCTTGCCCTTCGGTTCTGATTTCTGGAAGCCCAGTAATCGTTTGTATGCTGCCATCTCTTTTTCTTTGACTAAGCGCTCCTGCTTTATCACCAAAAAAGAGATCACCATTCGTGGCTTGAACCATACCCCAAGGAATATCCACTTGATCAGTTACAAGCTCTAACTTATAGGAATGTCCATTATAGTTGAAAGTTTCATCTTGATCAAATTCATTATCAAAAGCGAATTTTTCTACCTGTTCTTTAGCTTCTATAATATAATCGGCAAGTGCGGCAGTCTCTTCTGCGGAGAATCTAGCATCAAATGATGGCATACCTTCATCTACCAATCCCTTGGCGATAACACCAATAAGGGACGCTTTGTCGGAGCCGTGTACCCAATTTTTACGATCAGCGAATGCTCTGGCATCTGAACCGTGGCAGGACGCACAATACTCAGTATAGTTTGCCTTAGCATCTTTAGTTGGGGTTGATACTGAAGCCGTAACCCCAGCTTGATCACTGACAGCACAATGAACATAACAGAGAGATGCGAGGACTAATAACAATAGGTAGTTAATTTTATGCATAGAGATTAATTTTTCTGTAGATCGAAGATAACGAATCTACTGAAATCTTTTAAATGTTTCTTGATCTTGAATAATAGGGGACTTCTTAGATGTATAACTTACATTTACCGACGAAGGAAAAAGGTATTTTAAACCTAAATAGTACTTATCCCTGTTATATCTACATACTAAAACAACTCAATAATGGCAACTATCAATGTTAATCCTGGTAATAACCCTTTTCAAGGGTCAAATATGTCTCGTTATCTGATCATGGGATTTATTGGATTTATTCTTTTTATGCTCTTGACCAATACTACATTTATAACAATTGATCCTGGTCAGAAAGGGGTGAAGTTCAAACGATTCGCAGGTGGAATTCAAAAAGATCATATATATGGGCAAGGATTTCACGTTGTGATGCCTTGGGATAACATGATAACGTATGATATCCGAACAAATGAAGCTGTTGCAACCATGGATGTTTTGTCAAAAAATGGACTTTCTATATCAGTGGAATTATCTTATCGGTTTCAACCTATATCTGAGAAAATTGGCTTTCTTCATGACGAGATAGGGCCGGCTTATGCGGACCGTATAATTAAGCCAGAAATCAGATCTGCGACCCGAGAAGTCATAGGGAAGTATCTTCCAGAAGAACTTTATTCTACCAAGAGAGAGGCAATTCAAGATGAAATATTCACTCAAACGAAAAACGCCGCTGAGAAAAATTATATCGTTATTGATGCGATTCTAATTCGTTCTGTACAACTGCCTAATAAGTTGAAGGAAGCGATTGAGCAGAAACTCGAAGAAGAGCAATTGGCATTTCAGTTTGATTTCAAATTAGAAAGAGAACGTAAAGAAGCTGAGCGGAAAATTATTGAGGCACAAGCTAAGGCAGATGCCAACAGAATATTGAATGCTTCTCTATCTGATAAGATTCTTCAAGATAAAGGAATAGAAGCAACGCTTGAACTTGCAAAATCCTCTAATGCTAAAATTGTAATTATTGGAGGAGGAGATCAAGGACTCCCATTGATTTTGAATAATAATTAAGAATAGTACTTCTTCAGAAAGAGGAAAATGTCATTTGACATTTTCCTCTTTCTATTTTATTGATATCCGACCGCTTGGAGATTAAATAGTTCAGCGTATAAATTTCCATTTTGCATTAATTCCTTATGGCTTCCAATTTCAAGGATTTTTCCGCTTTTAAGGACTAATATTCTATCTGCCATTCTTACGGTGCTAAATCGATGAGATATTATTACTGCTGTCTTTCCCTCTATTAGACCTATAAAGCGTTGAAATGTCTCATATTCCGCTCTGGCATCTAAAGCGGATGTTGGTTCATCAAGAATAATTACCTGAGCACCTTTCATATACGCTCTACCCAATGCAATTTTCTGCCACTGTCCACCCGACAGATCGACTCCGTTTTTGAACCTCCTTCCCAATTGTTGATCATAAGCAAGCGGCAATTCTGTAATTACTTGGGCTGCTAAACTTTGTTCGGCAGCAAACTTGACAAGCTCTAAGTTTTCTTTCTTTTCGATCTGACCTACTGCTATGTTGTCTCGAGCGGAAAAATTATATTTTAGAAAATCTTGAAAAATAACCCCGAAGTACTGTTGATACTCGGACTTGTTATAATTCTTTATATCTATACCATCAAGATATATCCGACCTGTTGTTGGCTCGTAGAATCGTAGCATCAACTTAATAAGTGTGGTTTTACCAGCTCCGTTTTGTCCAACAAATGCAATCTTTTCGCCTGCAGTAATTGAAAATGACAGGTTTGATAGCACATCTGTTTTACTTCCAGGATAGCTAAAACTAACTTCCTCAAAACGGAAACCAGTTTTTATAACTTTTGGTAATGGAATACTTTTGTCATCTTCTTTAGTTTCAATATTTAAATCCATGAACTCAAAATAATCCTTTAGGTACATTGAGCTTTCTGTAATCTTCGTAAATCTTGTAAACATCTGCTGTAAGTTGTTACGCAGTCGGTTAAAAGATCCTGCAAGAAATGTAAGTTCGCCTATGGAGATTATTCCGGCTATAACACGAAATATTATCAATATGTAAGCGCCATAGTATGCTATACTTCCTAATATGTTAAAGAGCGCCCCCCATAGACTTCTGCGGACGGCTAAATCTTTAGTATCGATATAATATTTGTCTGATAAAAAAGAGAAACGGTCGGCTATAAAATCTGATAAGCCAAACAGCTTTACTTCTTTGGCAGAGACATCACTGGCACCTATGTATCGTAGGTAATCCAACTCGCGTCTTTCGGGTGACCATCTATAGGCAAGACTATATGATGAATTTGTGAATTTCAATTCATTGATAAAAGAAGGAATTATTGCTACCACTAATAATACGATGAGCCAAGGTTCGAATACGATCAGCCCGACTATCAAAGAAACAATTGTAATGAGACCTTGTATTTGGGAGAGGAGGTCTGAAAGTAGTGTTATTCTATTACTCGTCTGTTGTCGAGCGCGTTCAAGACGATCGTAAAATTCGGAATCTTCTAGGTCTTGAAGATTCATTTGTGCTGTTTTTCTTATGAGTTCCACGGAGGAAGCATTGGCATATAGGTTGCCGAGCAGCGTAGTAGTTAGGGATATAAATCTACTTAGTAAGTCAGAACTAATAACGAGTGCGAATTCGATCGCTACGAATTGCCATAAGACGTCATTATTAGGTTGACTACTTTCTACTATTCGTATTACTTCGTCAATTATTTCCTTCCCGATCCAGAGTATAGCGATAGGTAATACACTTATAATAAGTCGTGCAAGACAGTTGAGAATGAACAGATTAGGAGATGCACTCCAGACCTTTTTGAAAAACCTTGGGATATGTCTTAAAGACCCAAAGAATTCTTTCAATGATGTCTGTTTTTTCTTTGTGCGAGTTTTACTCATGTGATAATAACTCTCGGAAAGTTAGAAAGTTCCCTTTTTGTTTTTAAAGTCTTGATGTAAGATTTTATAATCCAATTTCCCATTCATTTCCTTCAAGTGTTCAAGAATAATTAACGATTTATCGATTCTAACGGCTGTGCTTTTTACTTTATTGACCAAGAATAGAAGTCCTCTTTGTTTGCCAGGAGTGAGATTATGAAAAAAAATATTTCCCTCATTATCTTGATTCAATAGTTCTGACATTTCATCTGGCATTGGTATCCCATACTCGCTATTATCCTCTGTTATGCTAAGAGAGCAAATGGTGCCAGTATTGAGTCCATATTGCTGGCGAATTTCCTTGTTTATCTTAATAAAGTACTCATCGTTTCCAGCCGGAATTAAGGAGGCATGAAAATCTTTCCCTGTATTAAGAGAACAAAGGAAGCGATCTATTTTATTCTCTTTTAGCAGTAATACAATTTCTTGTGGTACTACTATATGGTAATTATAAAGATGATCATCGTTTTTAGCGAGGGTACCTTTAAATGTGTAATCCATATAGATTCGGGATTAATTAGAAATAAATATAAGAAAGTAGTGTTAAGGGACGGAACAAAGAGCTACTTGCTACTTTGAATTACTATTATTTCTTATATCTTCCTAATATGAAATATAGATCCATATGAAGGAGCACATGCATGTCATCAGGCCGCTGTTATTTATGACGGTATTAGTCTTGTTTTTTGGATCAATTTTGTACGATTTCGTGAGCCACAATCCAGTCTTTGGGCCTCCGCGAGCACTGAATGAAGATATTGCCAGTGAATGGGAGCTTTATTTAAAGAATAGAGAGAAACGTAATCTCAGGGCAATGAATCTGTCTTACGATGAGCTTATTCAAATTGCTGCATCCTATGAAGAAATTGGAGAGAGGCAAATTGCAATCGAGCATTATTATCAAGCGAAAACAATCTTCCCAGAGCGGATAGAACCTCGAGTACGAATGTGTTATCTATACCTCAAAGAATGCCAAGAGGACTGGAGGTATTGCAGAATTGCAAAGAAAGAACTTTACTTCGCGGAGAAGTATATGGAGAAGGCTGATCAAGAGACTCAGCAGTATATTGCCAAACTCATAAGCTTGATGAAAATGGATAATCTCGTTCAGATGGATGAAAAGGATGCCTTAGCTCTGATATATTGAGCTTTACGCAATTCTAAGGTGCTTTTTGTTTGATTTTAACATATGGAAAGAGCTATCTTTGCGGCTTGATTTTTATATATAAATAATAGATTATATGAGTACTACAGCAGCACCTGCATTAAAGTGTAAAGTAAAAGATATTAGCCTTGCAAGTTGGGGTCGTAAGGAAATCGAATTAGCGGAAGCTGAGATGCCAGGACTAATGGCACTTCGTGTGGAATTTGGAGATACAAAGCCACTCAAAGGTGCACGAATCGCAGGATGTCTTCACATGACTATTCAAACAGCTGTTCTTATCGAAACATTAACTGCTTTAGGAGCAGAAGTGTCATGGTCATCATGTAATATATTTTCTACTCAGGATCATGCTGCGGCTGCAATGGCTGCATCAGATATTCCTGTTTATGCCTGGAAGGGGATGAATGAGGAAGAGTTCGATTGGTGTATCGAGCAAACGTTATTCGCTTTTGAAGGAGGAAAGCCACTCAATATGATACTTGATGATGGTGGGGATCTTACCAATATGGTATTAGATAGATATCCAGAATTGGTTAAAGATATCAGAGGCATTTCTGAAGAGACCACAACAGGGGTGCATAGATTATACGAAAGAGAAATAAAGGGAACACTTTCCCTTCCTGCTATCAATATTAATGACTCTGTTACGAAGTCAAAATTTGATAATAAATACGGATGTAAAGAATCTTTGGTTGACGCAATCCGTCGCGCTACGGATGTTATGATGGCTGGTAAGGTAGCAGTTGTAGCTGGATATGGAGATGTAGGGAAAGGATCTGCAGCATCATTGAAGGGAGCAGGTTGTAGAGTAGTTGTTACAGAGATCGATCCTATTTGTGCGTTGCAAGCTGCAATGGATGGCTTCGCAGTAAAGAAGATGACAACGGCACTTATAGATGCTAATATTGTTGTAACGGCTACTGGTAATAAGGATATCATTCGTCCGGAGCATTTTCAGATGATGAAAGACAAAACCATCGTCTGTAATATCGGCCACTTTGATAATGAGATAGACATGGGATGGTTAAATGGGGCTTCTGGTGCTGAGAAGATTGAGATAAAGCCGCAGGTAGATAAATATACACTTGATGGAAAAGATATATTAGTGTTGGCGGAAGGAAGATTGGTAAACTTGGGATGTGGAACGGGACACCCATCATTTGTTATGTCTAATTCTTTTACGAATCAAGTACTTGCTCAGTTGGAGCTGTGGCAAAACACTGATAAGTATGAGAACAAGGTATATATGTTGCCTAAGCATCTTGACGAGAAAGTGGCAAGATTACACCTTGAGAAGATTGGTGTAGAGCTTGAGGATATGTCCCAAGATCAGGCGGACTATATTAATGTTCCTTTAGAAGGGCCATATAAGCCAGAGTACTATAGGTATTAGAAATACACCTAATAAGGATATAGAGAAGGTCGTTTTGAATTTATTTCAAAACGACCTTTTTTTATTTCCCTTTCTCTTTGAGTCTTCAAGGGTGTACAAAAAAGGAGCCTTCTCAATAAGAAGGCTCCTAATCCCTGTATCAACCAAAAAATATATCTTACTACGATACCTTTGATTACTTGAAGTTAATAAAAAGAGAAGCCGGTCCTAAGACCGGCTTCCTTTCACTGCATCAACCAAAAAATAAATTTTGCTACGATATCTTCGATTACTTAAAGTTGATAAAAAGAGAAGCCGGTCCTAAGACCGACTTCCTTTCACTGCATCAACCAAAAAATAATCTTTTGTTTCTTTCGTCTTATGCTCTTTGCCAAAGACACTATATAAGACAGAACCTTTTTCGAAAGATCACAAATATGAAAAATATTTTTTTATAAAAGTTCCAATCCTCTTATTTTTATCTCTCATACGCGAATGAGCTAAAAAGATATCCATATAATTAATAAGTGAACAGTAAATGGTTTAAAAAGTTTAAAATAGGAAGCATAAGTTAAGCCATATTTTTAAATACACTTGGTATTTAGGATTTTGGTGCACAAATCTTTCGGAGTTGCAGTAGATTTGATGGATGAATTTATTTGTGTCAATTCTTTTATTTCCTATTTGGTCTTTATCCCCGCCAAATGTAGACTTTCATGATTTCCATCTATCTAAATGCGATATGGTATATAATATGGAAGAAAAAGCGCTACAGATTTCTCTACAATTGTTTATCGATGACTTAGAATTAGCTTTGGCAAATAAAGGTTCTGAAAAACTTGGAATATGCACAACACAAGAGGTTGCTGAGGCGGAGGATTTAATATATAGTTACATTAAAGATCACCTTTTTTTAAACGTAGATGGGATCTCGTTGGATCTTGTTTGGGTAGGAAAAGAGGTGTCTGATGATTTAGCAGGGATCTGGTGTTATCTTGAAGTCTATTCGAGTGAAGCACATAAGAGTATAGATGTGCGTAATGATTTGCTCGTAGAGACATTTTCTGATCAACGAAACATTGTAAAACTTGTTTATAAACCTGATTTGAAGGCTCATTTCCTATTTGATAATAAAGATATAGAGGGTACCTTAAAGATTACAAAGTGAGAATCTTAGAATACATACTTATATTTCCAATTCGCATATATCAAAAAACACTTTCTCCAATCTTGAGCGGAGTTTTCGGAATGCGATGCCGTTACAACCCGTCATGCTCTCATTACACAGCAGATGCCATATCAGAATGGGGAATATTCAAAGGATCATGGATGGGTATAAAGCGTATCTCGACTTGCCATCCTTGGGGAGGTATGGGAGAAGACCCAGTTCCAAAAAATCCGAATAGAGCTTCTAAATAAATATCTATTCGCCAAATAATCTAAGTTTTCCAGAAGGCGGTAAACCGGGATTAAATAAAACTTCGAATCGCAAAGCGAAATAGCATACTGTTTTCAGTATAGAGGACTTTGTTCTACTTTTGCGCTATGATAGAAAGACCACGTCGTAATCGTAAATCTGCTGCTGTTCGGGCAATGGTTAGAGAGACATCACTTAGTAAGGATGATCTTATGTATCCACTTTTTCTAATGGAAGGCACCAATATTAAAAAAGAAGTGGCCTCATTGCCAGGTAACTATATATGGTCTCAGGATACAATATTAAAGGAGATAGAATCTTGTATGAATTTGGGCCTTAGGTCTTTTGTTCTATTTCCCAAAGTCGCTGAATCCAACAAAGATAAAGTGGGCACATATGGGGCTGACCCGAGGAATTTTTATTTGACGACAGCTACTAAAATAAAAAAGCGCTTTCCAGAATGTGTATTAATGAGTGATGTCGCTCTTGATCCTTATAGCATAGATGGACATGATGGTATTGTCGCGGATGGGAAGATATTGAATGATGAAACTATAGAAGTACTTCAAGATATATCAGTAGCCCAAGCAGAAGCGGGGTTTGATATTCTTGGGCCATCTGATATGATGGATGGGAGAGTGGGCGCTATGCGAGAGGCATTAGATGATTCTGGGCACACTGACACATCTATTATGTCATATACAGCAAAGTATGCCAGTGGGTTCTATGGTCCTTTCAGAGATGCTTTAGATTCCACACCTGTTGATGATCCATCAATCCCTAAGGATAAAAAAACATATCAGATGGATCCTGCCAATAAGAGAGAAGCATTAATTGAGGCGGATCTTGATACGGCTGAAGGTGCGGACTTCCTAATGGTGAAGCCAGCAGTCCACTATATGGATATTATACATCTATTAAAAGATCAATCTCAACTTCCTATCGCTGCTTATCACGTAAGTGGAGAGTGTGCGATGCTAACTGCTGCTGCATGGAATGGATGGCTCGATTTGGATATCGTTGTTCCAGAAACACTCTTAAGTTTAAAGCGAGCTGGCGCTGATATTATCTTGACATATTTCGCAAAGATGTATGCTGAGAAGTATGCCCAATAATACATTCTTCTAAGTTGGAATTTTTATAAGCTGATCGATAGTGTTTCGGATTTCTAAAATGCTGTCTTTTTTCTGAGCCTTACGAAGGCTTTCATTTATAATTTCTTCAACCTTAGAGGAGTCTCTTGTTTCTATTTGGCTTGTAATATTTGATTGTTTTGATTTTGAGGACTCGTTTGAATTAATAACCCGGCCGAAATCAGTTTCTATTTTATCAATCGTAGGATTGCCCTTATAGAATATGTCCATATCGGCATGAAGCTCAGCAAACAGATACTTCTTACAATTCAATGCGAGTATTCCTGCGTTATTATTTTTGATTTTAGAGTTATAGTGGACAAAAGCCGAATCTACATTAATATATGTGCGAGTCACTAAACCCATTTGGCCTTCAGGATATTTAAAATCAAGAGTTTTAATATACCCCTCAAAATCGAATGATCCTCTGAACTTTGAAGTAGAGAGGTTTACGCGTTTTGCGTGCATAAACATTTCGAGTTGGCTATTGCTTTTTAATGCAATATTGATTTTATCATATTCTTGAAAATTCTTTACATGATCCATAGAGTCATAAACAGGTTCGTTATCATCTAAACCAGTTGGACTTGCATCAATGAATATTTTACCCTTATTAAGGATTGTAATACTTTTTAGATTCTTGGATCCTACTATGAGATGTATAGGGTATCTTCCATTAACTTTATTATCAGCGACTTTATAATTTGGATCTACTTGTATATAGTCCAAAAACAGTGTGTCATTTTTAACTTTTGCAGAGGCGTAAGGAAATCCATTTTTTGCCCCTCTTATTAGCAATTCATTTTCCATGCGTGCATCAAGACTCGTAACTGGAAAATCACAAACCAAGTGTTTGTATGTCACTTTCACACTATCTACTATTTCTGGCCCCAAAGCTTCTAACCAACTTGAACTCCTAATGTTTCTATTGTTTGCTTTACTATTTGATAGTTGAAAACTGTAAGCAATTAATAGAATCATTAGAATAATAGTGAAACTTAAAAGTGAAAGATTACTTTTTTTCATTTTCCTTATGATTAAGATATAGTTTATTGAATTTTTCTTTTGATATATCTAAGAGATGCATGGTATCAAGAATCTTTGGCAGTTCTTCATTTATAAACTTCCATCTTTCATATGCTTTTGCTTTTGCAGGAGCGTCGGCGCTTAGAAAGTATCCGATACCACGCTTGTTATAGATGATCTCAGTTTCACTTAGATAGTTGTATGTGCGAGCTACGGTATTTGGATTCACTTCAACCTCTGCCGCCATTTCTCTGACTGAAGGTATTCTTTCACCTGCTAACCATTTCCCAGAGATGATCATCTCCAAAATGAAGTCCGCTATTTGTTGATAAATTGGTTTCGGATTGGAGAATTCCATTGAAGTACTTTAATAATTATGCTGATTTACGAAGGTAGCTGCATGATATTTAGCAGATGACTGATCGGTGTCAAAGAGTGGAGTATCTGGGAATTGATTACGAAAGCAATAGAAACCGAAGAGAAGGAACCTCGAAAGAGGATGGGTCGATTTCTCTGTATAGCTATAGCTATGAAAATAAAAAAAGAGGAAGCTTGCCTGCAGGTCAGGCAGGTATATGGCGGTTAATGAGTTGTTTGTGGGCATTTTATTTAGTTGTTGAATCACTTCTAATTATGCTTCTAATTCTTGGAGTTTATAATATACGGTGGCAAATAGGAGTATTATAAGTGTTAGCCCTACAATCCAAAGAGAAACTTGCCCAATTCCAGCGTCAAGGAAAGTATTTGCTGTAATAGCATTCCATAAAGATGGCACAGCAAATTCTCCTGATTTTATAAAGCTTATAGTGCCAACCAGCGTGTTATAAAGTACGTAGATTCCACCTAAGGCGATTAGGGATTTGATTAAGCTGTATTTTGTATAAGTTATAGCACCAACAAGAAAAAAAACTTGAAGAATAATGAAGTACCCAATATACTTCCAGAAATAAGGATCGAACCATCCGATATCTACGTATTCAATTCCAAACTTAGGACCTAAAGAATCCGTAATATTTAAATAGAGATGATAGTAGAGTAAGAAGAATAATGGGAAAGCGATAGTTGTTAAAAATATTTTGGCAAAATATTTTTCGAATAAAGTGGCAGGCACCCCTAAATGAAAGCTTCTTGTATTACCCATTCTGTATTCCCAGAATGTAAGAGAAGTGAATACGATTCCAAGGCCAAACAGTAATTGTGGAAACCAGAGCAGATGATATTTTAAATCGGAGATATAATACCCATTATAAGAAGTTATCACACTTCCGTTCGCTGTAATAGTTGTTTGAATGGAGTTGGAAAACGAAGATGGACTTGAAGTGGATAACTGAGATATATCATGAGATGGAGCGACGTATACTAATCCCGAAAGAAGACAGGATATTATAAAGAGTCCTAAATACATTCGCCACTTTATCCAGATTTCGTTTCGAAGAAGATATATAATACGTCTAAAATTTAAGGTTGAATTCATGCGTATTCTGTGTTAAAATGATTTGTTATTGCTTTCGTTTCTGTAGTGACGGCATTAAATAGAATCTCAATATCTGCTTCCAGTGCATGGGGGGCAGGTTCTGTAGAAAGACATAAATACCCTCCAGGTACTCTTTCGTAATATATGATATGGCCATCTTCTGGTGGTTCTCTTCTTATTACGAAACTTAGACGGTCAGAGATTGAACCAATAGACTCATTAAAAATGATCTTCCCTTCATCAAGAACTACAACTGTATCTATAAGACTATGTAAATCGCGTACTTGATGGGTGGAAATAATAAAAATTCGATCATCTGTGATAATATGGGCAAGAATTTTTCTGAATTGCCTTTTAGATGGAATATCAAGACCATTTGTAGGTTCATCCATTATTAGCAGTCTTGTATTACAAGCCAAGGCAAATGCAATAATGGCCTTTTTCTTTTGGCCCATAGATGCATTTTTAAAGTGCATCGTCTTGGAGATATCAAACTCATTTAAAAGTTGAAAGAAATGTACGAGGTCAAATTTGGGATAGAAAGGAGCATAAAGCTTTACATATGTTTCAAGCTTTATGGCTGGTATGTATGGCTCCTCGGCAATGAAAAATGTTTCTTGGAGAAATGCTATATTCCTTTCTGAAGGAAGATGTCCAAACACTTCCAGACTTCCGTTTGTAGGGAAGCGGAGCCCACTTATCAATTTCAATAAACTTGTCTTGCCTGCGCCATTCTTACCAAAAAGACCATATATCTGTCCACCATGGAGACTGAGGTTGAGATCATCGAATAATGTCTTTTTCTGATAGCCGAAAGACAGATTTTTAGATTCAATCATGAGGTATGCTTTAGTGTATTACTTAACTAATACACTGTGAATATCTACTATCTTCTTAAGACTACCAAATATTTGTTATTCAAAGATTTTATGGATTTTAAAATCGTTTTGCTTTTAGAGAGTGTAATAGCAGTGTTTTACCATTCTTATTACCTTATGAGTATTAGAGAATGATCTGAAGTAAGAATACTCCACTGCGAGACTTTTACTTAATAAGAATGATGCTTACATTAAAGCTTTATTTTTATGGATCGAATTTCCCCAAGGATATTGAATATGAATTCATTAATCCTATTGGGCATGAGTTTTGAAAGAAGATAGGTTAAGCATAGCGTTATGGAGAAAATATTAGAAGACATTCTTTTTCAAGAGAAACTGCAGAAGATAGCAATCGAAAGTAATAGAACTTATGATGATGTCCTTCAGGAGTCTAAGTCTTATCTCGAGGAATTAGAAACAGAGCATAAGCCCCTGCTTACTTCTATGACCAATCAAAGTTGGTCTTATCTATTATCTCGAGCCTATGAGGCCTCGATAGATGTCAATCCACAAGAGATTAAGGAACTATCCAGAATCATGCGTCGTAATTCTGTGGCTTTTGTGATGACGCATAAGACCTATATTGATATGATCGTGTTGGGTTCTGTCCTAACTCGACATGGTCTACCCACACCGCACATATTCGCGGGTATTAACATGAGCTTTATGGGATTGGCCCAGCTGGGAAGAAGAACGGGGGTGATTTTTATCCGAAGAGATATAAAGGACAATAAGGTTTATAAAGTGTCACTTCGTCGTTTTATAAGTAATCTCGTTCAGAAGAAACGGAGCTTTATGTGGGCGATCGAAGGAACAAGATCGAGAACAGGAAAGCTTGTTTGGCCCAAAATGGGTATCCTCAAATACATAGTTGAGGCAGAACGCGAAAGTAAGCAGGAGGTCAAGTATGTTCCAGTTTCCATAGTCTACGATCTTATTCCCGATGTTGCTGATATGACGGCGGAATCAAGAGGAAAGGGAAAGAGCCCGGAGAGTTTTAAGTGGATGCTCAATTATATCAAGAAATTGGGCGAAGGAAATGGAAGGATTTCTGTGCGTATTGGTGCTCCTGTAGAGAAATCTGATTCTTTCCACGCTGAGATCCCCGATGATCATAATGACCCTTCTGCAAAGTATACGCTTCCAAGGTTTGCTTTTGAGCTTGTACACAAGATCAATCAGATAACTCCTGTAACTACGGCATCACTAATCTGTACGACACTACTTAGTAAATTTGCTGAAGGGAAACATGCCATCGAAAGTGATACTATAGAATTAATGTCTCTTATTGAAACCCATAAGCCAGATGCGCTAGTCGATAGAGGGACGCCGATAGGCGAGAGTACGCAAAAAGCAATCCTCCTGCTCAAAAGAGCAAATATCATCCAGCAGATAGGTGATGGGGTGAAAGCCAAATATGCTATAGTCCCTCGGAATTTTCTTCCGGCGATGTATTATTCTAATATGTCGGCACATCATTTATATCACCGGGCTTTTATAGAGATAGCACTAATTTCCGTGGCGAAGTTAGCGCCCGAGAATCGACATTCCAGATTTTGGGAGGAGATTATGTTGCTTAGGGAGCTCTTCAAATTTGAATTTTTCTATTCTCTGAAACCACAATTCAGCGATGAGATAGAAAGGGATTTAGAATTTATAAATCCCCAGTGGAGGACCATTCTAAACGATCCCAAAGCAGATGTAATGCAACTGTTGACGGATCAACGGATTTTAGTCTGTAGAGCAGTTTTGGCAACTTATATTGAGGCATATAGAGTTGTGGGAAGAGCATTAGAATCCTTAGATGAAAATGAAGATTATGAAGAATCCAAACTATTGCATGCTTGTCTATTTCTTGGAGACGAAATGCATTGGCAAGGACAGATACAAAGAATAGAATCTGTATCTAAGCCATTAATTCTAAATGGATTGCGATATGCGAAAAATAGAGGCTTAGTTCCAAATCCGGCTGACTCGAAGAAAAAAGAAATCGCAATCTTCCTGAAAGAACTAAGAAATGTTGCGAAAGTGCTGGACAAAGTTCAAAATATAGTATTGGACCAAAGCTCTTTACCTGCTCCTATAATCCCAATAGAGAGAAATGTCGTCCCAGGATCAAGAACGGAAAGTATTACAATGCCTATTATAGAAGGAGAAGAAGGTCCACATATAGGAGCCTTTTTCGATCTTGATAGAACATTGATTCAAGGATTTAGCGCTAAGGAATTTTTCCAATCACGTTTGCTTAGTGGCAAGATGAAGCCTCGTGAGATTATAGCCCAATTCAATGGTGTAATTGTATACGCCATGGGGAATAAAAATTTCGGTGGATTAGCTTCTATAGGAGCCCAAGGTGTGAAAGGGGTTAAAGAGGAGGTCTTTATAGAAGTAGGTGAAGAGGTATACATGAAGAATCTTGCACAGACCATATATCCAGAGTCACGTGCTTTGGTGAGTGCTCATTTAGCTAAAGGTCATACTGTAGCGATCATCTCCGCAGCAACTCCATATCAAGTTGATCCGATTGCTCGTGATCTTGGAATAGATCATGTGATGTGTACAAGAATGGAGGTGGAAAATGGAAAATTCACGGGGAATATTATTGAACCCGCATGTTGGGGAGAGGGGAAGTCACATGCCGCAATGGAGTTAGTTAAAGAACATGATTTGGATCTTGCTAAGAGTTACTTCTATACAGATAGTGTGGCTGATTTACCACTATTAGAAATCGTAGGGAATCCCAGACCGCTTAATCCAGATCAAGAATTATCGGCGATTGCTTTTCAAAACGATTGGCCTGTCGCCAGATTCTATGATGAACCGAGACCAGGATTTTCAAGTTTGGTGAGGGCAGGATTGGCGTTTGGTGCACTCATACCTGCAGCTATCACAGGAGTATTTTCTGGAGCCATAACATTGTCTTGGAAAGATGGGATCAATTCGATGACAGGAACCATAGGTGAGCTGGGAACTCGCATCGCAGGAATGAAACTTGCCATCAAAGGTCAAGAGAATATTTGGGCTCAAAGACCAGCTGTTTTTATTCTAAATCATCAGAGCAATGCGGATGTATTTATAGCAAGTAAATTATTGCAAAAAGATGTTGTAGCAATTGCCAAAAAAGAATTGAAATATTCTCCAGTAGGCCCATTATTTATGGCAGCAGGAGTTATATTTATAGATCGCTCGAATAAAGACAAAGCTATAGAAGCAATGAAACCTGCTGTGGAAGCGCTTAAAGGAGGAAAGTCCTTAGCCATCTTTCCTGAAGGAACGAGAAGTTATGATTACACTTTAGGAAAGTTTAAGAAAGGTGCATTTCATTTAGCGATGCAAGCGGGAGTTCCTATAGTTCCTATAGTTGTAAAAAATGCGCACGATGTTATGCCACGAGGCAAGATGTATGTGCAGCCGACAGTTGTAGAAGTAGTCATACTTCCTCCTGTTTCTACAGACGATTGGACGAAGGAGAATATGAATGAGAAAATCCAAGAAGTCCGAGGATTGTATTTGAAAGAATTAGGACAGTTGGAATTACCAGAGGCGCTAGAAGTAAAAGATTAGAATGAATTCGAAAAAGTGGTTGCGTTTCATATTACTTTTTGCATTGCTGATTCCTTTGGCCTTTTTTCTAAGTAGTAGCAACCAGTCTTCTAAAGAAGACACGGATATAGATCATCAGCCGGCTATGAAAGGCCTTTGCTGGGTGGCTGGGGATTCTATAGCACAACACAACATCGATCAGATTACAGATATAGGATCTAATTGGATTTCGCAGACACCATTTGGATGGATGAATGGTCATGAATCACCTGTAGTAGTTTTGAATAATGATCGCGCGTGGTGGGGAGAGACGGATAGAGGCATAAAACATACTGCTCAACTGGCACATGCATCAGGGGTACTCAATATGCTTAAACCCCATATCTGGCTTCGACGGAGTGGGGACAAGTGGCGCTCTGATATCGAAATGAAAAGTGAAGAAGAATGGAATCAATGGTTCAATAGCTATAAAGACTGGATAGTACATTATGCAAAGCTTGCTGAAGAATGTGAAATTGAATCTTTATGCATAGGCACTGAATTATATAAAACAACTTCCGAACATCCGGATAGGTGGCGTGAAATTATAAAGGAAATTAGAAAAGTATACAATGGTCAACTAACCTATGCTGCAAATTGGTATAAGGAAGTTGAAGAAATTACATTCTGGGATGACTTAGATTATATAGGAGTACAAGCTTACTTTCCTTTGAGTAAGAAAGATTCTCCTTCTAAAAAAGAATTGATTAAATCTTGGACAAAACATAAGAAATCCTTGAGAAAGATAGCTGAGAAATATCAAAAGAAAATAGTATTTACAGAAATCGGATATAAGAATACAGCAGATGCGGCCAGAGAACCATGGGTATGGCCTCAGGATTCTGATCATGATATCACCCTCTCGGACGAGACACAGCGGATATGCTATGAAGCACTCTTTGAGTCATTATGGCACGAGCCATGGATGGATGGTATATTCATATGGAAGTGGTTTCATTCTACTTATAAGTATGAAGATATTGAGTCACAATTCAAAGCGCGAGACGAACGAAGAAAGAACCATA
This sequence comes from Saprospiraceae bacterium, assembly GCA_047634015.1. Taxonomy (GTDB): domain Bacteria; phylum Bacteroidota; class Bacteroidia; order Chitinophagales; family Saprospiraceae; genus JAJRXG01. The sequence continues at coordinate 46,908 of JBLIDB010000006.1, forward strand.
CTCAATCAAGAGGAAGAGAATTTAAACCTCCTTCAGTATTCTTTACACCGCAAAGAACGGAGGTTTTACACACGCTTAAGAACTGGTACTCAAATGACCAACGAAGTGAATAAATGAAAATATTCCTATATTTCTACTTGTTTGGCACTTTTCAAACTCTTCCGCATAATCTAGCCATTTTAGAATTTCCAACATTAATTCACTTTCTGTGAGTTCAAGATCCCTTATAGGGTCTAGACCCTATATAATTGCAGTCAGGACCCCATTGCCATACTTTTAGTTCCCAATTATCTTTACCGATGTGTCATTTTAAATTTATTCTTTGTATGAACCAATAAAATCGAGCCTCCGATTTAAGAAAATTGAGTCGGGGCTCTTTTTTACATCACGCTTTAATAAACAAAAGTATGATTGTCTCCACCCGAGAAAGAGAAGTCCTTAGGCTCATCGCAGATGAGTTCACCTCTAAGGAAATTGCGCAGCAATTATAAATCAGTTATCACACAGCCATTAGTCATCGGCAGAACCTAATTGAAAAATTAGGAGTGAGGAATACTGCGGGCCTTGTCAGACGAGGTCACGAATTAGGGCTTCTCACCTTGAATTCAAAAGAGCCAATGAATCACTTTCTTCCCTTGGCAACACTCAGTATTCCATTCACTGCATCAACCATTAAATAATTGTCATGAAATACTATCCTGGATTCAACTAATAAATGCAACGTGCACTTGATTGTCCAATATTTTCGCAAAAACTTCATTGGGTGTTTTGTACCCAAACCTCTTTCTTGGTCGGTTATTTAATTTGTTTTGAACTTCAAT
>JBLIDB010000007.1:0-44714 GCA_047634015.1 Saprospiraceae bacterium
TTCGAACCTCGGTGATGCCTGAGTATCAGGGAGTTGAGAATAATGGAAATATCGCCAAAAGGGCCGTTTCCCGATATTATGACTTTCTGGAGTGGACTCACAATTAACAATATATACAACTGGCCATGAAAAGAATTTTCCTTCTTCTAAGTATTAGTATATTATTCCTACTTAAAGACTCCATAGCGCAACGAAATATATTACAAAATGAGGCTTTAGAAATTGGAATTGAAAAATCAATTGTAAATAATTTTTCAGACTTGAATTTCCCTACCTATAAGAGTAGGGATTTCTGGGAAGCACTTCCTTCCAGTATTAGAGATGAGTATATCGAAAATGCAGAAAATAGCCTTGACTATGATTGGCCTGTAGTAAAAGCTACTGACTACTTGGAGATAATCCGTTCTGGAGAGAGGAATCAAGCAAAATATAGTGCCTGTAGGTCCGCATTAATGAACCTCGTCATGGGTGAATTGGCTGAAGGGGAAGGTAGATTTCTTGATCAAATTATCAATGGAGTTTGGTATTATAGTGAACAAACATGGTGGGGATGGTCAGCACACTTGCCAGATCCAGACGGCTTACCTGATATTAACAAACCGTCTATCGACTTAGGAGTAGGTGAAATAGCTAATATTCTATCATGGACATGGTATCTTTTCAAAGACGAATTTGACGAGGTTCATCCTTATATTTCCAAGAGGTTGAAAGATGAAATTATGTATAAGGCTATTACTCCTTATTATCAGAGAACTGACTTCTGGTGGATGGGACTGGATGGCGGACGCAGTGTGAACAACTGGAATCCATGGACGAATCACAATATGCTTACAGCCATCTTGATCATAGAAGATGATCAAGCTCAGAAAATAGAAGGAGTCAAAAAAGTAATCAAATCTGTTGATGTATTCTTAAATCAATATCCAGAAGATGGCGGTTGTGATGAAGGGCCTTCCTATTGGGGAAGAGCTGGAGCTTCTTTATATCAAAATCTTGATCTTCTAAAGTTATCAACTCAAGGGAAATTTGATGTCTATGACAATCAACTTGTTAAAAATATGGGAAGCTTCATTTACAAAGCCTATATAGATCATCCCTATTTTATAAATTTCGCGGATGCTGATGCTACCACAGGCAGTCGTCCTCAAATAATATATAGCTATGGAAAGGATATCAAAGATCCAATAATGCAGAATTTTGGCGCATTTATGGCCAACAAACAAGACTGGGGAGTCAAGGCTCCCGGTGGTAAAATAGATGAACAGCTTATGCAACTCATGTTGATTGATGAGATAAAAAACGCGCCTTCCAAAAATGCTCTGATCAAAGATTTTTGGCTGCCTGATACAGAAGTTGCCGGTGCCAGAGACTTAGAAGGATCTTCAAAGGGTTTCTTTTTTGCCGCCAAAGGAGGACATAATGCGGAGAGTCATAACCACAACGATCTTGGTACTTGTGTACTCTACTATGATGGAAAGCCAGCGTTAATAGATATAGGAAGAGAAGAATATACGGCCAAAACTTTCAGTGGAAGAAGGTATGAAATATGGACCATGCAGTCAGGTTATCACAATTTACCTACCATTAATGGAGTAGATCAAATGCAAGGAAGAGAATATGTAGCCCAAAATTCTAATTTCTCCGCAGACTCAAATAAAGCGGTCTTCTCCACAGACATCTCTGGCGCGTATCCCAAAGAAGCTAATGTACAAATGTGGAAACGCTCTTATGTATTAGATAGAGGTGAGCGCTTTAAAATACAAGACAACTATGAGCTAAGTAAAATCTCCAATAAACCCACGACTCTTAACCTGATCACGTATTGCAAAGTATCTAAATCCAGAGAAGGAGTATTGCGATTAGAAGGAGATGGATTTGTCTTAGACTTGAAATACAACTCCAAGGCTGTAACTCCCAAAATAGAATTCCTTGAAGTGACAGATAATAAGCTTAAAAGATATTGGCCTGAAGGCATTACAAGAATTCAATTCGAGATAAAGAACATGCAATTGACTGGGCAAAATGAAATAGTTATAACAAAGGCAAAAATGTAATTGAGCATCTTAGTAATTTGAAATGACGAAAATAAGGAATTATATAATCTGTTTCTTGATTTGTTCGAGTCCCATTAGTGGTGCTCATGCCAAGTCATTCCAAGTCTCTTCTCTTGAGGGGTTTGAAAATGCTCAACACGATACGAGATCTGGAGATTCAATTATTTGGAGTGCAGGTAGGTATTCAGATATAAACCTTAATTTGAAAGTAAATGACGTTGTATTTCAATCTGCAATGCCTGGCTCAACGGTTTTTACTGGGAATTCGACTTTGCTGGTTTCAGGAAGTGGAAATATAGTTACTGGATTTCAATTCATAGGAGGAAGTATCAACGGAGATGTAGTGGATATATCTGGAAGTAAGAATACCATACAACACATTAATATCTACAATTATGATTCCCACTACTATTTGCGAGTAAGGCCAAACTGTCAATACAATCAGATAAGCTATTGCAATTTTGAGGCTAAACCTGAGACACAGGAGTCATCTGTTGTCCAGATCGAAGCTTCAGAGAACATTATCGGTTACCATGTAGTTTCTCATTGCTCGTTTAAGAATCATACAGCACCTGAAGGAGCGGGTGCAGATTACGGCATCGAAGCGTTAAGGATCGGCTATAGCTATCAAAGGATGTATACGAGTCGAACGCTTGTTGAATATTGTTATTTTGAAAGATGCAATGGGGATTATGAGATCATTTCCTGTAAGGCAAGAGAAAACCTTATGAGATATAACACATTCATCAATAATGGACCCGCTCACCTCACATTACGACACGGTAGCGTCAATATGATCTATGGAAACTTCTTTATCAACGGGGCTGGGATTAGAGTTAAGGAAGGGCAAAATCATACTATTACAAATAACTATTTTGACAGTGATGATTACTTTTCGATCAAAATTCAAAATCATCATTTTGACCCCGTCGATAGCATAATTATTGCCTACAACACCATAATAAATCATGGAACTTTGATTCTTGGCGGAAAAGGAGATTTTCCACCGACACATGTGGTATTAACCAAAAATCTATTTTCTTCTAAAATAAACTCATTGTATTCAGAAGAAACCGAAGCTGAAATCTGGATTGATAACGTACTTCAAGAAGGAAAAACTGAAATTCCAGACACGAATGTCAAATTCGCAAAATTTGAATTAGAGAAAAATGATAAGGGTCTATATTCTCCTAAATTCATTACCAAGTTTGTTCCTAACAAAGAATATAAACTAATGAATATCTTTAATATTCCTATGCTTGACGACGACTTCAAGATTCAAAAGGACATGATGAAGCAAGATCGTGATGAGGACTCAATTGGCAGCTATGTGCCAAGCAAGACTAAAATTTTATTGCTACATGCGAATGCAAACAATACAGGACCAAACTATTTAGAAAATAACTAAGCTTTAACAAATCACATTTAGAAAATGAATATCATTAAAATAATATTGCTTAGTCTGCTCACTTTAGTGGTTCCAATTTCGTGCTCCAATGAGGACATAAATAATGATCCGCCTATAAATGATATTCAAAAAGAAGATAATCACCCTTTTCTAATAGTAAAGAAAGAGCAATTTCAATCGTTTAGGGATAAGGCATCTCAAGAGCCTTGGAAATCTATGAAAGAGGATGCGATGCAAAGAGCCGCCTCAGGAAGTAAAACTGATGCTTATGCATTACAATACTATGTTGGTGCAGCTGCATTGGCTTATATCCTCGATGAAAGCAATTCGGAGTTACATGCAAATCGTGTTCGAGATGCGATTCTAAATCAATATGCTCAGATAGAAGTAAAAGATGGAAGCGCATGGAGTGGTGTAGTGCCACCAATGAGCACATTTTTCATTTCAATACTGGCACTTGATATTGTATATGATGCCCTTTCTATTGAAGATATTGTGGCCTGTGAAAAGGTTATAGAAGACCAGATATTTAAAATTTCCAGAACGGGTAATTGGGTGGATGCACGATACGGAACACATGGCACCTGGGATATTTACAAGGGCGATCGAACTACACCAGATAACGCCTATTACAACGGTATTATGCTACAAATTACTGAGGATGGAGTCAGTCCTGTTACCAATCATTATGCCTGGGAGAGAGTTGGTGGAGGAAACAGCCGACTTTCTAAATCTGGATATATGGATGTATTAGAATTTACTGGAATAGACGAACGATATTACGAAAATGAAAAGCTTAAGAAATTCCAGAGATGGCTTTTTGGATCCAGTGTGAATTGCGCGAAAGAAATGGCAATATTCGGTGATATGCTACCGTCTCAGGGAATTGCAAATGACATGCTACATAGAAGAGTGGTGAATTTTGACGAAGAGGCTTCTGGTTATGCCGCTTGGTTTCATGAAGACAGGCCGGCAATTGGAGGTATTTTAACTTATTTAATTCCTAAAAAGGAATTACCTCAACCTACTACGCCAAGTAGCCGGTTCTATGAGGATGGCGGAGCATTCTTTCGTGAAAATACAGACGATCCGCGAGGATTACATGCCGTATTATACAATATAAAGAATCAAGATGAATGGCATACGCACAATGAGGTGAATGGATTAGCTTTATCTGGTTTGGGAAATAGATTACTCGTAAATGGTGGTAGATTAGGTGCTCCTACGCGAGCCGCCAATCTGAACAATACATTGACTATAAATGGCACCAACCATGCAGCCAGGGTAGGTGGCGGAATGGTAGAAGGGTTCACTGCTGATGGCCTTGATTATGGCAGTGGTTTTTCTGGACGCGCTTTATCAAATGCTGATCATTATAGAAATTTGGTTTTAGTGCATGGTACTGATGAGACAGCTTCTTATTTTATAATATATGATGAATTTGAAGGAAACAATGGTGATGTGGTCAAAAACTATTTCCACCCCTCTAATCAATCTGGAATGACCACTGTTACAGAAGGAATACTTTATGATGCAAGTATTGATCATGAGCAAACAATAAGCGGAACACAACTTTCTTTCTTTTATGCGACTCCGCCAAGTTCTATAAATATCGAAAAGGTTGAAGGTGCTGTGCCTGATAGATATCCCGGGTATCCATTGCATTCCCGAATTGAATCAACCTATCTTACAGATGACAATGGAAAGATAAATTCGATTACCGCACTATTCCCTTTTGATTCGAAAATAAGTAAACCTTCAGCTTTAAGAATTACTGGAGAAGGAATAAGCGGTGGGATCGTCAATCATGGAAATAATATAAAAGATGTTATTCTGGAATCAATTGGCGATCAAAAATATTCAGCAGAAGGCGTTGATTTTATTGCAAAAGCTGTCTTAGTAAGACTGTCAGGTGAAACAACACAATATTACTTTGTTAGACATGGTACCGATTTTTCAATTGGCTCAATCGGTTTTGAATCAGATAGTCCTATTTCGATTTATGTGAAAGGTCAAAAAGGTGTGATTGTATCTGAAGGGACGAAGATAAAGCTGAAAGGAAATGGGATTCAATCTGTTCAATTCGAACCCGCAGTAAATATTTTAAATTCTGGAACTGACTTTATAGAAATTCAGCTGCCTGCTGGCGAAGTGAAATTTCAATAGTACCATACTGTTCTTTATGCCAGGGACTACTTTCATACGCTGCTGTATCTCTTTCTTTCCGTATATTATAAAGATACAGAAAGAAACCTATAGGTCAAACTCATCCTCCCAATTGCAAAGAGAAACACCCAAATATCTTAGTAAGATAATTGGGTGTTCGTCAAAGTTTCTTGATAAGATTTATCCGTAGATAGACTCCTTACCCATTTTTTTGGTTAACAAGTAATACACTACTGCTCGGTACTTGTTCTTAGTACTTGATCCGATTTGATTAGTGACATCTTTGATCGCTTCATCTAACGCCGATCCATCACTCAATCCCAATTTCTTAATCAAGAAATTAGTCTTTACTCTGTTCATTTCTGACTTGTCTGAAGCCGCAACGGTTGAAGAATCTTTGTTGTAAATAGATGGTCCTAAGCCCTTCGCTACCTTAGTTAATAGAGCTTCATCATACTTTACTCCAATTTTTTCGAGTTGGCCTTTGTAGTCTGCCATGCAATCATCGAACTTACTCATACTGTTAATTTGAAATGTGAAAAATGCTTGTTAATAATAGCATGTAAATTAATTACTAAACTTCGTAATACGTAATCTACACCTATTATGTTAGTGTTAAAGAACTAAAAAACCATAGAATTTAGTTTGTTTTCGTTGCGATTCACGTTTTTTCGTAGCTTACCATCCTAAATAATAAGATAATGAACCAAATATTTAAATTAGTATTCTTATCAATTCTTGTGTATTCATGTTCTACCATAAAGCCATTAGCGCAAGGAGATCAATTGTCTATGGTCGAAATGAAAGCAGCAGCAGTAAACGCTGAAGTAATTGCCTTACGCCATCACTTCCATCAATATCCTGAACTATCGAATCGAGAATTCAAAACAGCGGAGCGAATCGCTAAAGAGCTTGATAAATTAGGACTACCCTATGAGACAGGAGTTGCAATAACAGGTGTTGTTGCAGTACTTGATTCAGGAAAGCCAGGGCCAACAATAGCACTTAGAGCTGATATAGATGGCCTACCTGTTACGGAAAGAGCACCTATTCCATTTGCCTCTAAAGAAAGAACTACATATCTGGGTGAAGATATTGGTATTATGCACGCTTGTGGCCATGATACTCATATTGCCATGTTACTGGGTACTGCTAAGATATTAGTTGGTATGAAGGATCAATTAAAAGGAAAGGTCGTATTTGTTTTCCAACCTGCTGAGGAAGGAGCTCCAGTCGGTGAAGAAGGTGGAGCAGCCCTTATGATTAAGGAAGGTATTATTGAAAAATATGGCATAGACGTATTCTTCGGACAGCATATATCATCCACAACTCCAGTGGGCCATATCAACTACAAACTGGGGGGTATCATGGCAGCCGCTGATCCTTATACTATTACTGTCAAAGGAAAGCAATCTCATGGATCACGACCTTGGGCAGGAATAGATCCTATTACTGTATCAGCACAAATCATCCAGGGATTGAATAATATCGTAAGTCGTCAGATGGATCTTACCAAAGAAGCTGCAGTTATAACAGTTGGAAAAATCAAAGGAGGGTTCAGAGGAAACATCATTCCTGAAGAAGTTGAGATGATAGGTACAATCCGAACGCTCGATACTGATATGCAAAAAGATCTTCATGAACGAATGCATCGCACAGTAAAACTAATTGCCGAAAGTGCAGGTGCTACAGCGATTTTAGATATTCAACCAGGATATCCTATTACGTTCAATCATTTGGATCTAACTCGCAAGATGCTGCCTTCGCTCTACAAGGCGGCAGGAGAAGACAATGTACATGTGATACCAGCCGTAACGGGAGCCGAAGATTTCTCTTTCTTCGCTAACGAGGTTCCTGGATTATATTTCTTTACTGGAGGTAAGCCATTGGGCTCTACGACACCAGCACCGCATCATACTCCTGACTTCTTTATTGATGATAGTAGCATGGTAACTGGAGTAAAGGCTATGACTATGCTCACACTGGACTATATGAATGGGGATTTTGAATTAGAATAAAATTAAAATTGGAATAAGCTCGGCCGTTTAAAATTATAATATGTATGAGTCGATGATGCTGCTAAAAAAATGATTATAAACCTTTCAGGTTCTTGGAATTACATGCTAATTCATAGAGTTCGAATTACAGAAACCACAGCCGTAGATGTATCTTTTATTGGTTATTTAAAAGAACCATAGGAAAAAGCACAGTAGTAGAAAAAGTAATGAATAGTGTAAAAGACAAAAACGTACTTATTACTGGAGGAACAAGGGGCATCGGTGCAGCTATTTCTTCCTTATTTGCTGATCAAGGAGCAAAAGTGAGCATGATCTATAAAGCTGATTTGGAATCAGCAAGAACTCAATTGCAATCTCTTGCGGGTAAAGGCCATGAATTATATCAATGTGACATTTGTAATCCCAAAGCGATCTCTCAACTGTATCGTCAATATTCGCAAGCTCATGATACACTTGATATATTAATCAATAATGCTGGCATCGCATATCACCATCCCGTGGACAAGACCACGTACGAAGAATGGCAGTCAAGTTGGAGTCATATAATTTCTACCAATTTACTTGCACCTTCTAATATGTCCTATCATGCCGCTCATATTATGAAAGCCCAAGGGCATGGATGTATTATAAATATTAGTTCGAGGGGAGCATTTAAGGGAGAACCTATGATGCCCGCTTACGGAGCAAGTAAGGCAGCACTTAATTCGATGACGCAATCCTTGGCTTTCCAGTTAGCCCCTTATAATATCCGAGTGGGCGCAATCGCTCCTGGATTTGTGGAAACAGAAATGTCTCGGCCAAGGCTCGAAGGTAAAATAGGAACGAATATAAAGAACCAGAGCCCCCTTACTCGTGTAGCTCAACCTCAAGAAGTAGCAGAAGCGGCATACCTTATGGCTAAGAGCAATATTTGGATGACGGGATCCGTATGGGATGTTAATGGAGCCTCACATTTTAGATAGAAATGTCACAAAATCTCCATCATGATGACCATCATTTTGACCCCGATTCAAGGCCTCCATATTTACAGCTTGCAATATTAATATCGATGGTCTTGGCCGGTATTATATTGGTGTTATACTTTTTCTAATTTACGTAGACTTGATCTCTTTTGTTGTTGCACTCAACATTTCAGAATAGCTTTTTTCAGATTAGAATTTAAATTTTTTATTATTTCTTAAATAATTCCTACAAGCTTTTGCTCTTTCACTTGGAAGCATTTTTAAAAGATCTTTCTTTTTTAGATTAACTTCAAGTATTTCCGTTGGTCTTTTTTTAACTATAAATTTATGACTACTTGACTTCATAAATTTAGGAGCTACGGCTATCATTCCTTTATTCACTCCCTCAATAAGATTCACCTCTTGATCTTCAAACAACACCAATTCTTCATCTTCGAATATGACTACATAGAATCCATCCAATTTGAATGGATTTACTTTACGTAATACTTTTGTTTCTCCTTTGATCTGCACTTCAATCTCTTTGAGGTATGGCTTTATCAGCATTTGCTCTTGCTCATCTTTTAGAAAGTACAATTCATTTTTGAATAGATCATATAAGAGGAATAGATTATCAATTCTATCACCTCTGGAGGAAATCAAAGATCCTTGAACAACACCATCATTGTAAAAAGGTGACCCACTATGCTTTTCATACTTATCTCTGACAGATGGAAGCTTTTCATCTCCATCCTTGCTCTTTATATTCTTCTTAAGCACCCATTCTGACAATGTATTTTCCCAGTTATTCGCAGCGGCGTAGCTTTCTTGAGATATGGCTTGATTGATAAGTAAGCCAAGGAATGCACAAAATAAAGTGAGTTTCATATCAATAGGATCGTTTCGAAGTATGAAGTGAATGAACTACCCCGCCGCAAGCGGACGGAGTATCGCAGCCCGCGAATCAATGGCTAATAACTTTTGCTTCGCAAAGCACTTTTTGTTAACCCATCGATGCAAGCATCGGGGAATTCTATTGATTAAAAAACAAAACAAATTACTTCTAAATCAAATATAGACTTTCTACGAAAAACATGCTGCGTATGGCTTGATTCGACTATCCCTTAAAGGCTTCGATTCTCTCTTTAAGTGATTTCAGGAAGTTCGACCCATAAGCACCATCAATAATTCTATGATCGTAAGAAAGTGATAAATACATTAGTTTACGGATTGCAATTATTTCGTCGCCATCGACCATTATAACGGAAGGCTTACTGACAATTTCGCCAAGCGCTAATATTCCCACTTGAGGCAATGACAAGATAGGAGTCCCCATAAGACTGCCATAAGCACCTGTATTGCTTATTGTAAAAGTCGTCTCTTCTATATCTCTTGGTTTTAGCTTTCCATTTTTTGCAGCACTGCCAAGTTCATTTACACCTTTTACAATTCCAACTAACCCTAGTGCACTTGCATCTTTCAAATTTGGGACGATCAGATTATCATTTGGAGTGGCAGTTGCAAACCCTAAGTTGATCTTGTTTTTTATAATTAACTCCTCTCCCCCATTTAACCAAGCATTCAATTTAGGAAATGCTTTTAACGTCTCTACAATTTCCTGCATAAAGAGATGCGTATAAGTAAGTTTCACTCCATGCTCTTCTATAAAGTCTTCTTTATGCGCTTGCCTCCAGGTTACTATCTCCGTTACATCCACTTCGGACCATGAAGTCACGTGGGCAGCTGTCTGAACAGAAGTCGACATATGATCAGCAATCAACTTACGCATCCGAGAGAGCGGAACTACTTGGTCTTCTGGCTCAATCGCAAGTTTGCGTTTTGCATCATGAGCAGCTAGTGGCTTTTGAACTGGAGGATGTAAATAATTGAGAATATCCTTCTTTGTGATTCTGGTGGAATTACTACCTGTTGGTTTGATCCGTAGTAATTCATCAGCAGTTAATCCTGCTTCCGCAGCGATATTTCTAACCACCGGCGTAAGGAATAGACTGGTCGCATTTTGCAATATTCTATTTCCTTTTACAACTTGATTTACGGATTTTGCTGATTTAATCAGTTGCTCTTGGTTCCCAAAATCTGATGTTTTCTCAGAGCGGTGCTCATCCTTTTCAATCTTTATCGTTGCATCTCCTGCTACTTCAATAGTTGCGATAGTTGCACCCACTTGGGCTACTTCTCCTTCCTTTACTAAAATAGAATGCAGCACACCCTTATACTCTGATGGTAGATCTGTGTCTACTTTATCCGTTGCTACCTCAGCGAGATTCTCATCCATTTGGATTGGATCTCCTATCTTCTTTAACCACTTTAATATTGTGGCCTCTGCAACGCTCTCTCCGAGCTTAGGAAGGATGATGTCAACTATTGCCATTACATTCTATTGAAAGGCGTTGAGTCCTGTAATATCCATACCAGTAATTAGAAGGTGGATATCATGCGTACCTTCATAAGTAACTACAGATTCAAGATTGGCCATATGGCGCATCATAGGGAACTCTCCCATAATCCCCATACCTCCGAGCATTTGTCTGGAGTCTCTGGCTATCTTCAATGCCATATCCACATTATTACGCTTGGCCATCGAGATCTGCGCTGGAGTAGCACGATGTTCATTCTTCAATACACCAAGTCTCCATGCAAGCAACTGTGCTTTCGTAATCTCCGTTAGCATCTCAGCTAGTTTCTTTTGTTGTAATTGAAATCCAGCTATCGGTCTTCCGAATTGCTCCCGCTCAGAAGTGTATTTGACAGCCGACGCATAACAATCCATTGCTGCTCCTATTACACCCCAGCTAATCCCAAATCTGGCACTATTCAAACAACTAAGCGGTCCTTTTAAGCCCACTACATCAGGCAAGATCTGTGACTTGGGAATCCGTACATCATCGAATGTCAATTCTCCTGTTGCAGAAGCACGAAGGCTCCACTTGTTGTGCGTTTCGGGAGTATTGAACCCATTGACTCCTCTTTCTACAATAACGCCTCTGACAACCCCCTCAGCGCTTTTGGCCCAAACGACAGCGACATCTGCTATAGGAGCATTCGTAATCCACATCTTTGCTCCATTCAATATGATATCACTTCCATCTTCACGGAAATGAGTTTCCATATTCGATGGATTACTGCCATGATTAGGCTCCGTTAATCCAAAACATCCGACAAGATCTCCGCTCGCAAGCCCTGGTAGATATTTCCGCTTTTGCTCCTCACTACCATATGTAAAAATGGGAAACATCACTAAAGAAGACTGTACAGATGCTGATGATCTTACAGCACTATCTCCTCTTTCTAATTCCTGCATGATAAGCCCATAGGCGATTTGATCCAAACCAGCACCTCCGTATTCTTCTGGAATATAAGGCCCTAAAGCTCCTACCTCTCCGAGTTGCTTCATAATCCCCGGTATAGGCTTATGAACTTGGGCATACTGATCGATATTGGGCATTATCTCCTTATCTACCCAATCGCGAACACTTCCTCTTACGATCTTATGCTCATCAGTGAGCAACTCATCTATACCATAATAGTCAGGCAATTTATAATCCATATTTTCTAATTTCTCTTTTGAATAATATTATCCTTCATCAACCACATCTTCGCCCTTCCTCGCTCGTTTATCAAAATCCTCAATAATAATGAGTCGAATAATCTTAGCGGTTTGATAGAACGATTCTATTGCCTCTTGTCTCCAATTCGCTGGTAGATTTTTACCATACAGATAAAAAGCATTAGTCTTTTCTACATTCCAACTTCTACCCTCTTCTAATTTGAGGAGATATAATAAATCCAACTTGTAAGATGCTCCTATTTTAAAATATTTCAACCAATTGACATATCTGTAATCACCTGATTGTTTTCCAATAGCAATGTAATTCTCATCGCCGATTCTTGTTTTATCTTCTATTAGGTCAAAGTCAGATTTGTACTCAAATAATGGCGTTTCTGACATGGCTAAGTATTTAAAGAAAGTTGACTCCCCTGGCTTTTGAAGTATATGATCGCTATGGTATTTATAATACGCTGCACACCAAAGTCCTAAATCATAGCGCTCCCCAATTTCACTCAATATTTTGGGCTTCATGTTTTCTGCCTGAGACATCTCACTGACAAATTCAGACGACTTTACATCCAAATAGTCTTTATATCTATCAAATGCTCCTGACCTTACAACTTCATGTAAGGCTTTAAATTCATTTTGTAAGGGTTCTCTCGGGTTATGACAAGAAAAAGCCAACGTCAAAATAAACGAAAAACTAATATATTGAATATATTTTGATTTAATAATCATACAATTCGATTAATTTATTTTCGAATCGTCCCTTAGGGAGATAAAGTCGCTCAAGACCAGCATCAAATGGAATCGGTGAATCTAAACCTCCACTTCTCATAACGGGCGCATCCAAAAAGCCAAAGCAAGATTCTCCAATTGTGGCAGCTATCTCACTCATAAAACCGCCTGTCTGATTCGCTTCTTGAAGTAATATGACTTTTCCAGTCTTTTCTACGCTTTTGAATACCATCTCTTGATCCCATGGCAAAAGTGTACGCAGATCTATTAAATCTGCATTTATCTCTGAATGTGTATCCAATATTTCCATAGCCCAATGAACACCTTGCCCATAGGTTACTATTGTAAGGTCATTTCCTTCTCTAATCAAGCGCCCTTTTCCGAAAGGGATCCGATAATGACCTTTGGTTACACTTCCGGAAATAGTTCTATAGAGCTTTTTATGTTCAAAAAACATCACAGGATTAGGATCTTCAAATGCCTCTAACAAAAGGCCTTTTGCATCTTCTGGAAATGCAGGAAATACAACCTTTAGGCCTGGCACATGCGTAAACCAGGCTTCAGTAGATTGCGAATGATACGGACCAGCAGCAACTCCAGCTCCACAAGGCATGCGAATTACAACGTCCGCCGCTTGCTGCCATCGATAATGACTCTTTGCCAGATTATTCACTATTTGATTGAATCCTTCTGTAGCAAAGTCAGAAAATTGCATCTCCATCATGCTCTTTCCGCCTCTTATAGCCAACCCTAATGATGCACCGACAACTGCAGCTTCCGTTATCGGAGTATTGCGAACTCTGGCACTTCCGTATTTATCTAAAAGTCCATCCGTAATCTTAAAGACACCTCCATAAGCTGCTATATCCTGCCCCATCAATACCAACCCCGTATGACGTTCCATAGCAAGATCTATGGCTTCAGCAATGGCATCCACGAATCGGAGCTCCTTTTGTTCTATTCGTTCAGGAATCGCAGGTGTGTGCTTGTAGGGCGCATAAACATCTTTCAACTCCATTTCTGAATTGGAATTTACAGAAGGCATTTTATCCGCCGCATCAAGCTTTTCTAAGATCCTTTTTTCTATACCCGTTTTGATCGCTTGTACTTCCTCAGCAGTAATAACTCCTTCACGCAAAAGGAAGCGTTCGAAATTAGTAACGGGATCTGCCGCCTCCCAATGTTCGATAAGTCCCTCTGGGTAGTACTTCGTCCCTGATGCTTCCTCATGCCCACGCATTCTAAAAGTAGTACACTCAAGTATGATCGGTGCTTGTGTATACCTGATTTTTGCACTTAGTTTACGAATGGTAGAGATCACTTCAAGGATATTATTCCCATTGATACTGAGCGCTTCTATTCCATAACCAATTCCCTTATCTGCAAAATTCTTACATCGGAACTGCTCATTAGAAGGAGTAGAAAGTCCCCAACCATTATTCTCTACGATTATTAAGACCGGCAGATCCCAAACAGCCGCAAGATTTACGGCTTCGTGAAAGTCTCCTTCACTCGCCCCTCCATCTCCGGTGAATACTACAACACATTCGTCTCTCCCTTGTAATTTATTGGCCAGTGCTATACCATCTGCGACGCCCATCTGGCTCCCGAGATGCGAGATCATTCCCACGATCTTATACGCATGTGTACCGAAATGAAAAGATCTATCTCGTCCTTTTGTAAATCCAGCCTCTTTTCCTTGCCACTGTGCAAAAAGTCGTTCTAATGGAATCTCCCGAGCTGTGAATATCCCCAGATTGCGATGCATCGTACATATATACTCTTCAGGATTTAGGGCTAATGCTGTTCCTACAGAGATCGCTTCTTGACCCCAAGCAGAGAACCATTTAGAGATTTTCCCTTGTCGAAGGCTGATCATCATTCTCTCCTCTATTAGGCGAGGTAGGAGGAGTGCTTCATATATCTTCAAAAGCTCTTCTGAAGAAAAATTACTTGCATCGTATGAGACTTGCGGAACTGTCGGTATAGATTGCATGTTGCGGATATAAATATTCTACTGTAAATATATGTAATCAGTAGTCTCTATTCAGAGATAGTATTAGCCGCGCTATATTTGAACAATAATTTAATAGAAGAGATTTAAGTAAATGAGTCAACCCAATAATCCATTACACGGAGTCAAACTCCAAGATATCCTTGAGTTTCTTCTTGAAAACTATGGCTGGCAATATCTGGGACAGCAGATAGACGTCCGCTGTTTCAACTACGACCCTTCTATAAAGTCCAGTTTAAAGTTCTTACGTAAGACACCCTGGGCACGTGCTAAGGTGGAAGAATTGTATCTCGAATGCAAGACTTCCTTATCAGATGAGAAGTAATCTAAAACAATACTGAACGCAGTAAGCGAATCTGGCATAAGCATCAGTAAACTTCAGATAGAGGTACTTACAACTTGACTTTCCCTAATTCTTTTTTTTTGTGAGTATTTAAACAAAAAAGTATGTCTTCAACCTTAAAAGTTGCCCTTGCTCAAATTTCACCCGTTTGGTTGAATAAGAGATTAACAATCCAAAAGATTATCTCTTACATTGATCAAGGGGCCAAGGATGGGGCTGAATTGATTGTATTTGGAGAAAGTATATTGCCAGGATATCCTTATTGGTTATCCTATACAGGAGGAGCCTCGTTTAATTCTCGAGTACAAAAAGAAATCCATAGTCATTATATTCAAAATGCGATTCAGATCGAAAGTGGGGATCTGAATTCGATATGTGCGATGGCCAAAGATCATAAAATAGCCATCTATCTCGGCACTATCGAAAGAGCTGCTGATCGAGGAGGGCATAGCCTCTATTGTTCACTAATCTATATAGACCAAGAAGGAAGCATTCAATCCGTCCATCGCAAGTTGCAACCAACCTATGAAGAAAGACTCACCTGGTCTCCAGGTGATGGTAATGGTCTTAGAGTCCATGCATTAAAAGACTTCAGATTGGGTGGCTTAAATTGTTGGGAAAACTGGATGCCATTGCCACGTGCTGCCTTGTACGGATTGGGAGAAAATGTACATGTGGCAGTATGGCCAGGATCCCTGCGTAACACAATCGATACAGCTCCATTTATCGCTAAGGAATCTCGCTCTTACTCCATCGCTGTATCAGGATTGATGCGCAAGGAAGATGTTCCTGAAGATACCCCACACTACGATCTTATGATGGAGCATATGCCAGATAGCATGTCTGATGGAGGCTCCTGCATCGCCAATCCCGATGGCTCATGGTTGATCGAACCAATCGTCAATAAGGAAGGAATCTTTGTCGCTGATTTAAACTTCAATCGGATATTAGAAGAACGTCAGAACTTGGATCCTGCTGGACACTACTCTAGACCAGATGTAACAAAGTTGATATTGAATCGCGAGCGACAGAGCACTTTAGAAATCAAAGAATGAATATGGCTAATACCATTAGTGGTGCGACGCATCATGTAGGGATTAAGCAAAATTCATTATCACACTTGGTATTTGTTCATTTTTTTCAGTTGCAAAAAAAAAACGAACCAAAAAAATGCTCGCGAAACAATACCAGCCCACAAGGCAGGCATCCGCACCCACTATTTCGCTTTCCCAGCGCTTCTTTGAACCCGTCGTAAGATGATTTCGCCTTTGGACAAAAGCCATAAAATCAATTTCAACTATCAATGGGGATATTCTAAATTAGAATCTCAAAACAATCTAATCCACTTTCGCACTACCCCAGTAATTATAACTTAATGGCTTCCATCCAGGGATGTACATTTCTTCTAATTCCTGAATTTTAAAACCGCTTTCTAAAATTAGACTTGGGATGTCTCGATTTAGATGGCATCCGCCTCCGATACGCTTCCACATGGGATTGATGCTGTTCTGCCATTTTTGGACCACCTTATCTGGAGCCTTCCCATGTTCACAGAAATATAATTTACCATTGGGCTTCATTATGCGTCTTATCTCATCAAATGCCAAGGCGACCTCAGGAATGGAGCATAGTGTGTAGGTGATCACGACACTGTCAAATGAATGATTGTCAGCAGGGATGTCTTCTGCGAATGCTTCTACAAACTCATATTCAAATGGAAGTTTCGCAACATCGATCTTCCCTTCCTTCCAATTGGCTACTTCAGGATCGATGCCCATGACATAGTCTACTTTGGAAGCATTGTAGAATGGGATATTCAATCCTGTTCCCACTCCAATCTCAAGCACTCGACCTTCGACAAGAGGGATTATCTTCTCTCTTTGCTTCATAGTAGAACTCTGACTACAGGCAAAGTTGATCATCTTCGGTAGTACGTATGTGTTATAGATTCCCATTTGTTAAAGATATCATTCTGGTGGTGTAATCATAATAATACATTATGTGGCATACTCATCTATTGCTTTTTAAATATAAATCATGACTGTTTTTAACAGCTTGATTATTAAGCGTTCCCTCCGGGTTTTATACAGTTCCCACCAGAAATCTCGTAGTTCCCACCTTTAAGAGTGTAAATAAAAAGCAAATGATTACTGTTGCCGTTATGAAAAACCAGTCTTAGTTATTTTAAGTCCCATTGTCTAAGAAGCCTCACATCTCTATTCCCTACGCTACTATTTATCTGTGCCGCATGTGTAGCCCACGCTGGCACCATAGAGGTCAATTCCACAAGTGATGCAGGTCCTTCGCTTCGAACAGCGGTGAGTACAGCCGTCTCAGGAGACACGATCACCTTCTCAGCTGCTATAGATGGGGACCCTATAAAGCTCACAACTTTTGCTTTATACTTCAATAAGAATCTGGTCTTCATCAGTCCAATAGCTATGTGTCAAG
The DNA here is from genome assembly GCA_047634015.1 of Saprospiraceae bacterium. Lineage (GTDB taxonomy): Bacteria > Bacteroidota > Bacteroidia > Chitinophagales > Saprospiraceae > JAJRXG01. The sequence goes on from JBLIDB010000007.1 coordinate 17,705, forward strand.
ACACTACCGTTTATCTCGATGCAAATGGTATGATTACAATTGACTCCAGTTATGTCCATAATGGAAGCTCGGACAACTGCGATATCAAGACCGCTTCCCTCTCTATGTCTACGTTCTCTTGTGATGATCTTGGAGATCAAACTATAAAGCTCACTATTACTGATGCAAGTGGCAATGTCAGTTCTTGTAATGCAACCGTAACAGTAAAAGACATAGGTGTAACGACGCCAACGATAACCGGCGAGTCCGAATATTGCACCTCATCTCAGGCCGTGCCATATAGTGTTCCCGATAATGCTAATGTAGATAGCTATGAGTGGTCCTATAGTGGCACTGGCGTCACGATCTATAGTGACAACAGTGCATCTATAACGATAGACTTCGGAGCAGCAGCGACAGCAGGTACTTTGTCAGTCAAGCTACGATCCACTTGCGGTATCGTTGACTCTGCGAACATAGTACTGACACAAACCAATCCTGAAGTATGCAGTATCATAAGATGTATCGAAGGTAACTTACTGGTAAGTGGTGAACAACTATCACTTCCCAATGCTCCAGACATCTTTAAGGTCACTGGTATACTCAGTGCTGATACGATTATCAGTAGCACCTTGAGTTTCTATGCAGAACAGGCGATCGACTTATTGCCAGGATTTTCTGTGGAACAGTCCGCAGTATTTCTTGCGGCGATTGAGGCTTGTGAGGAAGAGTAAGGGAACAATATAAATGGAGTAGAAGTAGAGCCTTTACATTATATTCAACTTAATAAGGAATTAAGCTTTTGAACTAATAAATGATATTGATCAGAGTTGCTTAGAATTACTCGGATACATTAATCCTGTAGTAAATTGATATTCAATTATTGATTTATAAAAAAGTATCTGATCCGACATGCGTTTCCGATACTTCTTTCGTCACGATTCTCTGCCACTTTTAATTCCAGAACATGTGCTGAGTCCGACAAATCTGTGGCTAGGGTAAAGTACCATGGTAAGTGTAAACTGGCACTCCATTTGGTAAATAAGTTTTGTTGATGCCAATGACCATTATCGATTCTATATTCTATAATGCCTGCATCTTGGCCCGCAGCGACAGCAATTCCAATTGTACTACCAGTAAATAGAAATTGCAATTGACTTCTCGGAGTTGTACTAATCAGCATCGGGACATGATGATAGTTATCTCGTGTTCCCGTGTTATCCACAGGAATCCAATTCTCGTCTAGGTCCCATCCTTCCTCATATGTTGCTTCAGATGCGTTGATTAATCGCCCATTATCATAAGCTCCTTTAGTTAGGATAGCAGGTATAGGATGTGCAAGCATTTTATCTTGGGATTCAGAATTCTTATCAAAATTATTTTCTAAAAATTCAATCATAGAATACGCATAAATACCTTGTCCAAATGGTGACGGATGAAGGTTAATAAAATCACCATCCCATGTAAACTCGCCATTATCGATTCGCTCGGTCACTTCTTTGGCAAGATTAATAGATGAAATGTTGTAATGCTGTGCAACCGATTCATGAGCTTGAATTACATCGGGTATTTTATCTGCTCTATAAGTTACCATCTTACCAGGATCCACAAAATGAATTAATACAATATCAATGTAGGGATTGGAATTTCTGAGATTTCTTACGATTCCTTCTATTGCTCGAAGTTGCTCTTTTTTAGTTCTGCCATTGGTATCATCATTCACTGCGGCTTCTTGGAATAGGAGGTCTACCCTTCCTTTACTTAAAACGTCTCGCTCTAATCTAAATGCACTTGGCGTACTTCCCATAGAAGAGATTCCTGCGCGAATAAATTCAAATTTAGTGTCAGGAAATCTATGGGTAAAATACTGCTCCAAACTATCGCGCCAACCTCCATTGAACGTGATTGATCCTCCTAAGAAGGCGATACGTCCTGTCTTCTCTTGATCAAATCGCAAAGCGGCATTACTAAGGTTGGACCTATGATTATGAAAATCCGTGGAAGTCAATTGATCCCCAATCCCCTCTTGAACATCTATAGATTTACAAGCGCCTATAAATCCCAAGCAGCAAATGAAAATTATTATTCTATATTTTATCATTGTTCTCAAGGTAGTTCTATGAGTCATTACTTGGATAGAAAGAGGCTTTAAAACTTATTATTTAGAATAGTTTTCTAATACGAAATCCTCCCAACTCGCAATGGATTGTATGAGCGGAATCAATGTTTTGCTAAACTTGGTCAATGAACCTTCCACTTTAAGAGGTGGTTTAGAAGTGTACACTTTACGCTGAACAATTCCATCTTCCTCTAAGGTCTTGAGCTGCAGACTTAAGGTCCGTTCCGTTACGGTCGGCATTTGCTTTCTTAGTTCATTATAGCGTAATGTTCCATCGATGAAGTGATAGCGGATCACAGTCTTCCACTTTCCTCCGATGATGCCCATCGTAAGACTAGTGCAACACGGGTATTCCTTACCTTTAAATCTATGCATTGCTAAGAGTTAACCGAATCTAATTTCTACTATCCTTTTTGATGGCCCTTGCAAAGATAAAATACTATAATTAATTCCTCAACTATAATAAATATAGTAATAAAATACAGAATATGAGTTTTATTGAATCTTGAAAAATCGCTTTACAACTAAAAAATTTGACGTGACAAAAAAGATAGAGATTAACAAGATTAAAGCGCTTAAAGAAATCCTTCGCTTAAGCCCTTCTTCCATAAATAGTCAACCTTGGAAGTTCAGCTTTATTTCTGATGTTGAAACAAGGCAGAAGCTATCCCAAGTATCTTGGCTCAACACGAATAAGGTCTTAGAGTGCGATACAGTAATCGTATTTAGCCGTATTGATTGCATACCGTTATTTGAAAAGCGAATCAAAGCAGCGCTTCCAGAGAGTGCTTATAACTACTAAAATGAATTTATAAAGCCTTGGTCAGAAGAAGAGACAAAAGCTTGGTTCGGAAGGCAGGTTTATTTAGCATTGGGTGTATTTTTAAGTGCCTGTGCTGAAATGGCGATTGATGCAACACCTATGGAGGGTATCGAACCGGATAAATATGATGAGATCCTAAATCAAAGTGACTATGCTTCTATCGTAGGGTGGCTATAATATAGAGATAAGGGTGACTTCAATCTACCATCTAAAAAGCCAAAGTCAAGAAGGGATCTAAAAAATGTAATTGAAATCATTTAAAATATAAACATGTCAGAAAAACTAACAGTAGTCGCTAAGATTATGGCTAAAGCAGGAAAGGGAGAATTGGTAAAACAAGAGTTATTAAAAATGATCGATCTGACAAGAGCCGAAGATGGGTGTATCAACTACGACTTACACCAAGACAACACCAATGAGAATTTGTTTTACTTTCATGAAAACTGGGAGAGCAAAGAACATTTAGGCGCGCATCTGAAGAGTGCGCATATAGCGGCATATCTTAAAGCTACTGATGGAGCGGTCGAAGAATTTGTCATTACTGAAATGACGCAGATAGGATAATGATCCCTACGATATTAAGATTCAAAAGCCATAGCTGAGATCGATCTTAGTTATGGCTTTTTTTTATCATCACTTTTTTACATTGCGAAACCGGCTCAGAAAGAGAAATATAAGCCTAAGGAGAAACCCTAATATTTGAGGCGAGTTATTAAGCAGACTCTTGTGCCCTCCATACCAGTAAGATAATTCCTAATCGAGCGATGAGATAAATAACTAAACCGAAAGCAAGAGGAATAAAACTAACTTTCAAGCCTCCAGCGAGTACCGAAGGAGATACTGATCCCGTTGCTTCGATCACATCGAATCCTGCTATCAAGCCAATCACTTGACCTAATACACCCCATACTACTGCAAAAAGGCTCAGTGATGAAACTAACTCTTTCGATTTAATTTTCGATTCGTTATTTACAAACGCTGTACCTAATAAGAATAATATCAATATCAGAAGAAGAACTAAAGGAATCATAAAAACTGGCCCACCTTGGGAAATTAGGTTGAAAATCATAGTTTAGGTTTAAATAATAAGAGTTTAAATTACAAAACAAATCTAACCATCTACTTCTCATTCCTAAAAGTTTATGCGACGGATTACCGATTATGCAAGGGATACTACTCAGATATCCATTGCACTATCCAATTCAGAAAAACGACTGTTAATTCCCCGCTATATTCTGTATTTAGTCGCTAAACACCCAACCCCATGTCATTTTTTATCATCTTGCTAGTGTGCTACAATATATTTTAAAGAAGAGACTTGGTTCACTAATCCATATTCCCCTTTGGCTCGGTGTATGGTTGTTCTATATATATTTTTTTAGTTACAATTCGGGTAACGAGTATTATATTATAGTATTTGCGAGTATTCTATTACCCATTACTATGGCTACTACTTATATCAATACTTCCTATCTTATCCCAAGATTCCTATTTCCAAGAAGATACTGGAAGTTTACTTTATATAGCCTATATACTTTCATATTCACCTCGTACTTCATTTTACTCGCCATATTAACGGGGCTCATGTTTCTAAGTGACTACGCATTCACTGAAATGCCACCTATGAGTAGGAACTATAGTTTCATTATTATTCTTGTTTATTTAGTTGTTGCAATATTGAGTTTCATCCGAGTATTACAATCCAATGCTCAAATTTCAGAAACGAACAGAAAATTAGAGAACCAGTTACTTACGCACAAATTAGAATTCAAGACGCAAGAGTTAGCGTACCTTAAAAAACAGATACATCCTCATTTTCTATTTAATACGCTGAACTCTATCTATGGTCATGCCTTAAAATCATCTAACGAGACTCCGGGATTAATTATCAAATTATCGAACCTCTTGGATTATATCTTATATCAAGTCGACAAACCCCAGGTTTTACTGTCACAAGAAATAGCTCATATCCAAGAATATATTAGTCTTGAAGAAATAAGACAAAGCGATGAGCTATTATTAACATTTAATAAAGAGATAGATCAAGACATAGAGATCCCTCCCATGTTACTGCTACCTTTTATTGAAAACTGCTTTAAACATGGACGTCCTATTGATGGTATTTTTTCCATCGGTATTCTTCTTCAAGCTTCGCATGGCTTTCTCGATCTAAAAATAAGCAATTCTTGTATGCAAACAAGTCGCATCGCTGCAGGCTCTGGAATCGGACTTGACAATATCCAAAGGAGATTGAATATATTGTATCCAAACAAACATGAACTTACTTGCACGCATAACCCTGCAGAATATAAAGTCCATCTACATATAAATTTTAGTAATGTCGGATAGAATAAAAGCTATAATAGTAGATGATGAGCCTATAGCAAGAGAAATCCTTGAGCAACACTTCAAGAACATACCTATCATTACCATCGTCGCTTCATGTAAAAATGCAACCGAAGCATTCCAAGTAATAAGCAAGGAGGAAGTAGACCTCATATTTCTTGATATTAATATGCCCGACATTTCAGGACTCTCCTTGGCAAAATCATTGAATTCAAAGAGTAAGATTATTTTCACCACGGCTTACCGAGAATATGCTGTTGATGGATTTGATCTACAAGCAGTAGACTACTTATTAAAACCAATCTCACTTCAAAGACTGCAACAAGGTATTCATAAATATATGAATGAATCTGAGGTCATAGATACTCCACGAAAGCCTGCTTTTACATTAACTCCTAAATCATTTATGTTCGTTAAGTCTGACCGAAAATTGATAAAAATAAATTATTCCGAGATACTTTACATCGAGAGCCTTAGTGACTACATTAAGATTCATCTAAACGATAAAACAGTAGTTACGAGAGAGACCATTTCTAAAATAGCCTCCGCGCTTCCCCCTGAGTTGTTTATAAGATGTCATCGATCTTTTATAGTCGCGATAGGCAAGATTGAAGCAATAACAGCTGAAGAGATCTCCATCCAACAGACATCAATTCCTATAAGCAGAAGTTACAAGGAGATCATACAAAATCGATTTGGTTTGCTCTAAGTGATATACAGTCTCCTACCTTGTAATAACTATTTGCTGGATCGTTTGATCTCTTTCATTACCCAATTTCATCAAATAAACTCCAGGAGCGTATTGAGTTACATCAATTTCTAAGTGCTGTAACCCTTCTAAGGACCAAGACCCCTGTATTTGACCTGATATATTACTAATCTGCGCTTTCTTATAGTTGAGACTTTTATCTATGTCTATCCATATTCGATCACTTGTTGGGTTCGGATAAATCTTCATTGCAGTTACCTCAATCTCTATAATTGGCGTAGTCATCTCTTTCGCAATTATAAAGTCATCTATAGCCCATCCCCATCCGTTGGCCGCTGGATCTGCACTTAATCTAAATCTAAGTAAGACAATGTCACCTTGCTCAAATTGCTCTGATAAGCTTATTTCATGAGCTACAAATAATTCTGAAGAGCCCGCAGCATTTAGATTGTATGCACTCAACCAATCAGCATTGAAGCTGGCATCATATCCATCTCGGATAGGAGTCCAATTGATTCCATCAAGAGAAGATTCTATTACTACAAAGTCATAAAAATCTACACTTCCAAATACAGACCCATTCTCTCCCTTCTCAATAATTGCAACGTCTTTATAACTCAATATTTGCTCCCCTTCTATTAGTACAGGTCTTCTAAAGTTCAGCAATAAATCTTGTTGGTCTGGATATGGATGGAGTGTGTGGGCGGCAGCATTCTCAAATCCATCTATTATCGCTACATAAAAGCCGTTCCCCCCAAAATCACTTGCTGTAATCTCATCTGAGAACTCCGTAATATATTCAGTAACTGGTGCTCCGTAATTCACAACTTCAAAAACCCGAACATTCGATGGATAAGATAGGCTATCTATGAAGCCAATCATCTTCAGGGAATTCTCTCCATCTCCTAATGTATTATCGAGTACATACTGAGAAACACCTACTTGATTTTCGATTATAGTTTGAATGAGGGCATCATTCAGATAAATTTGAACAGAATCATAGACCTCTGGAAAAAGCACTTGCGTATTCATTCCTCCAAGAGGCGCCACTACTGCAGATTGAACATTGGGAGAAAACACATAAGATTGTTCTATTCCTATTATTGTAGCGGTCCAAATACCTCGACCATAAGTTGCTATTACAAGCTGGTCATCTTGCAGTTTAAAATCATATACATAAGCGGCTCCCAAATCAGTTTCCAGTATATTCCAAGAAAGGCCTCCGTCCTTAGATTCAATAATTCCGATTTCACTACCTACCCAAATTCTATTTGTATCATTAGGAAACACAAAAATGGTACTCACAGCGACATTAGGAAATCCTCTTTTGCTTTTTCCATTCTCACTCCCCTCAAAACCTGAAATATCTGCCCAAGATTGTCCTAAATCTTCTGTTTTTAGAACTTTAGCCCTTCCACTAAATGAGAATAGCGCATACGCTGTGTTCGCTTCGAATGGATGTGTACCGATCCCAGAACAGAACCCTAACTCTGATTCCTCATAATAATTAGTCGCAGTAAATGAATATCCACCATTCGTAGATACTTGTAATCTATTCACCTCATCCAGGGCACCTCCAGCCCAAACCACATCAAAATTCGCCCCCGAAACTTGAATATCTGCCGAGTTATTATAACTCCACATATCGGAAATGGGTGTTACATTCCAGGTTGATCCAAAATCGGCTGATACCCAAACACCACTTGATCCTATCGTAAAGATTCTATCAGGAAATCGTTTGGAATTGGCCAATCGCGATATAAATGGACTATTATCACTAATTCCAGATGTAGCATTATTCCACGTGATGCCGCCATTAATACTCCTCTGGAAGTTATTAAATTGAATCGAGCCAATAAGCTGCTTGGCATCTCGATTATTCCATAATGCTTCGAAGCCATCGCCCCCAAAGGCAAACGAATAAGAAGTCTTCTCCGTAACCTCCCCTACTCCCGCTGGTGTAAACCAAGTAGAGTTATCTTGCATGCCACCTATATATAAATCTTCATTCGGCGCTTTATCTGCCCCATAGAACTGTGTTGTATTATATCCAAAACCTACATAGTTAAAAGACCCTTCTTCAAAGCCAGGATCCAGTGATTTATCTGTAAGATATATCCCACCGTCATTACTCACAAGCAATCTAAATTCTAATTCACTTCTAATAACAATAGGCACGATATTGTGCTGATCAGGATGTACACCTTCATTATTTTCAAAATTTGCATCTGAGAATGTATTTCTTCCAGCATACCGATCATAGGCATCCGAAATATTTGTAGTTACTCTTTCTAAATTGGAGATCAGTTCCTTTTTAATTGCGATGTTGGATACGGGAAGGTTTGTAGGATTAAATACTACTCCAGTATTTAAATGTGTCCAGAAAAAATACATATTCTCAATATCATGCCCTCCATCAATACCAATTACCGCACTGCTCGAATCGGAATATGGCATATCATGTACAAAGATGTATTCTCGTGAATCGTCTTCATGTGGCGCACCAGTATTAATCGGTTTCAAGTCCCATGCACCATCTTCTTGCTGATCTCGAAAAGAAACCATAAGCTGTCTATTATTATCAGTATCCCACACTTGAAATGGCACCTCTACATAATCTTGATATAAATATTGACTTGCTGGCACGCCTGGTCCTTGAAGACTAACCGTAAAACGGTGCGCTAACTGAGATCCTTGTCCAAAGCGAACTTCTATCGAATTTAGGTTGGCATCAGGAACATTCCCAAAAATAGCACCACCACCAATAGAATTGCCATTTACAAAAGAAAGGAACGAGCGAGTATTGTTTTCAATCAAATTGAAAACTTCTGCTTCATTTTTCTTTCCTGTCAATGTAAACTTCCATAGATCTACGCCCCCTACATATGCTATATTGGCATTCTTGGGATGCGCAGTTATAATATTATCATACCAACCTTGTCCTCCTAAGAAATCTGGATTTTCCCCGCCATCTGCATCCAATGCGATCTCCCAATTTTCTGCTGCATCTTTAGAAACATACAAATCAGAAAAGTTACCGCTCCTGGTCCCCACAACGCTTGCCCAAATGAGGGCCGTATCCACTGGAGAGACATCTATCTCTATTCGGCCCAAAGGTTCTAAGCCACTGCTTTTAAAAAACCAAGTCTCCCCTGCATCGCTCGACTTTAATACTCCGACACCATTGACGGCAACATATTGAGTATTAAAATTTTGAGGATTATGGTTTATATCGGCAAAAATAGAGCTGGAAGTTCTCGTACGATTCCAACTTTCACCACCATCAATAGATTTAAAAATAGCCGAAGTTGTAGCCTCTTCCCAAACACTATTCCTTGTAATTGCTACTATTATATTCTCATCTTCAGGATCAACTATTATTCGATTTACGTTTCTAAAATCCGGATAAACCTCAGGGTCCACGATCTGCTCCCAAGTCTCGCCAAAATCATAAGACTTGAACATTCCTGCACCATCGATATCTCCTGTAAATGGCTCTCCAGTGCCGGCATAAACCACATCTGGATTACTGATCGAATTTGCAAGAGTGTTCGTCCCCAGATTGGGTAAGTCATTCGTCTTATGCGACCAAGTTACCCCAGAATCAATAGTCTTCCATATTCCTCCAGAGGCACTTCCCGCCAGCCATGTATTGCGATTAATATCTTTCTGACTCACCAATATCGCTCTCGTTCGCCCCGCTACATTTGCCGGACCACGCTCTGTAAAAACTTCATCCGCCGATTTCAATCGGCCTCCTTTTTTACCTTCCTTAATCGCCTTGATCAAATAATTAGAAGCGTACTCCGGTGATTTTCTGTCTCGAGGCGTTCGGAGTTGCTTATTTATAATTGCCATTTGTTCCGGCATCTCCACTTTTACCTGTCCTGCAAGCTTACGTTGCTGCTTCTCCTTGAGATACTTCCCTACAGAAGTCGGAAGGGATTTGTCTTTAGCACTATGACTTCCTATCCCAAGCTGAGTTCCTATAAACCCCGCACCAAACACAAGTAGACAAAAGATTATAGATATCTGAAAGCGTCTACTTTGGTGATTTTTAGTATTATGAGATAGCATTTGCTTCCTTAATTTTCAATTACGTAATTACTGGTTGAGAAACATACATTTTTCTGATAACTTGAGGTAGTTCTTCAATAATTAATGTTCCGCTATCATATACAAACCCACTTTCCCTTGGATAGTTTTTTTTTCAGAGACAAGATTACCAATATTGTCAAATACACAATAAGATTTGGATAATGAATTGCTCCGAGAACTACCGGCTCCTATACAAAGGACATATGTGCTATCAATATTATAATTAAATGTAAGCGGAGGATCCAAAATCAGCATTGCTTGATTCTCAATTTTAATGGATTGAGCTATAGCTTTCTTCTTCGACAAGCCGAAAAAACAAATATGATTATCGAGAAAAGGCCAAAGAAGATGAGCGCTAATAATTTATACGTAACCTTTTAACGGTTACTTCTTCTTCTTTTGTTTCATTCCGCGCTTTTTAGGCTTCTTATACTTGATTTTCATTTGCTCCTCACGGCGGATTTTGTTATTTACTTTCTTGTTTTTATCTATTTTCTCGTGAAATGCCGGACCAGAAGGTTCATGGGCTTTCATCTTATGATTATTGAAAGGAACGAATTCTACTTCCTTCTCCAGATCTATGAGTTCATCTGTAATAAGATCTTCTGCAGGAAATGGTTTAATCGCTATCGTCATATCCATGAGGCTCTCAATCGCCAACTTGTAATTAGTCTCTTTCTCACTAATAAAAGAAATAGCAATTCCTTGTTTTTCTGCTCTTCCGGTACGTCCGATCCGATGGATGTATTGCTCTGCAGTTTCTGTAAGATCAAAATTCACAATATGAGTTACGCCTGTAATGTCCAAGCCCCGTGCGATAAGATCCGTAGCAATTATAAATCTATAGGTGCCATTTTGGAACTTCTCAACTGTGGCGAATCGATTATTCTGGGCTTTTGAAGAGTGTATGACACCTACTTTTTCTTCCCATTCAGTAGACATTCTCTTATAAAGGGCATCTGCTATTCTTTTAGTGCCTGCGAATACCAGCACTTTTGACATTTGAGGATCCATCTCAAGCAAATAATCCAGCAAATTAGCCTTGGTATTGAAGTTTGGAACCTCATAAGCGTATTGATCTATATTCTCAAGTGGGGCTCCTGAAGGCGCCGCTTCAATCTTTTCATAGCGATCACTGAATAAAGAAATAACAGCTTCTACCTCTTCTTCTAAAGTGGCGGAGAACATCAAATTCTGCCTTCTTTCAGGAAGGAAGTCCAGAATCGTTTTTAATTGCGTTCTAAATCCAAGGTGGAGCATCTCATCAACCTCATCTACGATCAATTTATTGATCAGCTTTGGCTTCAATACACCATCTAAAAATAGATCGACTAACCTTCCTGGTGTACCCACTACGATATCTACACCTGCCTCGATCCGCGCCTTTTGAATACGCATACTTGTTCCTCCGTAAGCCCCTACAGACACAACATTCATATATACTGAGAGCTTTTCGATCTCTTCAACTACCTGGGCGACTAATTCTCTCGTAGGCACGACTACGAGAATTTGCGGAAACGGCGATTTTTTGAACTTCCATTGCCTTAATACAGGCAATAAATAAGCGAATGTCTTTCCGGTACCTGTCTGTGCGATTCCCAGCACATCTCTTCCTGCCATTATTGGCGAAAATGCCTTCTCCTGAATTGCCGTAGGATACTGTAGACCTAAATCTCCTATGGCGTTAAGCAATTGTTTCGAAAGATTTAAATCTGCAAATGTCATATGTCAGCATTCAAGCGAAAGAATACATATCCTCTCAATCAAGCCGCAAAGGTAAGAGAGTATTGGGATAGTTATCTGGAGGGAAGTAACATGTATTGCAAATCCTATTGGATATAAGATTTTGACACCATTCAACCACCTATTATCTATGAATACAAGAGTATCCTGAAGGGAACCGAAGGGCTACAAAATCTCTAAAACTTCTATTTTATTCCCGTTCACTTTGGTATTCTCGCCATTCTTCAACCCCAACAAGGCAGCTCCCATAGGGCTCTCTGTTGAAATGCAAAAGAAGAAACCATCTTCATTCTTGACTTTTCCGATTGAAGTAGAAATATAAAAGCTTCCTTTATTTGTAATAACGAAGGACCCTAAACCAACTTCTTTAGATTGCTGAAGAGGTGAGATGGCATTGAGTATCTCAAGCTGAGACAATAACTGTGCTAGATGAATCTCCGCTTTGGTGATTTCTTGTTGCATCATCTCACGTGACGTTTCAAATTTATCTCCAGCACTGCTCTTGGTATCACTGGCGGATGAGTCCTTTAGTCCTTTAAGATGTTTTCGACTGAGGTTTATTTTTACTTCTATTGGGTTGACAGTAGATTGCCAGATATTTTCTTTATTCATGTATTCAGAGATTATATACTCTTTAAAAATGTCAATATAGTATTTAGTTTTCACTCATTACCTTCTTAATAATATTTTCGCCTGTAATAGCGGCCGTTGTAAGGACACCAGAAAATAAAGCGGCTCCTACTCCGGCCGTCACAATATCCTGCCCAGTAAGAAAGAAATTCTTTATTGGAGTTCTTGGTTTTAGGAATTTCTGGCGGAATCGATCAGGAGTATGGTCCAAACCGTAGATCTCCCCTTCCTTATAGTTTACAAAATGCGCTGTCGTAAGCGGTGTTGACAATTCGTAATAAGCCACCTTTCCTTTCAGATGTGGAAGCTGTTCGTACAACTTGGCTAAGAGCCTTTGAGTAAGCTTCTCTTTTTGGGCTTCGTATTTTTTTCCTCGTTTCTTCCAGCGACTTCCTGCGCATTCGGAAACCATCTCATAGGGTACTAAGGTAATGATATCGATCGTACTTTTACCAGGATATCGTCGAGACCAATCGGGATCTTTTGCAGAAGGAAAGGAGATATATACTACAGGAAATTCTTCTTCTGTATTCTTCAAATAACGTTCTATGGATGCATCATGATCGAGATCTCCTGGATAGATCCAAAAGTTTGTTTTTGGTAATTGTAATTCTTCAGGACTTTCTTCTAACCCAATATATAAGCAGGCATGCGCTACGGACCGTTTCACTTTTTGTAATTGATCTTTTAGTTTGTGTTCGGTAACACTTGAAGCAGGAAGCAAGTAATTATAAGTTGCCATAACCCCAGCTCCACTAATTATTCTATCCGCTGTGATGATCTTACCATCTTTCATTTTTACACCCGTAGCCGTATTATTTTCTATTTGCACTTCATCTACCTCAGCACTAATTAGGATAGTTCCTCCAGCCGAAGCTATCACCGGAGCTATTGTATCCACAATCTGAGAAGAGCCTCCGATCGGAAAGCTCCCACCACTAAAGTAATGACGCACCACCGAAGCATGCATTACAAAACTACTTTGCCTCGGCGGCAACCCGTAGTCTCCATATTGCCCAGTAAGTACCAGAATCAACTCTTCGTTATCGGTTAGCTCGCTAAGCACGTCATATGTCGTACGGTCAGAAAATTTATAAAAAGGACGCCTAAGCATCCCGACAGAAAGGGTACTCATTAATGGTGGCAAGGCCTTATCCATGAAGAAATTCTTACTCGTCTTATTGGCCGCGAATATGAGTTCTACATATTTATCGATGGCTTTAGCTTCATCAGGAAAGTAATCAACCAATTGTTCCTTGAAGCTTTGGACTCCTTTGACCAAGTTGTAATGACGATCGCCTAATATGATCTTATCATATACATCACCCATATCTGCCCATTTCAGATTCCCATTGGAGATATAGTCGAAGAGTTTCTTAATTATACTATTAGGCCTTTGTACTTCTCCGATATAATGGATGCCTACATCCCATTCATAGCCTTTACGCTTGAATATGTGGGTAAAGCCTCCTGCGGTATAGTGGCGCTCCAATACAAGCACGCGTTGACCTTCTTTCGCGAGAATCGCAGCAGTCGTGAGGCTGCCCATCCCAGAACCGATGACTATCGAGTCATAATGATTGCTTATCTCGGGTTTCTGCTTATACGACTGAACATATTTATCTGACATTACTTTTCATTCATTGACTAGACCCGAATATAGAAGAGATTTAAGAATAAAGCAACATGAGTACCAACAACCCTTTGACAGCCAGCTACTTGTATATCCGGTAGGCTGGCTTCTACTTTTTATCTCCATAGAGATGACTATACACCCGCCTATCCAGCCACTATGAAGCAAAAAGAGCTTAGTTCTAACTATCAAATGGTAACTCTCGACGCTTTCCACGGAGCAGCTATCTGCACGCAGACAGGTTCTCAACAAGCAGCGCAATTCTTAAATTGCTTCTTAGACAAACATTTCAGCTTACTATTTCTTTCGAATATTCTTCGTCTATTTAATCGCAGTATCGATCTTATTGGGCGTCGTTTATCTGATCACTTCATATAATTTCAGGATATTGTCGTCTTATCTCACTTAGCTTTAATGATCCTCAATTATTGTGATATTCAATATAAGCGGATGAACCGATATATTATCGAGTTTGGCTTGCATCCTATTGTGGGATATATATTAGCGGCATTAATCTTCATAGGACTCTCGAAGTACTTATTCTATAAAGCACCTTATGCCCTTTATTTCTATATGGCCATTGCCATCTTTATTTCACTAATGATCGATTCCCATGGTCGTAATGATTTCTTTAAAACCATTTTTTCTTCTAAGACCTTTCGGCAAATACGCATCTTAGAAAATATAACAATTGTAATCCCCTTTGCATTATACTTAGTTTATGAACATGAGGTTATCGCATCTTTATGCTCCTTTACGATTACTTTTTTAATTGCCTTTCTGCCTCGTAAGACGTTTTCCTCGAAAGCCTTCCCCACTCCCTTTTCTTTTCAACCATTTGAATTCGCGGTTGGAATCAGAATGGCATACTTACTGTACTTCGCCTTATATTTCATCTTATTAATGGCGATAAGGGTACATAACTTCAATCTTGGGATCGCGACAATTATTGCTGTATTTATTATAAGTTTTACTTTCTATTCTAATCTGGAAGCGCAATCTTATATCTGGAATTTTAAGGGCTCATCTAAGATGTTCTTAAAGAAGAAGATTGCAATAGCAATTGCGCATGTTTCGTTGCTTTCTCTTCCCATTCTTGCAATATTGCTTTTCGCTTGGATTGATCAGGCAGCCTCTATAATAGGATTACAAGCTATAGGATATGTCTATTTGGTAACGTTCGTTCTCGCTAAGTACTCCGCTTATCCCCGAATCATGAGCGTCCCTCAAGGGCTTATTTTTATTTTCAGTCTATGGATACCTCCGCTTTTGATATTCATTATTCCATATTTATATATTAAGTCTACGGGCAGCTTAAAATCCCTATTACCATGATATCAATACATGCGCTTAGTAAGTCTTATAATGGCAAAGAAGTACTCAAGGATATTGAATTAAATCTCCTCAAAGGCAATGTCTATGGTATTGTTGGTGAGAATGGCGCTGGCAAGACGACCCTCTTCCGATGTATCGCAGGATTGGAATCATATGCTGGATCCATAGAAAGTCTGATAGAGTCCCTCAAAGATAAAATGGGTTTCCTCACCACAGATCCATATATTTTATCCAAAATTACGGGTAGAGAATATCTCCGATTACTATGTCTCGCACGTCAAGTGAAAGTCGAAGATTGGGATACCAAAAACATATTCGACCTTCCCTTAGATCAATATGCAGAATCCTACTCTACTGGCATGCAGAAAAAATTAGCGATTACTGCCATACTACTACAAAAGAATGAAATATTCATCCTTGACGAACCATTTAACGGAGTCGATATTCAAAGTAATATTCTAATTACAGAAATCATTCATCACTTGAAGTCTCTTGAAAAGACAATCATAATATCATCTCATATATTCTCTACTTTAAGTGACACTTGTGATACTATCTTTCATTTAAGTGAAGGCAAGATTAAACAACAATACCAAAAAACTGATTTTCATTTACTTGAATCCGAAATCAAGGAAGTAACAATCGGAGATCGAATTAAAAGACTTGCCCTTTCTTAAATTACAATCAATCAAAAAAATGAATCCTTTAATAGCATGAATTATAATTTAATCATTCACTAAGAACTCGCTTATATCCCGATTCCGGCTTTTATCATTGGCTGCTGCTACTGATTTCAAGATCTTATCCAATAAGGCTCTATCAAAGAGTTTACCATTTGCAAAGACGGAATTAATACTTCTTGTATTTCTAATCTCCTCCAGTGGGTTTTTATCTAATAAAACAAGGTTTGCCTTGCGTCCCATTTCTATAGCTCCAGCATTACTCTCTAACCAAGTAGCCGGTGTACTTGTAGCAGATTGTAATACTTGAGCAGTTGACATTCCTGATCTTAAGAGGGCCTCGAGTTCATCATGTAGAGAGAAGCCAGGTACTGTGGGCGGAAGATTGGCATCTGTACCTGCCATTATTTTGACTCCATTCTGAGATAGTCTTATAGCCAATACTCGACAAGCCCGACCATATATCGTCCAAAACTCTTTACGCCCTTCTCTTTCTTCTTTATTCAGATCGTTTGGTAATTGAAAGCGATTGACTTCAGGGAGCCACCCTATACCGTTGGGAACATAGCTTACCCATTCACTAATACCGGGATTTTCATATTCCAGCGCTAGATCTTGAAGGAGGTTTTCTAAATCAAAATTCTGATCCATGAAGCTTTCTGTAAGCCAGAGAGTGCTTGTTACACCTATATCGCTCGCAATCAAACTGGTGGCTATTGTTGTACTTCTCTCTTCGACCTAAGCTAAGAACTCTTTGCCACGCTCTCCTTCCATACTACCAAATTCTCTTCTTAAAGCGTTCATTAATTCCTCAAAGTGTGCGATCTCTGTTTGTCCTGATTCATAAATATCTTCCAGAGTTAATGTCCACGGTACGTGACCGACGATCTTCATGTCTAACTCCTTGGCCGTCTTACAAACAGCGCTATAAGCTTCCTTATTGATTTGGCTGTAGATCTTAACGGCGTCATATCCTTCTTTGGAAAGTTCTTGTACTGCTTTTTCAGCTTCGTGGCCATTTGTAATATTCAGATACCCTTGCGACCATGACATAAACCATCCTTCCAAAGTTCCGAAACTACCTATCCGAGGAGAGGCTATGAACATTTCAGGTCCTATCCGCCCTGCTCCTATTTCTTGCCTCCAATTTAAGTGGTCTTCCTCACCAATCATTTCGCGAATTTGAGTAACACCATTGGCTGTGTATAAAAGTAGGTCATTAGGGCTTTTAAAAAGATGTACATGCGAGTCTATCAATCCAGGTATTAAGAACTTCCCTTTGCCATCGATTACTTTGATTTTCCCTACATTTTCCTCTAGAGAATCTATGGATACGATTATGCCCTTTTCAATATGAACATTTTGATTTGCGATGAAGCTTTTACAATCTGAAGCGAGAATATTAACATTGTTTATCACCACGGGTCCCACATATGGATCAAATTGCTTGTGATCAACCTTGGTTGTATGTCCTCCATACATAGTAATCAATCCGTATTTCATCCAGCAGATGATTACAATAGTCAATATCGCCCAAGCAATCAAAAAATACTTTGCTATTTTCTTCCAGTTCATCGTTGTGTTATTTGATTCAATGACACAAACATATGTTCATCACTACTTTCTAATTACGCATAGGTGACAGGATGCAAGAAATGGTATTGAATACAAAGCCTATGTGACTAAATATATGTATCGGGACGAATGACAAGTCAGAAAAACGCTCTATACACCTCGGAGAGTAGGCACAACAGTCTTGTTACCTTCTTCAGGAAACCGTCTGCCTATCACAGGTATAATACTTTCCCACAATCCCATATTCTAATTATAATGTATGACTAAAAGTCAAAGTTCTGATTGATTATGAATAGATAGTAGGTTGTATAATCAATTAGAAGGCCATGAATACTTCCATAGATCTGACATCTCTGGACCTCCACCATGATTCCCACTTCCTGAAGCAGTGTATAAGTTACCATTATAAAATACGACTCCTGTCCCATGCCTTCCCTTGGGAAGGCGAGGCAATGTTCTCCAACTCTGTGCGACCGTATTCAGCGCTTCCACCTCATTATGAGCTAACTCCTGTTCGTAGCTTTCACCTCCTATGACGAGTATCTCCTTAGCCAGTACAATAGCAAAATTACCAGCACGTAATGTAGGTAGCGGCGCAGCTAATGTAGTCCATGATTTCTGAGAGACATCATACACGTCGATTTCTCCGATCGTATTTTTAAACGGATTGTCAGAAGATATCGTAGTACGACCTCCGACATTATAGATCTTACCATCAGCATAGACAGACTGAAAATGGTCTCGTGCTCTTGGGGCATCTGGAAGCGTAGACCATGACTTAGCACTAAAGTCATAGACATCCGTCCACTTTTTATGATCTCCACGATGTCCATCCTTTATCCCGCATATGAGATAAAGTTTGTCATTATGAATCGTCGCGCCCGCGCCTCCTCGGTGCCTGCTTTCCGGAATTGTTGGGCCTTTCCGCCAAGTGTCATTCGCCGGATTATAAATATAAATATCTGGGACGGGAGTCTCTCCAGGGTACTTGCCTGTCATCGCCCCACAGATATAAATTTCATTTTTATAAATAACGGGCTGGAAATGGTGCAACTCTATAGGCACGACCGCCCCTTGAGTCCATATGTTTTTAGCAACATCATAGATACTTACAGGCCTCATACCTCGACCACCGAGCAAATACATCTTATCCTTAACTCCTACGAATGCTGCCTCATGTCGTTCTACAGGAAGTGAGCCATCCGAACTTTGCACTTCTGACCAGGATCCATTTGCTAATTTTTCAACTTTAGTGGAAACTTGAGAAAACTTGCATCCATTGAAAGTGGAAAGGCCAAAAAGCAGAATAACAAGTAGGATTAGTCGGTGTATCATTTATTTTTTAATTTTTCTTAGAAATGTCAAAGACGTAAAATAGCATTTTTTGGGGTCACTATTTTATTCTCAAGTAAGGCAAAACACGCAGAAATAGTCATAACTCTGGTGAACCTGACGGCAAAGGCAGGTATTTTTAACGAAGTCAAAGGAAGAAAGATACTTCCACAAGTGATCTGTTGTTTTTTTATCATTTCTTAGTAGCATAAACATAGTAAGCAATATTAACATTTCCGTCTACATCTTCAAATGAAGCCCTAAGCTGGGTCTTGCCAAGCCCAAGATAAACGTTGAAGTCCGCTGAAAGATCATTGGCATTTATTGGAGTCTCTTCTTTGACTAATGCTCCGATTTGCAATTCCGCTTTTACGTACTGCATACCCTTTCCTGAGGGGATATCATATTCTAATCCAGGGAGCTCTTCTTTACTAACACCCGGGATACTGGTATTTATAGTAAGATCTGACTCTATAGGATACCGTCTGAGTGATATATTATAATCTCCTTCTTCTATTATATTGATGCTCCAATATCCAGATCCTTCACTTCCTTTTCTTATGTAAATCTGATTCCATGGATGCTGCCCATTTGGAGCATGGACATCATGGGCGGTAAGGGTAATGGGATTTTCGAGAGGATTGCCTAATTGGAAATGTATCTCTTTATCAAATTCTAAAGAAACCGTCTCCCACCAGTCTTCATAGAACGTTCGCATATCATCGACTTTTGTAGGATGACTCGTTGCTATATCATTCTCCTGCCCTCGATCATTTTCTAAATTATAAAGTTCGATCCCATTGACAAGTCGCCATTTGTTTTGCATTACCGAAGACTTTCTCCATTTTACAGGTTCTTGTAAGCGTTGAGAATCAGTGATTAACATTCTATTGTCATCTCTTTTGACACCTTTTAATTCAGATACCAGACTTCTTCCTACGAGGTCTAAGTGATCTTGAGGTAACTCAATACCGCACAACTCTGCTAATGTTGGCAGAACATCTACATGAGCTGTTAATGTTGCTATATCTTGAGATACGTCAATTTTCCCATTCTTCCAGTGCACAAAAAATGGCACCCTATGTCCTCCTTCATATTCACTTCCTTTGGTTCCGCGCATGCCAGCATTAAATCCCTTGGCCCCATCCTTCTTACTTCGATAACCTTGAGCTGTTCCATTGTCTGACATAAAGATAAGGATGGTATTATCTGCCACTTTTGCTTCTATCAATGCTTCACGCAAGTTTCCGAAATTAGTATCAATATTTGAAATCATTCCATAGAATCGTTTCTGGGTATCTGTCAATATAATATCAGATACATCTTTGTATAGTTTATAATATTCTAATGGCACATTATAAGGGCCGTGCGGAGCATTGGTGGCAATGTAGCAGAAAAAAGGTGTGTCATTTTTCTCTTTTATAAAATTAATGGCTTCATCAAAAAAAACATCCGTGCAGTACCCTTGGTATTGCTGAGGCTTCCCATTATGGAAGTAAGTATCATCAAAATAATCATTATCCCAATAGTCAGGTGTCTGCTGTACTCCACCGCCACCATGCATTACTGTTTCTTGGAATCCTCGATGTTCGGGACGAAATGGATAATTATCCCCGAGGTGCCACTTACCGAATCCCCCAGTTCGATACCCCGCTTCTACGAACATCTCTGCCATTGTTTTTTCATTCTGTCGGAGCAATGACCATCCGCCTATCGTATGCCAAACTCCTGTACTATTGGCATATCTACCCGTCAGTAAACTTGCTCTCGTAGGTGCACAAGTGGGACTCACATGAAAATCAGTGAAGTGTGCACTCTCCATGTAGAACTGATCCAGATGTGGGGTATGGATTATAGGATTTCCATGAGCTCCAAGATCCGCATAACCTTGATCATCCGTGATGACGATTATAACATTGGGTTTTGTTTGCTCAACAACTACTTTCTTTTTTCCACAACTGGATAGTATTAAGACACCTACCAATAGTAGGAATTTAAACTTTATAATTTGACAGTTAGAGTGCATGTTTTAATAATTCCTTTTATTTCAAAATATCTTTAATCCTATAGTTTGAAGTGATTTAAGAACTAAACGAGATGTCTATAAACAACCCATTGACAGTCCACTTCAGCTTTATTTAATCTCATAGCTATGGCTATAAACCCGCCTGTCCGATAAGAAGGAAGAAAAAAGAGCTTCGCCCTGACTATAAAGCAGTTATTCTCGACTATCAGCCCAATTCTTAAATCACTTCTATATAAATTTTTAAAATTCTTCGCCAGAAGCGGTCCTCATTTTTTGTAATTAACACGACGAATTTCTAATCAAACAAAGGTGGTTTCATCTCATCGTGCTGTGTAACTTTCTGATAAGCATTCGCAAAAGCTAAAATAGCTCCCTCTTGATAGAGATTCCCAATAAAAGTCATACTGGTCGGATGACCCTCTTCATCCAGTCCTGTAGGTACTGTTACAACAGGATGACCGGTGAGATTGGTAATCAATAACTGACGCCCTCCAAAAGTAGGTGCTATTATGACATCATACGCTTCGAAAAGTTTATTGACTTCTTCTATTAGCAATCTTCTATATCTATTGGCCTGTATGTACTCTACCGCCGGAATAAATCTTGCTTGGCGTAGGGAGTTGGCTCTGGATTTTTTACTTTGTTGTACCATCAAATCTACTTTTCCAGATCGTACTAAGTCGTCAAACATCGCTCCCGCTTCAGCCCTCAATATGATGTCAAATCCATCAAAGGGATAGCCAGTAGGCAGGGCTATAGGAGTTCTGACAATACCCATAGCGTCAAGAACACCGAGGGCCTTGATCAAATTTGGTTTCGACTTACTGGTATCCTTTTCGATATCGTTCTCTAAATAGGCTATCTTGAGTTTACTTATGTCACCATTGGATTCATATGCAAACCCAACATCTTGAGTCGTATTATCCAAAGGATCTTTGCCTCGAATGGCATCGAAAACAATAGCACAATCTTCTGCAGATCGGCACATAGGACCGACCTTGTCCATAGACCAAGAAAGGCTCATGACACCATCGCGACTCACACGCCCGTAGGTAGGACGCAATCCACTAATGCCGTTACGATTACTTGGTGATGTGATTGATCCCAAGGTCTCTGTGCCTAACGAAAATCCAACTAATCCCGCAGCGGTGGCAGATCCAGGTCCTGCAGATGATCCACTTGCCCCTTGTAAGGTATCCCAAGGATTCTTCGTCTTTCCATCAAACCACACATCTCCTCGTGCGAGCGCCCCAGAAGTAAGTTTGGCTATTAATACAGCACCGGCTTCCTCAAGCTTCTTTATTACAGTTGCGGTATGGTCTATGATTTGCTCTCGGTAAGGGGTCGCACCCCAAGTAGTTACATACCCCTCTACGGCCATAAGGTCTTTAGTACCATATGGGATGCCATGAAGTAGGCCTTTATATTCTCCACGAGCTATTTCTTCGTCTGCGCGCTTCGCCTGTGCTAGCGCCAAGTCTTCTGTGATCGTAATCGCACACTGTAGCGTAGGATTATACTTTTTAAGGCGATCGATATACAGTTGGGTGAGCGCTGTTGATGTAATTTGTTGCGATTGAATTAATGATGCAAGTTGTGTAATCGTAGAATGAGCCAAGTCCCCATCATCTTCTGGTCGCTGGAAGTCTTCTTCCAAATCTAATCGAAGCGCATCTTGGATATCAGGTAATTGATATCCTATGGGATGATGATCAAAGATGATTGCCGGAAAGGTTTCATAAGGCAATGAATAGCTGCGAATAGAGTCATACCCTCTTAGATTACGATCCAGATAAGTACGAAGTGTATCGATGCGATGACTTTCGAATTCTAATCCTAGTAGGTTTTGGGCGTGTCTGACATCCTGTTTCGTTATTGCAGATCGTTCATCCGTCGAGAGCGCTTGCTGCGAATTGCATGAAGAGAGAAATACTACGACAGCCAAGTAAAGCGTCAACCGAAAGCTTTTTATCATGGTCTTGCATTTCGCGAAAGCCTATCGGTTATAATCTGTACGCCCATATCTTTACCTTGAGTATTAATAATTTTTAATTTTTCTATTAGTAGCGTATCAAGACGCTCTAATTCTTCATCCAACTCGGTAGTTACAGCATCTCTCACTTCAAAGGCCTGATCTGTAGGTGGATAGTCTCCCCGTTGTTGATCTGCCATTAAGAACGCCAATCGATTATTAATTCTAATTCCATAATTCAGCGGATCTTGGCGACTTTTGTTTTTAGTCATATGAATCTTGTTTTCTATTACTGACATCTCCCCTTCTAAGGATTCCATCTCTTCTAATAGTGTACGATACTGGTCTTTACCCTTGAGTTTTTTCTTAAAATAATTGATATCATCTCTGATACTTTGGATATCAATCATAGCCTCATGCGCTTCGCTAACTTTATCCCTGACAGAAAGTAAAAATTCTAATTGACGCTTATAATCGGCATCAGAATTAGAAAGTCGGGGGTCCTTGGCTATATCAAAACTTGTAGTGGTCTTTTCCTCTTCTACTTTGAGCACTGCGCTATAGCCACCAGGTATCGCTCGGGGTCCATCATTAGGAGAAGAATAGAGTACCATCCCATCGAACTCTTTGAATCCCTCATATCTCATATCCCATATGAAGCTATTCTTATCGGAAGATATTTCAAGAAGATTCTTTTTATTCTCCGCCTTCGTCTCATACTTACGTACTTCTCTTCCATCTATATCTGAGATGGTAAGCGAAACATTCATGCTGTCTTTATAATCTTTTATAAAATAATTAAAGAGCACTCCATTAGGATGATTCTTGCCTTCTAATTTATAATTAGGGGAATTCCAACTTCCAGATTGTGCCATGCGATATGCAGGCTTGGGAGTATATACATGCTGGGTTTTATTTGCAATAGCGGAATTCACTTGGCGTATCGGACCCAGATCATCTATCATCCAAAAGCTTCGCCCATGAGTGGCAGCAATCAAAGTGTTCTCCTTGATATGAAGATCTCTTATCGAGACGATCGGAAGATTGAGCTGGAAGGGTTTCCAATGTGCTCCATCATCAAATGAAACATACATCCCCCACTCTGTACCTGCATAGAGCAATCCTTCTCGAACGGGATCTGCTCGAACCGCTCTGGTATAATGATGTCCTTCGATACCATCCGTAATCTTCGTCCATGTCTTACCGTAGTCCAGGGTTTTATAAATATACGGTGTGTAATCCCCAAACTTATAATGTGTCGCTGCGAGATAGGCTCCTCCCTTCTGGAATGGATGCACATCTATACAGTTCATCATATTCAATCTCGGTGATCCGGGTGGCGTAACTTCTGACCAGTTCTTACCGTTGTCGTGACTTACATGTACTAAGCCATCATCGCTACCTGTCCATATCACTCCAGGTTCTAAGGTAGATTCGGCAATGGCAAAAATATTAGCATAAAATTCGGCTCCAGTATTATCCTGAGTGATGGATCCTCCTGATGAGCGGATGGTCTCAGGATCATTACGTGTGAGGTCTGGACTAAGCTCTTCCCAAGATTGGCCTTCATTAGTAGACACATGGACATGATTAGAAGTGGCATAAAGTCGATCAGGGTCATTGGGGCTGAACATTACGGGAAAATTCCAATTGAACCGATATTTCATTACTTCCGCTCCTGATCCAGCAGGATTATCTGGATAGACATTGACTGATCTAGTCTGACCTGTCTTGTGATCCTTACGCATCATATAGCCCTTATAGGTGCCACCAAAAACGATATCAGGACTATTGGGATCAGGGGCAAGATGTGCACTCTCCCCTCCTGCAGATGGCTCCCAATCTCGCTCGGAGATGGTAGGGTTAGAAGATCTATGAGATATCCTTATGCTGCTATTGTCTTGTTGTGCTCCATAAATACGAAATGGAAAGTGAGTATCGGTCGTTACTCTATAAAACTGGGAGGTTGGTTGATTATGGTACGTCGTCCAGTTGGCTCCGGCATCGTAACTTACCTGTCCCCCACCATCATCACCGATTACCATACGCTGATTATCGTCAGGAGCGATCCATAAATCATGATGATCTCCATGGGGTGTTGTAATTCTCTCAAATGTATTGCCCCCATCATTGGATCTCCAAAATCCAACATTGAGTACATATACGCGATCTACATTCTTAGTGTCTGCATATATCCTGGAGTAATACCAAGCTCTTTGCCGTAAGGCGCGATTCTCACTGGTCTTTGTCCACGTCTCTCCTCCATCATCAGAACGAAATACACCGCCCTCCTCGGCTTCTATAATCGTCCATATGCGATCAGAATTCAACGGGGATATCGTAACTCCTATAATGCCAAGTACCCCTTTTGGTAGTCCTGGCCGATCTGTAATCTGCTCCCAGTTATCTCCTCCATCTACGCTCTTCCATAGGTGGCTACCAGGCCCACCGCTATCCATACGATAGCCGTTACGCTTGATCTGCCATGTAGAGGCAAATATGATACGGGGATTATTAGGATCAAGTATGATATCAACTGCCCCCGCTTCATCACTCATATACAGGATGCGCTCCCAGGAGTGGCCACCATCCTTGGATCGGTAGACACCACGCTCATTATTAGGCTTCCATAGATTACCCATCGCAGCGACATATACGATATCAGGATCTGTAGGATGTACGCGCATGCGTCCGATATGCTCCGTCCCCTTAAGGCCTATAGACTCCCATGTCTCTCCAGCATCCGTAGATCTCCACAGCCCGTTACCAGAGGATACATTACCACGGACGGTCTGCTCTCCCTCTCCGACGTAGATGACATTTGGGTCTGAAGGGGCTACAACTATAGACCCGATAGATCCTCCGAAATATCCATCAGATATACAGTCCCAAGAATTACCACCATCTTTTGTCTTCCATACACCACCACCGGCAGTACCCATATAGTAGAGATTGGGATTAGAAGATATTCCTGCTACCGTTCCTGCTCGCCCTCCGCGAAATGGGCCTACAAGCCGCCATTCCATTGTATTGTATAAGGACTCATCATAGTCTAGAGTGGATGTAGATTGTTGTCCCTCAAGGGAAATGCTGTGCAGCAGGATTCCTATCAAGAGTATCGAAAATGAAAGATTGAAGAAGCGCATATTCTGTTGTGTTGTTGATCGAAGACCAATATAATTAACAATTTTCAATTAACAATTTACAATGGACAATTAGCAGATAACAATTGAAAATGAGCAATTAGCAATGAACTCTTAGCAATTAGCTATAAACGAAGAAGAATTGAGGATGGCCTATTCTTTGAACCTTGGAAGTAAGAACAATTAGCAGAAACAATTGAGTATTGAGAATGCTAGACAGTTTTTCGGTCGACGATCGATTGATTAACAGGTGAAAAACGTTGGACGGATTTACGGTCGACGATGGACATTGAAAGTTATGCGTAGAACGTTGGACGTTGGACGATAAACGCTTATCGGTAGCAACATCCTGTCATCCTTTCTATCTTAAAAATCGTGTTCAAGACACTCTTCCTTTTTGTCAGCATTAGGATTCTTAGGACTTTAGAAGTTGAACGATGGACATTAGACGGAAAACGTTAGATGGTGGACGTTAGATGTAAAACGTTAGACAGTTTTTCGGTCGACGGATTAACAGATGAGAACGTTGGATGGATTTACGGTCGACGATTCAACAAATTAATGAATATCCTGTCATCCTTTCTATATTAAAAATCGTGTTCAAGACATTCTTCCTTTTTGTCAGCATTAGGATTCTTAGGACTTATAGAAGTTGAACGTTGGACATTAGACGGAAAACGTTAGATGGTGGACGTTAGATCTAAAACGTTAGACGTTGGATTTTAGACATTAGACGTTTAAATGTTTGGAAAAAACTGTTTGAATTTCTTGGGAATAGGAGCGCAAATTTTCAACTCTTCTGATGTGATAGGGTGAATAAATGATAAGGAATGCGCAAATAAAAAAAGTCCATTTCCTTTAACAATT
>JBLIDB010000008.1:0-44558 GCA_047634015.1 Saprospiraceae bacterium
GAAGATTTTGGATGATATTTTTATTTTTCGAACCTCGGTGATGCCTGAGCATCAGGGAGTTGAGAATAATGGGAATATCGCCAAAAGGGCCGTTTCCCGATATTATGACTTTCTGGAGTGGACTCAATCTTTAAAGCTTGATTTACGGCGAATGGAAATAATAAGATTTCTCTTATAGAAATCCCTGCTTAGAATGAAATCGAATTATCCGGCGAGAACCTTCCTTATTTATGTATCCGACCTGAGTAGCTCCTTATATAATTTCAAATATTCTTCGATTGTATCTGACAATGGAAATGTTCTTAATGGTTTTGAATTCCACTTTCCTTTTATGGCATTTACCATTGCTTCATACAGCGTCGGCGCATCAAAAGAGGCTAATTCTATATGTTTCCCGCTAATCACTTCTTTCAATGCTCCTTTTCCTGAAGAAATAATAGGCGTTCCTATGGCCATCGTCTCGACAGCTGCAAAACAAAACCCTTCGCTATAAGAAGGAATGACAACGGCATCGGCTTGCGCTATGGCTTGCTGAAGTGATGCAAATGGAAGATCGTGCTGTAATTCTATAACATCTTGTAAATCGTATTCTTTTATGAGCTTCAGGGCATTGGTCAGCAGAGGAGTTTGTTCTGAAGGAATGATCATCTTAAGTTGAAAAATTGCCTTAGATTCTTTAAGCAATCGCATTGCTTCTATAAGCAGATCCACTCCTTTCGAATAGCTAACTCGACCAAAGAACAAAAATTGGAAAACGTCATTTTTAGAATTATCGTTATACTTTGCCTGTACTGGGTATTCTATACCATTATAGATGCGTCTTACTTTTTCAGAAGAAACACCGGCTTTTATCAGCGCATTCTTGGTGAAGTCCGATACTCCTACAAATCTGTCGAAATGTAACTTTGTGATAAGTTCTTCTATACCTTTATGCAGCCGCTTAGAGAATGTTGACATCCAGGGCAACTCATCCCATAAGTCTCCCCAAACTTCGTGAAAGGTTATGATGGATTTCTTTCTTGCCAATTTCGCAACGATCCATGAAGGCAGCGCAGCATTGTAGGAAGTTGTATGAATGAGATCTGCACTTTTTGCAGCTTCCCAGGCTACAAGCCAAGCTCCGAATGTGAATAGATATCGATTATAGAATCTATACCGTCGAATCTCTACATTCCCTATATACTCAAGAGCTGGAAGCGTTGCTTCATACTGATTCGTAACGATAATAATTTTATGCCCTTCTTGGTCTAAGGAGTCAACAAGCTTTTTAAAAAAAGTCTCAACTCCACCAGTATGGGGATAATAATATTCAAGAATAAAGAGGATAGTCATACCTCCTCAAGTACATTTTTGTCTTTTTGATGATCCGAAATCCGCTTTCTTTCTAGCTCTCGAATTTTACTTTCATCAAGGGCAATCTGGCGCACCAATTCGGTTAATTTCCTTTCGAGTGTGTCCAGCTTGGAAGACATATAGAATACTAATACTACTAAGAATGCAAGTGCTATAAAAATGATAGCATTGATATTAGATGCAAATCCTAGTAGCCCTGCCAATGTTTTTGAAAATTCATCAGGGGCAATTCCCAATACAGCGATTACACTCCAAAAACCTAGCCAGACGATATTTGTAAATAGAAATTTACGCCGCACTCTTAACTCAATAGTTAGGCGGTAGATGTAATATGCTGCTAATGCAGGGGCTATGAATCGGTATATTTCCACTATTAAAGTAGTATTTCTCAAAGGTAAGGCAATAAAGTATAAGCACCTTATGCATGGCCATTGAATTCTACTAACTAGCTATCAATAACTATACCCAATAAATATTCCAAAAAGTCAATCCCTATTTCTCCTTAAAAAGATATGAGTGTTAAACTGCAAAACTCTCCCCACATCCACAAGATCTACTGGCATTAGGATTGTTAAAATAGAAACCCTTGCCTTCTAATCCTCCGCTAAATTCCAGAGTAGTATTACACAAATAGAGGAAACTGCGTAAATCTGTGACAATCTTTACTCCTTTGTCTTCGAATACTTGATCATTTTCCTTGGATTCGTTGTCGAAATCCATGTTGTACGTCAATCCCGAACATCCGCCGCTCGTCACAGATACACGAACGAAATAATCCCGTCCAAGTGTTTCTCCTTGAAGAAGTTCGTCTATTTTTTCCTTTGCGGAATCTGCTACAAACAACATATGAGCGATTTAGGTGATCAAATTAGGCTTCTACAGGAGTATTTTTCTCTTTATAATCCTTTATAGCACTCTTAATAGCATCCTCGGCAAGAACGGAACAGTGTATTTTCACAGGTGGTAAAGCCAACTCTTCGACAATTGCCATATTGTCTATAGCCAAAGCTTCATCTACCGATTTGCCCTTCAACCACTCAGTAGCAAGAGAGCTTGATGCAATCGCAGATCCACATCCAAAAGTCTTGAATTTAGCATCCTTGATAATTTGAGATGTTTCGTCTACTTCAATCTGTAGTCGCATAACATCACCACATTCAGGTGCACCAACGAGTCCAGTACCTACGGATTTCTTTGTCTTATCCATAGTTCCCACATTCTTGGGATGCTTGAAATGCTCTAAAAGTTTTTCTGAATATGCCATTTTATCTTATAATTTAATAGTTTAACAATAATTGCGGTTAATAGGTTTCATTAATGTGCTGCCCATACTACAGATTCGAGATCAACTCCTTCTTTATACATCTCCCAAATCGGGCTCAGGTCTCTCATATGTTGTACTCCCTCGGCTATTGCGTCTATAGCATAGTCTACTTCTTCCTCAGTACTAAACCTTCCTAAGCTTAATCTTAACGAAGAGTGTGCCAAGTCATCTCCCAGACCCAATGCCATCAAAACATAAGACGGTTCTAATGAAGCAGAAGTACATGCAGATCCTGAAGAAACCGCAATATTCTGATTGAAAGTCATCATCAGACCTTCTCCTTCTACATGCTTAAATGATATATTGGTAACATGGGGCATGCGATGCTCTTCATTACCATTTATATAGCACTCTTCCAATCTTCCAACTAATCCTGTCTGTAATCGATCTCTAAGGGCGCCTAATCTCTTAGCTTCTTCATCCATCTCAAGTCGAGCAATCTCTGCAGCCGTACCCATTCCTACAATCCCTGGCACATTCAAAGTACCTGAACGCATTCCTCTTTCATGGCCTCCTCCATCTATTTGAGCAGTTACTTTCACCCTTGGATTCTTACGAGACACATAAAGTGCTCCTACACCTTTAGGACCGTACATTTTATGCCCCGTGAACGCCATCAAATGGATTCCTATTTCTTTAGGATGCGTTTTGATTTTACCAACGGCCTGAGTGGCATCACTCATTAGGAGGACTCCATGTTTTTCACAAATTGCCCCGATTTCCTTCATCGGTTGGATGACACCCGTTTCATTATTGGCCCACATAACGGAAATAAGAATGGTTTTATCAGTAATAGCCGCTTCCAAAGCCTTCAGATCAACTATTCCGTCTCTTTGAACGGGTAAATAAGTGACTTCGCCACCCATTTTCTCTATTCGCTTACAAGCATCAAGTACAGCTTTGTGTTCTGTCTGCAGGGTAATGATATGATTCCCTTTCCGTGAATACATCTCAAACACTCCCTTCAATGCAAGATTGTCTGATTCTGTAGCTCCAGAAGTGAAAATAATTTCTTTAGAGTCAACGTCTAGTAATTTCGCTACTTGCTCTCTACCATAATCCACTCCTTCTTCGGCCTCCCATCCGTAAGGATGATTCCTGCTCGCAGCATTACCATGGAGCTCATTAAAATAAGGCACCATTGCCTTTACCACTCTTGGATCACAAGGAGTTGTAGCGTTATTATCAAGATAAATTCTTCGTAATGACATAATTTTCTTTTTGCTTATAGCATGGTAAACAAATGATACTCCTAAAAGTTATGCAAGATTAGCTAATATTAGTGTCTCTATCTATACCTAACATTAGTTATTAAATAGAGTTTCAGAATAGATAAAGCCTTAAGAATTCAAGGATGCCATATATTCACAATTTGCTTCTCAATATTTAGATGGCGCACATAAATCCAAATATCCAAGAGTCTTTTGCCGGAAAATCTCTGGCAGTAAAGCCCATAGAATATTACATAGAAGGAGTATTGTCCGGGGATCGATATATTCTTGCCGAGGCTATCACCCTCTTAGAAAGTAATAATGAAGCGCATAAGCGTATTGCTTATGACATTTTATCCCACGTTAAAAACAACACAACAAAGACACGTCGAATCGGAATCACCGGTAGTCCTGGGGTGGGGAAAAGTACATTTATCGAAAGTATAGGCCAAGACTTGATAGCCAATAATCATAAGGTAGCCGTTTTAACTATTGATCCCTCAAGCGCCCAGACGCATGGAAGTATTTTAGGAGATAAGACAAGGATGCTTGAGCTTGCTAAGTCTCCCTTGTTTTTTATTCGACCTAGTCCGAGCAGTAAACATTTAGGAGGAACACACCAATACACATATGAAGCGATCTGCCTATGCGAAGCCGCAGGTTATAATGATATTATCATAGAAACGGTCGGCGTAGGCCAATCAGAAATAGCAATTAGAGATTATACGGATATGATGATTTTATTAATGCTTCCAGGAGCTGGAGATAGTCTTCAAGGCATTAAGAAAGGAATTATAGAAACCACTGATATAATTGTCGTTAATAAGGCAGACGGAGAACGAAAAAAGTTGGCAACAGAAATGATAAAACACTTGAGCGATGCCCAACATAGTTCCGCGAAGGCAGCTATTCCCATATACAAGTATTCCAGCATTGAACGAACAGAAGTGAGTCTTCTTCCTATGATAGATTCTTTCTTTAAAAACAAGAAGGACTTATTTTCTGTGCGCTCTTTTCAAGAAATCAAGTGGTTACGTAATAGGTTAAACCAGGACATTAGTCGGCAGATAGATGAGTCCATCAGTCGCCAACTAGATGATGTAAAAAGTCGAAAACAAATAGCTAAGAATTCTGTCTTCAAGGAGTATCTTCGCCTCTCAAAATCAATAATCGTATCCGTAGATCTCTAATAATTTTGTTTTCTCTATCCACAAGGTGCTCTGTACTTTGCTTATTCTTTCTATCATACTTAGGAATGTATGGCCAGAATTGTAATTACACTTCACCCTTAAAAAGCGCCACTATCTTATCTGGATCTTATGGCGAACCTCGTACGGCTCATTTCCATGCGGGTATAGATTTTAAGCAACGTTATGGAATCCCCCAGGACACCATCTTCTCAGTAGAAGAGGGGAATATATCGAGAATCAACATACAACCAGATGGCTATGGAAATGCCATATACATAGACCATCCTTGTGGACAAACATCAGTTTATGCACATCTCTATGAACTCGCTCCTAATATTCGAAAATATATAAATGAGGTGATGACACGCCGGAAAGTTTATAAGATCGATCGTACGCTAAAATCTGATGAAATTCTAATATCTAAAGGCGAACCGATCGGAGTAATGGGGAGCACGGGAAGGTCTTCAGGTCCTCATCTACATTTTGAAATCAGAAACACAAAGACTGAAAAAAGCATTAATCCAGCACTACTCGGATTCAAACCGACTGATAATATAGCTCCTGTAATTAATGGGATAGTCATATATGCGTTTACTCCCGATGGGCAAGAAATTAAAAGAGAATACCAGAAAGCAACTTTAAATAAAGACGGAAGATATCAGCTTAAAAACACATCACTTCTATTAAGTGATCTAACAATTGGTATTGGTATTCACACCTATGACACCATGAATGGAGCCAAGAACCACAATGGCATTTATGCATTAGATATGAAGGTAGATGGTCAGTCTCAATTTAGCTTTAAGCTGGATAGCCTCCCTTTTGAAACCTCTCGGTATATACATGCTCATATGGATTATGAGGCAAAAATGAATAAGAAGTATATTATAAAATGTTTTAGAAGTGTGGATAATCCTTTGCAGATTTATAGTGAAGCTTCTGAAGGTGGAATTATTTCAACTTATAGTTTCAAAAATAGAAATATAGATATCGCAGTATTTGACATAGAAGGGAATAAAAGTGAAATATCTTTTACTGTCAAAAGGACAGAAGAACTTGCTCCGATTACATTACCGAATCACGAACAATCCTTTCGTATAAGTCCAAGTGATAGTTCAATATTTGATGGTATTCATACTGATATTCTCATTCCTCCTCATGCTGTCTCTTCTCCTACCTTCATAAATTTGAGTACAGATAACCCTTTGTTAATTAATCTAACTCAAAAGGTAGACATTCCACTATTTAAGTATATGAAGGTTAAGAAGCACATCCCTTCGAGAACTCATCCAAAAGAGAAATATACTTTTACCAAAACAACTGAAAAGGGTGAGATTAAGCGATATAAAGGCAAGTGGGAAAATGACACGACGCTCGTAACCTATATCATGGACTTTGATCAATATCTATTAAATATTGACACAATTCCTCCGCGAATAAGAGCAATATCTCTTCCCAGTTCAAATAAGAAAAGGGGAACGTTTTTAGTCACCGATAACTTTGAACCAGCTTATCGAAACGAGGCATTAAAATTCAATGTCTATCTGGATGATGAATGGATATTATGCCAACATGATATTAAATCCAACAGAATATGGTGGGACATGCCAAATAATAACATGAACAAAACTCACTTTGTAAGAGTTATTGCAAGCGATAGCTCCGGTAACGAAAGTACTTTAGAAAGATCCTTTAAATATTGAAAGCATTTAAGTATATCTTTTTTTTAAAATAATCTCAATTCACATTTCATAAATATGACAATATTAGAAGTTGGTAATCCAGCACCACGATTCACTGCTTTAAATGAGGATGGTCAGGAGATAAGTCTCAAAGATTTCAAAGGGAAAAAGTTAATCTTATTCTTTTATCCTAAAGATGATACTCCTGGATGTACCGCTGCTGCTTGTAATCTTAGAGATAATTACAGCACGCTAAGAGAAATGGGTTTTGAGATGTTAGGCGTAAGCCCTGACAAAGATACAAAGCACCGCAAGTTCATTGATAAACACTCTTTTCCATTCTCTTTAGTCGCAGATCCCGAGAAGGAAGTAATTAAAGCATATGGCTTATGGGGGTTGAAGAAATTTATGGGAAGAGAGTACGAAGGAGTATATCGAACTACATTCATTATCGATGAACAGGGTGTAATAGAACATGTCATAACGAAGGTTAAAACAAAGGCTCATACAGAACAGATCTTAGCTCTTTACGAATAGGACTTATCAACGTGAATCTCAGGATCCATTGAAATATTTCCTTATAGGAAGGATCAGAAAATAGAGTGGAAGGTTTCGCTTGATGCAAGAAAAAAAGCATCTTTGTCCTCCATTTTCGCCCAGGTGCTGAAATTGGTAGACAGGCACGCTTGAGGGGCGTGTGTCGTAAGGCGTGCGGGTTCGAGTCCCGCTCTGGGCACAGAATAAGGTTTGACCATTGTCAGACCTTATTTTTTTGTTCTCTGCGTAAATTTTGACAAAAACTTCTTTCATCTATATATGAGCATGAAATACTTTTTATTATTTCTTTTTGCGTGTTGTTATATCTCTTGTAAACCTGATAAAACAAGCAGTACTTCAACTTCATCAGTAAAACCTACTTCTAATTTTACTATTGTAAAGAAGCTACCACATGATCCCAAAGCCTTTACGCAAGGGTTGGTTCATTACAATGGAAGCTTAATAGAGAGTACTGGCCTTAATGGCCAATCTTGGATTAGTATCTATGATCCGATAACACTTCAATACTCCAAAAAACTGAGTTTATCAAGTGAATTCTTTGGAGAAGGAATTACTATTTTAAATGATAAGATTTATCAATTGACTTACAAGAAGCGCGTTGGATTCATCTATGATTCCAAGTCATTTGAAAAAACAAGTGAATTTAAATATCCAATTTCAATTAAAGAAGGTTGGGGAATTACTCACGACAATGAACATCTAATCGTTAGCGATGGAAGTAGTAACCTTTATTTTTTAGATACTTTATCACATAGGATTGAGCGCCAAGTTAATGTCTCTAACAATAGTAATGCTAAATCTAAACTCAACGAATTAGAATACTTCGAAGGCCATATTTATGCCAATATATGGGGTTCTAATATGATTATTAAGATAGATCCCTCGGATGGTGAAGTAATAGCCTCATACGATCTGTCACTTTTGGAAAAAATGGAGAAATCAAAACAACCCACTATTGATGTGCTCAATGGAATCACTTTTGATCCAGTGACTCGTGATATGATTGTAACAGGAAAATATTGGCCGAACTATTACTATCTCCGCTTAAAACCAAACGACTCAGGGAAGAAAGTTAACTGATTTGCGCAATTGCCTCATCCAAATCCTCAATTAGATCTTCGATGTCCTCTATTCCGACACTAAGTCTTATCAAAGAATCTGTCAACCCAACTTTCATTCGCTCCTCTTTTGGTATTGAAGCATGCGTCATACTTGCTGGATGCCCTATGAGAGATTCTACACCACCCAATGATTCCGCCAATGAAAACAGATGCGTACCACTTAAAACCTGCTTCGCCGCATCAAATGAATTAGCTACCAAATCAAATGAAACCATTCCACCAAATTTCTTCATTTGCATTTTGGCAATCTCATGATTCTGATGGCTTTCGAAGCCTGGATAATAGACTTTAGATACCTTAGGATGCGCATCTAAATAAGCAGCTATTCGCTCAGCATTCTCACAAGATCGCTCTACTCTTAAGTGCAGCGTTTTGATCCCGCGCAATACCAGAAAACAGTCCATAGGCCCTGGTACTGCACCAGCAGCATTTTGAATAAACCGTAATGAGTCTGCGACTTCCTTATCACTTGTGATTACAGCTCCATGAATAACATCAGAATGCCCGTTGATATATTTGGTAGCACTATGTGTTACGATATCCGCTCCGAGATCCAAAGGATTCTGAATATACGGACTGCTAAATGTATTATCTACACATACTTTAACATCGCTACGATGCGCAATTTCACATGCGGCTTTTATATCGATAATCGAGAGCATCGGATTCGTTGGAGTTTCTATCCAAATAAGCTTAGTGGCAGGAGTTATTTGAGACGACAATGAACTTATATGGGTCATATCAACAAATTTTCCAATCAACCCAAACTGACCAAATATCTTAGTCAGTAATCTGTAAGAACCACCATACAAATCACTTGTACAGATAATTTCGTCACCAGGTTTATACATCTTAAGTATCGCATCCATTGCTGCAAGACCACTTGAATAACAGATTGCATATTTCGCGTTTTCAAGTGCCGCCAGGTTCTCTTCCAATGCAGTTCTTGTTGGATTCTGGGTTCTTGCGTATTCATACCCTAAGTGCTCTCCTGGAGCAGATTGCACATAAGTAGAGGTCTGATATATGGGAGTCATAATTGCTCCAGTGGAGGGATCCGGTCTTACACCTGCATGAATAACTTTAGTTGCGAATTTCATAAGTGCCTATTTTGGGTTAAAAGTACTTCAATCGAAACGCGTTTCGATTGAAGTACAAAAAAAAGGCAATCCTCACGAAGAGGACTGCCTTTTTTACATTTAATGTTGTTACAGATTGTAACCGAACAAATATCTTAGTTCACAGACTCAGACAATGCCTTACCTGGCTTAAATTTCACAAGAGTCTTTGCCTTAATTCTCATTGATTCACCTGTTGCTGGATTTCTTCCATCACGCGCCTTTCTTCTAGTTGTAGAGAAAGTACCGAAACCAATAAATGCAGCTTTTCCGTCATTCTTCTTCAACGCCTTCTCAATAGAACTAAATACTGTATTTACAGCTGTTCCAGCCTCCGCCTTAGTGATACCTGCTGCATCTGCTACTGCATTGATTAAATCTCCTTTATTCATTATTCAAAGTTTTATTAATTAAAATTTCTTTAGCAAAACAAATGTATGTTTTCAGATTTACACATACAATATAAATTGATTTAATAAGGGAAAACTCCCATTGACAAGAGGGTTACGGATTTTTATTGAACATGATAGACTTTGATTCTTATCAAATTTAAAGATATTTATGGTATTATATATCTAATCTCTTAATGTGGTACTAGGTAATCATCTATTTATCGGATTACCAGATTATTTTACCTTTTTATCCTTTTTATCCTTTTTTAAGGCGTTTTCTAAGTCTATCACCAATAATGGTAACACTCAGAATCAACAGGAATATGGCCAGACCGGGAAAAAGTGCTAGCCACCAAGCTCCAATATAAGCCCTCGAAGTACTTAACATATTTCCCCAGGTTACTACATTGACTGGTACACCAATGCCCAAAAATGATAAAGTCGCCTCTATTAACACGGCTGTTCCAATATAAAAACAAGCTGATACTATCATGGGACCAATGGCATTCGGCCATATATGATATGCCAAAATCCGCCATTCCGAAAGTCCCATTAGTCGCGCACTGATAATGTAGTTCTCTGTCTTCAGTTGCATGATTTCAGCCCTAAGAAGTCTCGTCATAGTTCCCCATCTCAATACACCAATTATGAAAACTACTGTCCAAATCGAAGGGTGCTGAATCAAACTAAAAAGTGCAATAATCAAGAATAAAGCAGGTATCGCACGAAAAACCTCGAGAAGTTTGACAATAATGCTATCAAGTGGCAAGAGCCATTTACGTAGATTGAGACGTGTTGACACTTTTCGTAAGGCAAAAAATAGTGTCAAAAGGAACAATATGATCACCAATGTTTTGCCAACATCAAAATTCGACTGGCCATGCTCGCTAATGTTGGTAGCGTTATAGGCCAGGAATGAAATTCCTCCAATAATTCCACCTATTCCAATCAGAATATCAATAAAGTTGACTTGAATCTTATTATCTCCAAAGTATCCCGCAAGAGAGCCCAATAATAAAGCTATTAAAAAACTTATTCCTGTGCTCACTAAACCAACAATCAATGTAAGCCTCGTTCCATGAATCATTCGTGATAGCACATCTCTCCCCAATTGATCCGTTCCTAAGACATGCATCCTCGAATTGCCGTCAGCCATAACTTCTATGTAGCCCGGGGCTTTATAAATAGGAGAAGACTGCGTGGCCGTCTCAGGACCAAATGATATGAAAACTGATTCAGGATGAGCCAAATCATTAGCCATTATCCCTACAATAACGAATAGCCCAAAAGTCATAAGTCCGAGAGATAACTTATAATCTCTTGATATCACTTTATAAAAATTAAAAGATCGCTGTCTCATGCTATCTCCATTTCACTTCTAATCTTAGGAGACAAGAATGCTAGCATAATATCTCCTAAGAGATATCCCAGCATAGTTGATATAGATACAAGTATTAGAATCAAGAAAATAACAGGCCAGTCATTATTATTCATACTGTCTAATAATAATCGCCCTAATCCAGGAATATTGAATATAACTTCTATTACCACTGATCCCGTGAATAAGCTTGCCAATCCTCCAGAGATCAAGGTGACATAAGAAATCATAGAATTGGGGAGGACATGATTCTTTAATATTTGAATATCATTCAATCCTCGGGCCCGGGCAGCTATTATAAATGGTTTCTTTAAAGTTGCTATCATTTCCTCCTTTAGTTGCTTTGTAACATAGGCCAAAGAATGTAAGCTTAGACAAAGGACCGGAAGAATAAGTCGCGAAGAATTATTCCACAACTCTGATAAAAAGGAAATATCCTCGCCGTAACTCCTCTTGATTCCTACTGATGGAAATATATTGGTCCATTCCCCATATTCTGAAGTAGTAAAAAAAACAACCATTATAGTTGCGATCCAAAATAGTGGCATAGCATAAATTAAATATAGTTTTGTGGTGACGAATTTTTCAAATAAGCTATCTTGATATTGTACTTGTAATAGGGATAATAATAACGATCCAATGGCTACCAGGATGAGCGTTATGATAGACATAGCTAGAGTCCATTTAAGTGCTCTAAATACCTTTTGGCTTGCAGGTGTTCCATCGGCCAAAGAAATACCTCCTCCAAAATTGAAGCCATTACATAACCACATATGGCATCGATTATAACTACCATGCCATACGATCTTGGGAAAGACCCATGCGCTACTGTAATTTAATTCTTTAATTAGAAAATCAACCTCTCTGAGTGCTTGGTCTTCTGATTTTTCATTTTTCAGAAACGCTTCCAATTCGAATCCTACGGACTTTAATTCTTGTAAACTTCCAGTGGTTTCAATTTTCGATAGTATTTTTTTTAGCCTTTCGTCAGTTGCATCTATATCCATCTCCGTTTGAAGCTGATTGACTGAATTAGCCAAAGACATTACACCATCAGCATCTTTCGTTTCCCATAGAAGTCTTCTAATTGAAGTATTCCTGAATCGGGGTAAAATTTGGTATATACCATCAGGTATATAATCTGGTTGTATCGAAAAATAAAATAGTGGTCGATCGTAACCTAACTTTATAGCATAAGCTCTATAGACCTTCATATACGAGGCCCTTGAACTATACCCTCTTTCGCCATCTAATACAACTAAGCTTGCAACTTCATCCTTAGAAGAATAACTCTGAAGTACGAATGCAAATAAAAGTATTAGTCCAACCGTAGGTAAGATTAGTAAGACTCGTTTCATGGCGTATCTCCACATTCTACTATTTCATTTTGAATGCATTGACAAAAATTCCTGGTCTTTTGAACGAAATCAAGGGTTCTATATCATCATCAATAGCATATTTCCCTTGAGGAGAATACAGAAAGATAACTGGAAAGTCCGCAGCCATAATATTCTGAAGATCATGATAGGCCTTCATTCTTTCTGATTGGGTAATATTCAATTCTTGAATTTTTTCCATCTCCTTATCAGCTAATGGATTAGAATATCCAACGTAATTTAATCCCTCAATTCCTATCCTTGAACTATGCCACGCACTATAAGGGTCATCTGAAGATATAGAACTACCCCTTCTCATAACAGACAGATCATAGTTTCCAGTTCTTAGATATTCATTTTGAATTTCAGAAAACTTTTTGATTAATGGTTTAATTTCAACTCCAACTTCCTTCGCGGATTGAACAAGAACAGAAGATATACCTTCACTCGTAGATGAGGCTGTAATTAGAAATTCCAATGATAATTCTTCCTTTACTCCATCCACAATTTTGTCTCTAATTTGATCTCCGTTCGTGTCCTTCCATCCTGCATCATCAAGAATAGCTCTCGCCTTTTCAAGATCGTATGCGGCCATAGCTAAACTTTTCTTGTATGCTGGTTTATTAGGATTGATGATAGAATTTATTCTAATTCCGGTCCCTCCTTCCAGTTGATTCATAATCCTATCTACATCCGTTATAGCTACAAGCGCTTCTCTTACTTTTCTATCTTTCAATATTTTGCCCTGATTATTCAATAGTATCATATTGTTATAAACACTATTTGAACTGTATGTCTCAATATCATCATCCGAAGCATCTCTCAATCCCTTGAAAACAACAAATGGAGATTTACTTAATCTTAAGACATCAATCTCGTCATTCTTAAGAAGTGTAAGCGCCACCGTTTCATCGGGAATTATCTGAAAGACGATTTTATCAAAATGCCCTTGCAGGTATAAATTGTTAGGGTATTTATCTCCCCAAAAATTCCTCTTCTTCGATAGGACTATATACTCATCAGGACTCCATTCAGAGAGCTCATATGGGCCTGCTCCTTCTACAACTTCTTTGCTATACTTCGCACTTGAGAAGTCCTTACCCAATTGGCTAATATTAGGTTGCTGGGCTTCTAATTCTTGTGAAGTAATTTCTTTTAGATCGTTAAGAGAGATGGCATCAATAGCACTTGATCCTTCGTATAGGTACTGCGGATATATCTCTGCCGACAATATCGCTTCCAAATTCAAAAAGTACCTTCCCGATGTCAATATTGTGAATTTACTTGGATCTTGCTCATCTACCTTTACATCATATATATCTTCTAGCAGGTTCTTCCAGTCTGGTGTCAATACATCCGGATGTGCTGCCATCTTGTAAGTAAACAGTACATCTCGACCCGTTATAGGGGAACCGTCATTCCAAGATGCACCTTCTTTCATCTGAAGTGTAAATCCATCACCCCCAGCATATTTACCCTTTTCAATCTTTTCAGCACGAGGTATCTCTCGTACAAGTACTGGGATCAGTTCTAAAGAAAGTGGGTCGTGATCTCCCAGCGACACGAACATGAATTCATTCACCTCTCCATCCCGTGCTATCTTCGAAAGAATCGGGCTCATAGTGACCGGTGAAGATTCTAACCTTACTACCAATTCATCTTGAATATCAGTAGAAACCTTTTCTTGTTTGCAGCTACTACTCAAAGCGAAGAGTATGAGGAGAAGAATCGAGGGCTTGAGTAAGTTTATTTTTTTCATGGGCATAAGATTAAAATTGAAATGTAAAACAATAACTAAGCTTATTCACTTTTAATGAAAACAATTAGGAAGATATGGAAACAGTAGTTATTGCGGGAGGAACTGGCATGATCGGTAGGAAAATTTCAACTCTTCTGAAAAAAGAAGGATATATCACCCTCTCTTTAACAAGAAATAAGAAAATAACCGATTCACAAAATTTCACATATTGGAATCCGAAGAAGGGTGAAATCGATCAAAGAATAAAAGAGGCAGATCATATTATCAACCTGGCTGGTACAGGAATCGCTGATAAACGCTGGTCTCAATCTCGTAAAAAAGAAATTATTGAAAGCAGAACACTGAGTACAAACTTACTTATCCGTGCTATAAGTGATCATGGATTGTCAATAAAAACGTTTTCCAATGCTTCTGCCGTAGGATATTACGGCAATAGAGGCAGTAAACTATTATCGGAATCAAGCCCCAACGGATCTGATTTCTTGGCTCAAGTATGTCGTCTATGGGAAGATGCTGCCATGCCAGCAAAGAAGCTTGTCAATCGGTTTTCTATTATACGTATCGGGGTAGTATTATCTAAAGAAGGAGGTGCCTTATCCAAAATGGATGCTACTGTTCCTTATGGTATATCTTCAATACTGGGTTCTGGCAAACAGTATATGCCCTGGATTCACATCGATGATTTAGCAAATATGTTTTTAGAATCGATCCGCAACTCAGAAATCAATGGAATATATAATGCGGTCAGTCCAAATCCTGAAGCACAGAAAGGCTTTGCCAAAGCATTAAAAAGAGCCCTTTATTCAAGGGCTATCCTTATGCCTACACCTGCTTTTCTATTAAAAACTTTACTGGGAGAGATGTCTGCCGTAGTACTTAATAGTACAAATGTATCAGCGCAAAAGATTGTAGATACCGGATTTGAATTCCAATATCCACATCTCGATGCAGCGTTACACGAAATCTATAAAGAATAGAAATCTATTATTTTGATGGCTTTTCGAAAACTTCTATTTCCTTATTTACTTTTATAAGGTCTGTAAAGTGTCCCTTGAACCTTGTTGCGCGTACCATATGATTATCAATCCAATGATAGTTACCCCCTCGAGGTTTGTCCATTAGTAGACCATGATACTTGAATCCATGTTTTTTGAGCCAATCCTCAGTTATCCTTCTTGTTTCCTCTGTTCTTGAGGTGAAGAATGTGATGATATGACCTTCATCGTACCACCTGTTAAGTGTTTCAAGGGCATCAGGATAAGGTAAACAATTTACCATTCTCTCTGGCTCTTCATTGGGAACGTCGTCTGTTACAGTCCCATCAATATCAATCAAGTAATTCTTCACATTCTCAGGAAGAATAGGGCTCAACTTGTGTCCTGATTCGTCTTGTAGTTCTTTTAGGCTAAAATTACTGCTCATCAATTAAAATTTATGATGTCTTTAGGATTTATTGGTTTGCCGTGGTGCCAAAATTCAAAATGAAGATGTGGTCCACTTGAAAGAGTCCCTGTATTACCAATTATGGCAACAGCTTCCCCAGCGGACACAAATGTACCTTTCTCTTTTAATAAAATCGAGTTATGCTTATAAAATGAGATTATTTCACCTTTATGTTGCACTCCTATTGTATATCCAGTCTCTAAATCCCAGCCTGAGCTTATTACGTATCCATCCAATATAGATCTCACTGCAGTATTAGAAGGAGCGAGTATATCAACGCCAAAATGTTTTGCGCCAGGATCAAACTCTGCACTTATTAACCCTTCTAAAGGAGCTTTTGGAGCGTTCTTCGCTATCGTCTTCCATAGCGCATCATCATCTGAAGACAGTTGAATTTCTCGAGCAGGAGGAGCATGATAGTTTTGATTGATGTCTTCGGTTGAATGCGTGTCAGTTTCCAGAGATAGTTCATTGACAACCAACGATAATTCCTGACCCTGACTTGTATCTCCATTAGAAGTAATTAACTTCCTTAGTGCCCCAAGATAAAGCTCTTGCGCTTGCATAGAGTTCTCAAGCTGGTCAACACCCTGAACGAGCTGAATGAAATGCTCATTGGCTTCTATTTTGCCATATCCAGGGATTAGTTTTCTTAGTGGCGTAAATACAATCAAACTTATCAAGAGAATTACTATCAAAAGGATGACCGAAGAAATAAAAACATAGATCTTTGATACAGATAAATCTATAGATCTTACCTCCTGTAGATTTTCTGCACGCAAGACAACAAGGCGATAGTCTTTGGACTTATTGTCAGAATCTTGATCTTTGTACTCTTGTGACATTAGTTAGAGCGAATAGCTAAAATATTTTCCTCTGAGAAGGAGTTAATAATATGCCTACTTATCAAGAATAATAACGCAAGTAGGTAGTGAATTAGCACAAAACTAAAAAATTTATATGCCCTATTTGTTAAGTCGATGAAAGAGTCTAAATTTTCGGTGATTTAATATGGGGTTCATTACGATAAGTTCGAATTTGAAAAAGTCAGTATACATTCTTCTTTCTGCGGTCATCCTTATGATGATTTCATGCGTAACTACACGAAAGTCTAAAAGTGAAGTAGGTTGGATAGGAAAAAAATGGCATGATATGAATGCTCGTTACAACGGGTATTTTAATGCCAAAGAGCTTTATAGAGCAAGTAGCTCCGAAATACAAGATTCTCATGTAGATAATTACAATCAAATATTGAGCGTCTATCAATGGGGAGAGCCTGAAGAGAGAGAGAGTGCTCAGGCTAACATGGATATATCCATAGAGAAAGTCACTAAAGTAGCCGCTCTTCATGAACCCAGCAAATGGGTGGATGATTGTTATGTTCTTATGGGAAAGTCTCAATTTTTAAAAGGAGACCTCGAGTCTGCTCAGGAGACTTTTGAATATTTTGTAGACGACTTTAACCCTACAGATCCCGATTCACGTGTCTACGCGTCACCTGATCGTGAAAGCAAGGCTAAAACACGTAAAAAAGAAGCCCAGGATGAGCGTAAGATTCAAGAAGATCAACGTAAGAAGGAAAAGAAAGAGAAAGATAAAACAAGAAAACAAAAAGAAAAAGATCGAAAAAAAGC
The DNA here is from genome assembly GCA_047634015.1 of Saprospiraceae bacterium. Taxonomy (GTDB): domain Bacteria; phylum Bacteroidota; class Bacteroidia; order Chitinophagales; family Saprospiraceae; genus JAJRXG01. The sequence goes on from JBLIDB010000008.1 coordinate 17,540, forward strand.
ATCAAAACAGCGAGAAAAGGATCGTAAGCAACGTATAAAAGATCGAAAGAGCGGAAAGAAATCCACACGAAAGCCAACTAAAATACCTCAAGACCCCACTCTTCCAGAAACACCTCCCCCTTCTGTTGTAGCAAGTAGCAATCAGGATATTCCTATTGACGAAGATGAAGCTTACCTAAGAGATCTGGAAGCGCAAAAGACTCAGAAAAAAGAAGACGTCGATTATGGTGGAGGTTTCATGAAGCACCGCCCTGCTTTCTTCGAAGGGATGCTTTGGCTAGCGCAGACTTATATAGCGCGAGACCGATGGATAGAAGCCAACTACTTCTTAACAAAGCTTGAAAAAGAACTCGGTGTTCCAGATGATATTCTAAGTCAACTACCAGCCCTTCGAGCGGATTATTTCTTGGAGCAAAAAGATTACGCCAATGCTCTGCCCGCTTTAGAACAAGCCATTGAGGTATCCAAAGATAGAAGACTCAAAGCGCGTCTCTCCTTTATTCTTGCTCAGGTATATCAAATGAAGGGTGAGGTCTCTAAGGCTTTTGCGGCATTTGAAGCTGTGGATAAGTATAAGCCTGATTTCGAGATGTCCTTACAGGCAGAGGTCAGTAAACTGAGAAATAGTTGGTCAGCTGGAAACGAATCCAGTGACAAAGCTGTCAAAAAATTAGACCGCCTCGCAAAAGAAGATAAGTACGAGCAATTTCGTGGAAGTATCTATTCAGCGGCTGCAGAAATATTGTTAGCCTCTGGGGATCAAACAGGTGCCATGGAATACTTTCAAAAGGCCCTCAGTGGAAATAATAACAAGGCCGTTCAAAATGAAATCTACTATCGTTTGGGTTCATTGTTTTTTAATAATAAAGACTATGTCTCGGCTAAAAATTATTATGACAGCACCTTACAAGTTATGCCTGAGAAAGATGAGCGATATACTCAAGTGAGTAATTATGCTGATAATTTGAAAGGTATCGCGAATAACATAAAAATTATATCGGTTAACGACAGTCTACTCGAACTCGGCTCAAGATCCAAATCTGGATTAAGAAGCTTTGCAAGAAATAAAGCGACAGAAAGCTGGAAAACTGCTAGAGAATTAGAAAAAGCAGCAGCCACCGAAGGAGGATTCACTGCTACAACTTCTGTGGTATCAGCTAATAGCAAGTTCTTTGCATACAATCCAACGATCAAAACTAAAGGCAAGCAAGCCTTCTTGAAAAGATGGGGAAATCGCCCGCTTCAAGACAACTGGCGATTGGCTAGTAAAATAGAAAATAGTCAAACAGAAGATGTAGAAGAAGTGGAGGTAGAAGAAACAATGCCTGATGCAGAATTAGAACGAGAAATCAATAAAATACTAAGAGGAATTCCACAAAGTGATGAGCAAAAGAAAAAGGTTAATGCAGAGATTGAAAATGCATTATTTGAACTTGGAACAGGATTCAGAACCAACCTTGAAAAATATCAGGAATCAAATGAGTCACTTGAAGAGTTATTCGTTAGATTTCCCAACACATCACATGCGCCTGAGTCATATTTTTTCATGTATTTAAATCACATAGATCTTGGTCAAACAGCCCAAGCGGAAGTTGCTAAGAATAAATTACTAAATGAATTCCCACAGTCGGATTTTGCCATATATCTAAAGAACCCTGCAGGTAGTCAAGTTTTAATGACTGAAGCACGAAGAATAGAATTAGCATACGAGAAGGCCTATCAGCAATTTGAAAGTGGTGATTACCAAAAAACATTTGATCTCTTAGAGGAGGGGAATAAAAAGTTTGGTGAGAAGCATGAAATGGCTGCCAAGTACGGATTGTTAAAAGCGATGTGTCTCGGAAGCCTGAAAGGGCGAGATGAATACATCAATGCCTTGCGATCTGTTATCCTTCGCTATAACAATACTCCTGAACAAGCACATGCCAGAGAGCTTATTAGATTCTTAAGGGGTGATAAAGATTCATTTGTAGGAGATGGTGAAGTAGACGAGGAAGCCATGAAAAACTTCGTTACGGAAGAAGACAAATTGCATTATATCATTGTAGTATTATTTGACGATCCTAAGAGTGAAGATATTGACAAAGCAAAGGCATCTATTAATGCTTTCAATGAAAAAAACTATAAAGGTAAACGCCTTAGAGCAACGAGCATCGTACTCAATCGAGAATTAAAATCACACTTAGTGCTAATCCGTCGGTTCTCAAACAAGGATGACTCTATGACCTATTATAAGAATGTTAATCAACAGATTAAGAATTTTCTGGATGAAAAGAAATTCTCATTTGAAGTCTTATCTATAAATCAGAAGAATTATCGTCAAGTTATGAAAGATAAATCTGTAAATAATTACCGAAGCTTTTTTGATAGCAAATATCTGACAGAGGAATAAGGATTAATCCATCGTTAGATTACTATCCCACCAGCTATTCTTAGGATTAAAATCTTTAGCAAGAAATTCAAGTCTTTGCCTTTCTAGTCTTGGCAATCTTTCATTTTCTATTTTGGTTAGATAGGCCTTTTCTGAAATGGCATTATATAATGGATCCTTAGTGGGGAATCTCGCTCCAGTTGCGTTAAGTATTTCAAATAGTTCTGCATCAAGTTGTTTTACCTTTTCAGGATGATTCTCTGCTATATCTATAAGTTCTTTAGCGTCAGATGTAAGGTTGAAAAGCTCTTCCCTATCTTCTTCATAATAGTGAATCAACTTCCACTCCCCTTTTCTAATTATAGAAGATGGCTCACCACCTTGATTACCATAATGTGGATAATGCCATACAAGTGGACGAGCATCAAGCTTCTCTCCTTTTATTATTGGCAATAGACTTTTACCATCCTGATGCTCTTCGGGTTTTAAGGAGAGTCCTGCGATATCAAGGATGGTAGGATAGAAATCTGTTCCCGTTACAGGGGTCTCTATTTTACTTCCTGCTTTTATTCGTTGTGGTGCTCTTATAAAGTATGGCGCACGAATTCCGCCTTCGTATTGATATCCTTTTCCTCCACGTAACGGCAAATTAGACGTTGCAAAGGCATCTCCTGCTGCCACACCTCCATTGTCAGAGGTGAATATAACAATCGTATTTTCTGCCAAGCCTAATTCATCAAGCGTGTTAAGTACTCTTCCGACTGCATCATCCATAGTCTCTAGGAGTCCTGCATAAATCGGATTATCCTGAACCTGGCGTATCGGAAGGAATTTTGACATTTCAAATCCGTGATCTTTAATGCCTTGTGCTTCTGCCTTATCTCTATATTTCTTCCATTTATCTTCTGTGGTTTGAATTGGACCGTGAACGGCATAGAAAGACAAAAATGCAAAAAACGGTTCCTCTTTGTTTTCACTTATAAAATTCGATGTCTCCTTAGCCAAGCGCATAGTTAAGCTCTCTCCGTCAGTCGTAGATTCTAAATTCGGATTATCCCAAGGCGCGTAATACCCTCCCATCGGGCTTCCTTTATCCCATCCTCCTTTATTAATATCAAATCCATGATCTGTTGGCCATGACCCCTCTTGGCCTAAATGCCACTTACCAGCGAAGAAGGTTTTATAACCCCCTTCCTTCATTGCTTCAGGAAGTGTAACGTACTCTTTGGAAAGAGTATGAACATATTCAGGAGGTAATAATTTGTTATACCTACCTGCTTTTCTCCAATCCTCTCCAGTCTTCGCTCCTATCCAATCTGTAATACCATGTCTTGAAGGAAATTTACCAGTCATGATACTCGCTCTTGAGGGGCTGCAAACTTGACATGCAGCATATCCTCCAGTAAAAACCACACCTTCGTTGGCAATACGATCTATATTGGGTGTCTCATAATAGGTACTACCCATGCAGCTGAGATCATGATATCCTAAATCATCGGCAAGAATAAAAAGAAAGTTAGGTTGCTTCTTCTCTGCAACACTTTGATCAGATTGAGGTAGACAAGAACCAAAACTTATAGAGATAACTAATAGAAACAAGGCCTTCATAAGATGAATTTTAGATTTTTACAATGCTGAAAAAGAAGAACCCAATAATGATTTCTAAATCTCCGATGTAAAATAATTCATCTTAGATACTTCGGCATAAAGTATTACAGTAACATTCAAAAAAATATGATGTTTCTTCTTATAAAATATCCGCTTGTTCTTCTATATATGACCTAAGATCAGTGAGTTGTTGCTCACTCATTCTTTCCAGAGTATACCGCGGCATATAAGATTTCTTCCCCATTTTGGAATAGGTTCCCCATCGCGTAACTTGGTATAGAGAATGCCTATGATAGGTAGCTATTTTACTTTTCAAGTGTGTGAAGCTCATTTTCTTAGAGTCCAAATGCAAAAAAGAATACTCCTTCTTATAATGACAATGCAAACAACTCTGCTCATAAATTAACTTCCCATTACTGGGAACTCCCGTGAGACCAGAACCCATCGCTCTGTCTTCTGGGGGATACACAAAAGTCGCAGGAGAGGCAGCAGCATATTTTGATTTTACGATTGTAATCGCCTCCTCACCTATTGAATTATCTTGAATAGCATTCTCAATTTTTTCTTTCTCTTCTTCATTTAAGTTGAGATCTCCAACTTTGATTTCAATCTTCCATAGATACGCTAAGATTGATTCCAACTCCCAATCCTTTAATGTTCTCCCTTGGGCACATTCTTTGGCACACAATTGAATTGCTCCACGGATATCATTCTTTGCATCATCAACAAGATCACCATACTTAAGAACATAGTCGTCATTGTAAAAAGTCTCTCGGTTTACAGCGCCATAAAGTGTTGTTCCTTGTAGAAAAGGTATGCCTTTCTCTTTCGCGTATTCTAACCTCGCTTGAGGATCCAAAACTGCTAAATCAGGATCTTCCTGAACTGTATTATGGCAGGAGGTACAGACAAAATGTTTACTCTGTCGTTTAGATTTTTTCGTATCCGCTCCTTTCGAAAACCCTTGCTTTACTATATCCTCTCCTACTTGGGCGCTGACTCCCTCTATATTCATATTGGGCCCTCGAGATGGATCCTTGGAACCCAGTCTTTTGAGGAGTAAGGCAACTCCTTCATTCTCATCAAGACCAGGAATATGATTATGCTTTGGAATGAAAGCCAACATACCTAAGGCCATTAGTGCTATAGCTATATATCTCCACATAATTAGATGCTGAATAATCTTGAAATTGTAAAACCCATTCTAAACTCTCCTTCTCCCCAATTCGATCTCGTATAAGGAATGTAATCCGTGGGTTGAATGCCGGTGGAATTCGTGAAATTCACTTGAAATACATGGCCGCCACTTGTATCGAATTCGAAGCCAAATCCGATAGATGGATAGTAGTTATTCTGAGTGGTTCTTAAATCTGAAAGCATTGGGAAAGTAGTGTCCACTAAAAAACCTATACCCTTTGTCATTTGCCACCTCAACCCACCACCTATGCTTACTAAGTCATTAGTATCTCCTTCGAGCACGATATTTCTATAGGTCCATTGGGCATTGAATTGAGCAGAAAATCGATCTGAAAATTTACGGGCTATATGTAAACCCAAATGAGACGTCAATCTATGAGAACCTTTTGCAAAGAAATTTAATTGACTTGACGACTCAGCCTTTTGCATAGTACTATATGATGTGATACCTACTGCCGTAAGACTGAATGGAAGATTGCCATTCCGCTCTTGATTCATAATCCTAACCTTCAGGAGATTATTGATGTTCTGACGTAAGGGCCCTGATCCTTTGGTTCTGCTGACACCCACCATAATAGCATCAGTAACACCATATTCAAATCCAATCTCTACATCTGAAGCACTTTCTAACCCATAAAAAGTAGGCCATCCTCCATTCTCCCCGGCAAGATCTCCAAATCTATGAACTACTCTAAAGTCCATTTTTCTCGCTGGGAGGGTCTCTACAGAATGCGAGTTGATAACTCGAGTATGCCGAAATGTCTGAATAATTTGCTCTTCTTCAGCTTCTTGGCCACTGGCAAAACCGAAAATCAATATCCCGATAAGGCAAAAAAGAATTTCTTTCATTTAAATTGAGGTTTTTTTAAACTCTTTGGTTCTTATTTTTGTAGAAATAGAGAAGAATTCATCTATTTCCATTAGTATTAGATAAATTCTTATTAATTAAACGTGTACCACTTCTAAATCATACAACAAAGATATAAAACTATGTATCCAGTAGAATTAACAATACCAATGGCCAAAGACTTAACGGACTTCGGCTTCGAATCACTTACGAGTGAAAATCAAGTTGTGGATGTTCTTGAAAACTCAAAAGGCACCACACTTGTAGTAGTCAACTCAGTATGTGGCTGTGCCGCCGCCAATGCTCGACCAGGGGCTAAGATGGCCATACAGAACGATAAACGTCCAGATAATGCGTACACTGTTTTTGCCGGTGTTGATCGAGAAGCTGTAGAGAAAGCAAGAGAATTCTTTTTGCCTTACCCTCCTTCTTCTCCTGCCATTGCACTTTTTAAGGATGGAAAACTTGTACATATGCTGGAAAGAAGACACATAGAAGGTCGTTCAGCGCAAATGATAGCTCAAAATCTTGTTGAAGCATTTGATCACTTTTGTGATGCGCCAGTAGAAGCTTAGTAAGGCTTATGACATTAAAAAGAAACGGGTCTTTGGGCGTAATGCCAAAAGACCCGTTTTTTATTTCTTCTTAAATAGTCAATCTTACTTTATAACCTGAAGCTTTTGATGTCTAATAGTAGCACCATTATTATGCTGTAGTATATAATTACCAGCTCCGATGTTATTCAGTTCTAATTGTATCAGGTTATCACCTGAATTCAGACTTACATTTTTCCATGATTTATGCACTCTTCCCAGAATATCTGTCAGTAAAAATTCTGCCAGTATATTGTCATCACTGGACTGCACAAGGATTTGAACTCTTTCAGTAGCAGGATTCGGAAATACTATTAATTTATTCTCCGTTGCCATGGATTTTTCAGAGCCAACTTTGAGCGCTATAATCTTACTATACTCAGATCCGCCAGCGAAATCTACTTGACGCAGTCGATAATAGTAGTTACCTGGCATGGATGCATCCTTATCAGTGTATTGATATGTACTGACTTTGTTAGTAGTTCCCTCTCCCTGAACGGTTCCAATAACAACAAATGTCCCATCCAAATTTAATAGGCGCTCTATTTCAAATCTATCATTATTAATCTCTATGGCTGTAGACCAATCTAAGATATTAGACTTAGAAAATCTGGCGTGCTTTCCCGTAAATGATAATAATTCAATAGGCAAAGCATCCATTCTAATTCCTGCATTGATGCCATTGATCGTCTCTCCGCTCGAAACAAATATTACTTCGGTTTTTCCTGAAGTTGTGTTGACATCACTATCTAATAGTGGATCATCGCCGGAATTCTGCTGTACGTAAGAGTCTCTATCGGTATTTACTCCAAAACATGCTTGATAGGATCCGACAGGAATATTAGTGGCACAATATCTACCATCGGCATCAGTCGCGGCAATGCTTACAGTGTCCTTAATTTCTGCATCTATGATCGCTATAAAAGAATTGACTATAATCGAGTCAGTTCCGGCATCATATACTCCCGGAGCTCCTCCTATATCCTGAAATACTATTCCGCAAATACTACCGCCAGTATAATATCCAAAATCTATTCCTGAAGTAGTCTGTCCAGAATTAGTAGATATTAAGTTAGTTGTATTAAGACCGTTCGCATTCGTTCCTTCACTATCGAGGGCATCATTGTTCCCTACATTAGGAGGTGATAAGACTCCACCATCTAAAAAGACAATCTCTACGTAATATTCCTGCACTGGAATATCTTCAAAACAATAGAATCCTGGAGATCCTAATGTATCTGCACTTACTGTTGACCTCAACAAGAGACCTGCAGATGTGTACAAATTAATTGTGATGTCGTTCATACCTGTATCTCCAGCTTCTCTCCTACCATCAGAATCAAAATCCTCCCAGACAGATCCACAAATCGCTGATGATGTTCTAAAACCTGCATCAATGTTGTTTATAACTTGGTCTTTCCCTATTGCTATAGTCGGTGTAAATCCACTTGCACTGATATCACTATCGCCAGCATCGTCTCCTTTGTTCTGGTCCGCCGGAACATATCCGGATGGTGAGACAAATTCAATCACATAATTACTCTGATAAACTGTAAATTCATAATAACCTGGAAGACCCGTAGTTGGATGATTTCCTGTAACTATAGTGCATGAAGCGAAATTAGGGATATCAGGTGTTCCATTTCGATCGAAATCCGCATGGAGATTAACGGTTACACCGTTAAGTCCAAGATCTGTAGGGTCTTGTCGACCATTAGGGGATAAGTCTTCCCAAACATAATCTCCTATTCTACTTATTTCATTTCCAGTTATTTCTTGTGACCCTATTCCGATACAACCAGAGGCTAGCGTTACTGTAACTCGATATATTGCTGGTTCCGTAGCCGAGACTGTAATGAAATCTCTGTTTGATCCAGTATTCCATTCATATGAATCATATAAACCTCCGACAACAAGAACAGCATTCTGTGTTATATCACATCCTTGAAGATCAAAGAATATTGTTGGATTCAATTGATCACAGACACCTACTATATTTGCATCCTGTATTTCTACACAACAACCCTGTATTCCTGAAATATTCTGTCCTACTTCAAGCCCTGTAATTTCCTGATTTGCTTCATAATTTATGGGAAAAAATAAATACAAACCAGCGTCAAGACTATCTAAAACAGGATCATCTAAGATCTCTATAATATCGCCTTGCTTATTAGTTAATAAATACTGATATGTAAAATCAGGAGAATCATTCTCTTGCGGATCAAATTCAATTCGTTCTCCTAAACAATAATTACAAGGGTCTAACTCTTGACAAGCAGTAAAGGTATATGCAGAACTTATCTCAAAACATAGAGAGGTAACAGTAGCAAGAGCTCCCCCTACTTCAAGGCCGATAATTTCAGTATTGCTTTTATAATTAATCGCATAAACCGAATAGAATCCTTCTCGCCCAACTTCAAAGTTAGGGGTATTCTGAACTTGCTGAATCATTCCATCAGAATTGGTCAAAACATATTGTGTATTGTATCCAGCAGTGTTGTTCCCGCCAGTAGAAATAATAGAGACGGGTCCTGTTACAAAATCGCATTGAGTTGAGGTATTTCCATTTGCCGTTAGAACTGGAGCATCTGCCAGACAATCATCTTCACATGCGGGAAAAGTACTACAGCCTGGATCTGCACAATCTATTAGTCCATCATTATCGTTGTCTATCCCATCTCCACATAAGTCACCCGTTTCTATTATTATACTCGGACATGATATGTTAAAACAAGCTTCGTCTCCTTTAGAGGCATCTATATTACTAAATTTCACTGGACCAGCGGCAATGATATCATTTGCTGCTTTCCATTCTTCTAAAATTAAAAGATCTGAGTCATATGGATCAGTTACTCCTATCTGCGCAAAATTAGCTTCAAAACAGACCAATTCATCGTTGATCGCATCAGCTGTCATTGTAAAACATATTTCCACTACCTGCTCAAATGTAGTATCGTTAATAACTTGATCCCCTCCAATGGAGTTATCGTTTAGCTGAATACTAAAACTCAGATATCCGAGGTCGTCCTCATATGGAAGATCTCCGAGGTCTGAAGCATTTCTATTTTCAATAGGAGCACCATCTTGCAGTGCATACGGCTGATAAAGATCTGATAACAAACTACTTCCAGATAAGTAAGTTCCCACCGCACTATTATAATAAACGCGATATTCCTGACTTCCTAATATAAATGCATTTTCAGTCGCAGACTTCAAATTAACAGAATAGCACGCTGTTCCGCTAACACAATCGACGGATGCCAAATTCAATGAAATATCATATAGCGTATTATCCTCTGGACAAAATGGAAAACATAAATCATCTTGACAATCTATTAAACCATCATTATCATTATCTAACCCATCTGTACATTTCTCCAAAGTATTTTCAGTAATTATAGTAGGATCGCACTCCGCAGCTAGACATGCGTCCTCACAATCTTGGCTATCTAAGTCATCATAAATATTAGTTACCGCATCAGTAGTAAAATTAGTTTGCACCCATTGAGATACCTCTACAAAAGCTGTGGCATAATCATCTGTTCTTCCCATTCTGGCCCAAACAAATTCGAGACATAAATTAGGATTTGTAGTTGCTTCTGGTGGTACGTCAAAACAAAGTTTAGAAGTTGGAACCCATTCTCCGTTTCCTTCCAGATTAATTCCGCCAGTGTTCAAAGACATCAGATCTATCGAATAATTTAAGAAACTTAAATCAGAGGCAAAGCCTAAGTCGAACCCAAAGTCAGAGGCATCTACATGCTGTGCATCTTGGACTTGAGACAAATCTAGAAAATATTGATTTTCGGGGAGTAAGCTTGTTGCTGAGTCATCGATATATTCAGCCATCGATCCAGCATAGAAAATCCGATAGTTCTGACCTGCAAGATTCCAAGCTTGTCCATCTGCCGAACGGATTTCCGTTCGATAGCAAACCGTACTGGCATTGCTATCTAAGGAGTCAAGAACAAAACGTATATCATACGTGCGCTGAGATATAGCCATCTGAGTAACTAGCAATAGAGCTAGCACTATTAGTGTGTTCAACGTTTTCATCAATAATATATTAAGTAGGAAGCGATCCAACCACTACCTATTAGAGGGCTAAAGTAACATATTATCTTATATCGTAATGCTTTTATCCCTCAACTTTAACATATTACGCATATAAATAAATCGTAATATGTTATTTTATGAACTCTTTTTTTGTGCAAAAAAATATAGTTCATCCTATCTTAAAAGAAAAAAGGGACAGTACTATCAAATGATAGTACTGTCCCTTTTAGCATTTTTATTTCTACTTATTTGTTATTGAGTCACTAGTATTTTTGCTGTATGGATCAGTTGTCGATCACTCTTTTTACTTAGCGTTATGAGGTAGGAAGAAGATTGTAGATCCGACAAATCGAGTGTATGTAATTTACTTCCTCCCATAAGATCAATTGTCTTAACATGTTTACCTGCTATATCTTGAATATCTACAGTAAGGTTCGCATCCACAATTTTATCAAAAGCAATATAAACTTGATCTTTAGTTGGATTAGGCCCTATGGAAATCTCAACTCCTTCTGGAGTTCCTTCTACATTAGATAGGTATTTATAATCAATATGATTGTGGATTTTCACATCTCGAGTATTCATATTTTCTTGCCATTCAGCTATCTGAACAAAGGCTGTTGCGTAGTTTTCGCTCAGTCCTTCTCTACCCCAAAGCATTTCAAGAGATTCAATCTCTTTTTTAAGATTGAATTTTAAAGTTGCCATTTTTACCCAACCATCATTATTATCGATTACTTCACCTCCGCTCTTCAAGTCCAATAGCTCTACATAGAAATTCACAAAACCTAAATCCTGATCAAATTCAATATTACCATGATCTCTAGACTTAATGTGTTCCAAGACATTGGAAAACCTTAAAGGAGAATATTTTTTATGAGAAAGCTTCGACGACGATCCTTTGGAATCAACAGATACGATGTCTGATGGATAATATACTCTATAGTTTTGGCCTGCAAGATTCATTCTATCTGTAGCACGTATTTCTACATCTACATATAGGGCCATTTGATCTTTCACAATAGAATTATGTGAAAGTCTTACTTCTACACTCGTTTCTGCAAATACAGAAATGCATATCGCAAAACTGCATAGCAATGCCACGATTCCGGGGATTTTAGTCATGTCTCTAACTCTTAGGCTGTTCTATCTCTAAAACAACACTTAAAATAATCATTCCCAGCTCAGGAACGTTGTTCTAAGTTTTCAAGTTTGGTGTATTCGGGGTTAATCGAAAGTTCAAGATACCTTTCGTTGGCCCGAAAATCAAAATCTCACCCAATGAATTGCCCAAGTGCTAGATAGATGACATGAATCTATCTTCCCGCCTTTATAACTTTCTTCGAAAATATGCGCTCAGCGTTATGATCTAAGACATCAATCGTATAAGTTCCATCTGGCCAGTTGACCAAATCGTAACTCAGATTTTGCTTTCCACTTATATTATCATAGACAACTTCACGGCCTATTATATCTTTTATAATAAGAACTTCAGGCTCTATTTTGTCACCCAACTCGATATTCACGTAGTCGATCATAGGATTCGGAAATACCTTAAGTGCAATATTTTTATTAGTCTGGAATACATCTTTCTTGCTATGGAAATCTTCTAAAATGTTGATATCTAAAATTTGATGATGATCCTTATCCACCCATTCAGACATTGTCACTTCAGCTGTAGCGAAAGCTCCTGTCTTTCCATCATGTGCCCAAGTTAGGTCGAATGGTCTTTCTACTTCTCTTTCAAAACAGACATACATCGTCTTTGTCCATGTATCATCTCCAATCAAATCTATGGTTTTGTCAGTTAATTTTCTCCCCGCAGTAGATAATGACAGAAAACCTATCCCTTGTGTTTCGGTGTTCAATATGTCTAATACACTATAAGATCTTGGGTCTAACAATGAATATGAATCCTCTTCGATAAAATTTAATTTTTTAGCATCATAAAAGAGTCTATAATTCTGACCGGCAAGAAGGATTTGTCTTTTTTCAGAAGATTTGAGCGAAATGTCATAGCACGACGTCGCCCCTCTATTTTGATTATGTGTAATCTTAAGATCTATTGGCTTTTGGGCCAGAATTGGACTCGCTAACATAAAACATAGCAAGGAGCTAAATATCATTTTCATTAGGCAGGACTTAAGTGGTTAACATATTGTATTCTAATTCAACACACCAACAACTATGCCACTCTACTCTCTCGTATGATGCGTAATGACTGCTATTGTTTGATCAATCGCTATTCGATATCTTGGGCGGATTGGATAGGTAAGGATTGGATAAACCCCTCTTGATCAACATACGATAACTCTACATAAGCACGTCCGTATCCAACAGTAAGCTCTGGTCTAGCTATAATTACTTGTTTATCAGCTTCTTCATTAATGACATTAAAGCACATCTCGGCTAATGTTATCCACTTATTTTTTTGAAGCATTATTCCTCGAGAATTCGTACCATTCAATATTACCGAAGCATTAATGAAGCCTAAATTCTTATCAAAGCTCAATACACCAACTTTAGATGCATCAACTTTATTACGGTGCTGCACCAGGTTAAAGCTATACTCATCATCACTTAATCTCAAATGCCATCCTGATTCATCAAATCCAAGAGATTCTGAGCTATAAAAAAATCTATAATTCTGTCCAGCTAACATAATAGATTCATCGCCAAGAGATTGACGAATATCTATATTGTAACATACAGTTTCGTCGATCTGCTGACTATCTTTTAGTCTCATGTCGACAGCATTCTGACCATGCAAAAAAATTATGCAAAACAAGAAGTAAGAGGATGTAAGAATACGTATCATATGTGGCTAATTATCTTTTAATTCGGGTGGTTCCGAGATCTACCATTTTATCCGGATGTGACGTCCAGCTAGCATCTATATCTATAAATTCAAGATCATCTATAGTTTTTAATTCTTCTCCCTTATATACAGCAATTTTTGTATATGCAGACGAGTACCCAGATGTTAGTGCGTCTCTCGCCCATACTAATGCTGGCTCCCTGGAGGGATCCATAATTTCAAAACAAATTGAAGCCAATCCAATCTTAGTATTTAGACCTACTGGAAGTAACTGAGCCTTATCCATTTTATCATTTAGCGAAAGATTGATATATCCCAAATTAGACCCGAACTCCAATCCCCCGAAGCCCTGAGCGTTCGAGTTATGAACCGCCTGCATTACTTTGATATCTTGGTATCCCTTACTGGGTAGTAACGAATGTGTTCTTAATCTGTCAAATCTTAAAACCGAAGCATCGTAATACATACGGAAATTCTGAGATGACAGGAGCACATCCCCGGTCAACATGCTCTGAAGATTGATAGTATAACATTGGCTTCCTTGTTCGCTCGAGGTTGATTCAAAAAACACCTGACTTGTTTGCGTGAAGCAAAAAACAGGAAGCAATACAAGCAGTGCAGCCGAGACTATGGAATATATACGAGTCATTATTCTAATTGGGATGTGAATACCTTGGTAGGAGATAACAGAAGGCAAATATAACGATAATTCATAATATGATAGTTTGCCCTGAGATTAAAGTCATAGAAAAAGAAATATTGGTTTTTATATTACGAATTATTATATATATAGATAATCGTTATATATTTGCCCTATGAAGTTATTTGCCTTTGTCTTATTACTTACCATGTGGTTCTCCTGCGGATGTGAAAGCGAGAAGAGGATTGAAGATTGGAGCAAGGAAGAAATAAATGCACTACTTAGCAACTTTGATGTTGCCGACCCGGCCTTCGTAGAAAAAGATATCCAATTTGATAGTATTCTGACAATAGCGGGAATTAGAAAAATAGGCACTGAATCGCAGAGAATCAAGTGCAAGCTTTTCTTTTTCGGAACACATATGAGAGGATATTTCAACCTAGCAGATCAAGATGATAAAAACCTCCAGGTTTTTGGCAAGCGTATCGATAAGTATATAGCTTTTAAATCCGCAACTAAAATAAATATGGAAGAATCAGATGGATTTCTGATTCTTGACGAAAATTATAAGGGGATATGGTCTAACGGAAATATTAATTTCCAAAATGGAACGATATCTATGACAAAACAAAAAACCGACTACACTTCTCTGGAATCGTGGTAGTCGTCTAAAAAATTAAACTTGGGTTGGTTGGTCTAGTAAAGGGTCGGAATGCATTCTGACCCTTTTTTATTTATACCATCTTAATCAGAGATATTCGACTCTTAAGAACAATTATTCCCATCTAACACGCTTATTTCATAACCACTTATCTATAATTGTTAAGCAAATAAAAAGAAGCATGCTCAAGACCGCCTTTTTTAACGATTCTTTTGTCGATTTAGATAAACTTTATATACATGGAACGGACCTTGGCTTGCATCGAGGGTATGGTATCTTTGATTTTTTCAAAATCCGCAATCGCAGCAATCCCTGGATAGATTGGTATTTCGAAAGACTTTTTAATTCTCTCTCTCAAACCCGTCTAAGTGTCTCTTTTGATCAAGAAGGCCTTCTTGATATTATGGATGAGCTTTTGACTCGCAATGAAGTAGTAGACGCTTATCTCAAGATTGTTGTTACTGCAGGTTATTCATCCAATGGCTATACTCGATCTCATAATGATAATATGATGATTTACGCAATGCCGCTTCCTCAGGCTGATATAAATTCGGTAGCAACAAGTGTACTTATAACAGATGAATATAGAAGAGATATTCCTCTTGTGAAGACAACTAATTATATGCGTTCCTGTATACTGCAACCTGAGATGAAAGCTGCCGATGCTATTGATGTATTGTTTCATAAGGAAAGTGAGATTAGTGAGGCTTCGAGATCCAATATATTTGTAATTAAAGATGGAAAAGTATGCACTCCTGATAAGCATATACTGCATGGTATTACACGCAGAAGAGTGCTTAGTGTAGAAAATTCGAATATAGATATCGAAGAGAGAACTATCTCTTTAGATGAGACTATGGCGGCGGATGAAGTTTTTATTACTTCATCGACGAAAGGGATAATGCCTATTACCGCTATAGATGGGAAACAAATCGGTAATGGTAAAACAGGTCCTATCTCAAAGACTCTAATGTCCTCTATTAATAATTTCTAATTTTGATAACACTTCAGTCTCATTATCATGATTGCAAAATTGATGAATACTTTGGTTCGTCGATATCTTCGGAAATGGGATGCCGAACTTCATAACATTAAGCAACATTGTTCTGAAGTACAAGAAAAAGAGCTAAAAAAGATATTGAAATCTCCTTTAATTAGACGTTTTCATGGGGAGCTGGAATTAGAATCATATCAAAACCAGCGACTGAGTTCATATTCAGATTATAAAGATAAAATAGATCAACTTAGAAATTCCTCTGAAGCGCCAAAATACTTTGCGCAATCCTCTGGGACTTCAGGAAAGAAGAAGCTGATTCCTGTTTCTGACACCTTTGTCAAGAGAAATCACCTCAGAGGTTCATGGTATCAGCTCCATACCCTATACGCACATAATCCTAAGATGAGTGTCTTTCTGGCCAAAAATTTACTGATTGGTGGTTCATTGTATGAAGTCAGTAAGTCAAGTATTATTGGGGATGTTTCTGGAATCATGATCAGCCGAATCCCACGATACATGAGACCTTGGTACGTACCCAAAATCAAGGAGGCTATCCAACCCGATTGGGCATCGAAATTGAGCATAAGTTCACTAAGAGCCTCCCAGACCAAGCATATGTCTCTTATTGCAGGGACGCCAACTTGGGTATTGACCGTTCTGCGTCAAACACTTCAAAACGTTAAAGTGAAAAAGGTGTCAGATCTATGGCCGGATCTAAAAGCATATGTACATGGTGGTGTAAATTTCGCGCCCTATAGATCACAGTTTGAAGCCTTGATCGATATCCCTGACTTTAGATATATTGAAGTATATAATGCCACGGAGGGTTTCTTTGCATATCAAGATCGACCTTATGAGGAAGGCATGTTATTGATGTGTGCTAGTGAGATATACTTTGAGTTTATAGAACTGGAGGCGTATCGAAGTGGGGATTATAAAATTATAAAAATCGGCGATGTAGCGTTGAATATGTCTTATACTATATTGATTACAACAAGTTGCGGCCTACTAAGATATATCCAAGGTGATGTTATAAGCTTCGTAACTACTTCCCCTTATAGAATCCAAGTTATCGGGCGTATTGGAGAATATATCAATGCATTCGGAGAAGATCTAACACTGGAAGGTGCCCAAAAAGCTTTACTGAGAATCACTAAAGATCATGATTGTACGATCGGTCAGTTCACTATAGCGCCAAAGTATATAAGTATCAATGAAAAAGGATGTCATGAATGGTACATCGAATTCGAAAGTGCACCACTAAATCTCCAACAATTCGAATCTGACCTTGATCTGTATTTACAAAAATCAAATCATAATTATAATCAGAAGAGAGCTGGTGATCTCGCTATGAGCTGTCTTAGAATAGTCAAAATGTCACCAGGGACCACAGTACGCTATCTGAAAAACAACGGCAAGATATCTGGGCAGTCCAAACTACCTCGCATGCGCAATGACCGCTCTATTGCTAATGAGCTCGTTAACTATTTATAGATTTTCGTGATTCCCCAATATTGCTCAAAATAAAAGAGAACTAAGCGTTACTATTCTTCGTTACAATCTTGTGAAACACAATAATTCTTTAGATCAAATACTCTCTTCTCAACTTTTCGATATAGCCAGAAAAGAAGAAGTCAATTCTGAGAAACTATTGGATGCCATAAGTCATAGAGTGAACTATTTACTCGAATTTCAACCAGAGTTGCTCTTCAGTTATCTATATAGACTTGATGTAGAAGAATCTAAAGTCAGATTTATAATTGAGACTTCTCGGATTTCTAATAAGGTTGAAGCCCTATCGAGGCTTATTTTTGATAGACAAATGATGCGATACAAAACTAAACAATCACTCCCTCAGGAACCTATCGAAGGATGGCAATGGTAATAAGAACAAAGACCAAATATGCTTAAGACCTCAGAAGGAATAATTGTAAGGACTATCAAGTATGGCGAAACAAGTCTTATACTCGATATATTCTCATCAGATCAAGGCATAAGATCATACATCGTCGGAGGTGTGAGAACCAATCGTGGAAAATCTAAAGTTGCGCTTGTACGCGTTCTCAACCTCGTAAGGTTTGTAGCATATGACAAGGGAAATGATACCTTAAATAGAATAAAAGAAATAGAATACAACTATGTATATAAGGCTATTCCATTTGATGTCGTAAAAGGTTCCCTTGCCACTTTTCTAATAGAGATATGTCGAAAAGCAATCAAAGCCAGTGATGCCTATGAAGATATATACAATTACATCGTCAAAGGAATGATTCACCTCGATAACATCGATCAAGGTCTCGCCCATTTTCATATTAATTTTCTAATCGGCCTTGCAGAGAAACTGGGCTTCCAATTAGATAATAATTATAATTTGGACCGAGCATATTTCAATCTCTCTGAAGGCACCTTTATCCGAAGTATAACAGATCATCGCTTTACACTTGACAAAGATCTCAGTCTCTATCTACATGCATATTTATCTAAAAACACTAATCCTCAAGTCCCTAAGCATGCTCGCCTAGAGCTTCTCAAAAATCTTATGAAGTATTACAAGTATCACATTAGTGACTTTGGAGAACTAAAATCCCTACCGATAATATTATCTCTATACGAATAAAGAAGGTCGAAACTGAAGTTCAGTTAAAACTTAAACCCAATAGATAACTGGAGGCTTAAATTATAGTCGTTATCCTGACGGTAAATAAGCGATCCGTCGTCATTGACATCTGCAAAAGAGTAATCTGCAATATCTCTGGTTACATCCCGAAGACCATATTCTACCCTACCCATGAGATAGAGCCCTCTGTTTATATAAAAACTTCCTCCACCTATTAGTCCGTAATCAATACTCCTAAATCGGCTTTCAGGAATTTGGTTATTCCAGAATTCTTTTGAATCCAAAGGAGTTTGTAAATCAACGTCATCCCCATTTACTCTTATGAGAATAGGACTGGAACTATTGAAGAAACTCGGGTCAGAGGCATAGTTAAAATTCAAACCTTGGATAAATGAATGCTCTGTATCCAGATTATCTCCGCCGAAGCTTATAGTACCTGTAGCCACAGGACTCAATAAAAAGGCGAAATACCCTCCACCAAAAATCTCAAACTTAGGACTTATCTTGACATTTATTGTCTGAGGAAACTGAACGTAAGCATTAGAATGATTCAACTTCACTACAGATTCATCTCTAAAGACAAGATTAGATATACCATGTGAAGCGTCATTGAAGACATATGCTCCATTATCAGTGCTCATATCATATTTAGAGCCCATCTGATTGTACATAATCTCGGTCTTCCATCCTAAGACATCTGTGAAATTCCATTGGAAATTAATTCCAAAGTGAAATCCTCCCGTCAGACCAAAGCTTTCGTTTACTCCAGCTTCTACTGGACCGATAAATTTGGATTGAGCTAAACCCGCTCTGATACCAAGATTGAACCCTTGTCCTTGAACTTGACCGACTATGAAAATCGTAAAAAAAAGGAAAGATAAAAGACCTGTACGAAGCATAAATTCTCAATTGAAACGACAAAGATAGATCATTCCTCTTCTGACCCAAATCTTCGAGGACATTCAGCAGCGGAATTACACATTATGTTCTATAGTACGTTGGAGAGTGGCAAGAAGATGCCTATCCCATTTCTGATACGACTTCTTTAACTTCTGGGACCATTCTTTTTAACATTCCTTCGATTCCAGACTTCAATGTCACTGTCGATGATGGACATCCACTACATGAACCTTGAAGAATCACGGTTACGATTCCCTCATCAAAAGATTTGAACTCTATATTTCCACCATCCATCTCAACGGCTGGCTTTACATAAGTATCTATAAGCTCTTTGATCTTAACTACTAATTCTGCCTCTTCGCCAGTATACTGATAAGAGACTCCTATTTCCGCCTCCTTTTCACGCATAGCATCTTCAAATCCTTCGGCAACAATGGACTTTTCATCCGCGACATAGTCTTTGATGAATTCCTTGAGCTTCAACATTATATCTTCCCAAGAGTAATTGAATTCCTTTGTAATCGTCACAAAATTATTACAGATGTAGACACCCTTTACATATGGATGCTCGAATAATTCTGTAGCCAAAGGAGACCATTCTTTGGCCAATTCTTCTTCTCGGAAGTCGGCAGTGCCTTTGTAGATGATCTTATTTGTTACAAATTTGAGGGATTCCGGGTTAGGCGTCTGCTCAGTGTATATCATTACTGGGCTCTGTGTTTGCGTACTCATAGTCAATATGTTTATCTATTACTCTATAGAATACAATATTGTACTCCAAATAGTTTACAAAGAACGGACAATTTCAGCGAAGTTTTAATACCCAAAATTAGGAGTGGAACCCTTCATAAGAACAACAATGTCAATATTGAACACTATTTTCGCTGCTGAATTGTGAAGTAATATAAAAATCAAACAAGATTACTATGAATAACTCATTGACAATCAGACACTTAAACTTTGCATTACCACCCTCTTTGAGTTCATTCGTTCATCCATAGCAACGGCTATGAACCTGCTTGTCCGGCAGACTGGAAGAAAAAAGAGCTTGATTCTGACTGTCAAGCAGTTATTCTCGTCAATCAGCCCAATTCTTAAATCACTTCAAGAATATGAATCACAAAACTCAACAAGGAGTAAGAGTATTTGCCCCTGCTACGGTGGCCAATGTCGCTGTCGGCTATGATATCCTTGGCTTTGCGTTAGACAGTCCAGGAGACGAAATAATAGCAAGATTTTCCCAAACCCCAGGAATCACTATTTCTGGGATTCATGGCACCAAGAAGAAGCTTCCTAAAGACCCTACAAAGAATACTGCTACTGTTGGCGCCATAGCATTACTTCAAGATCTTGGTCGAGAAGATGTGTGCATAGAAATGGAGATATTTAAGAAAATGCCCTTCGGAAGTGGCATGGGCTCCAGTGCTGCAAGTGCCGCTGCAGGCGTTATGGCAGTTAATGAATTATTAGGATGCCCTATTGAGAAGCGAGATTTAGCTAAATACGCAGTTCTTGGAGAAGCCGCCGCAGATGGTGCCATCCATGGCGATAATGTTATTCCTTCGCTCGTAGGTGGCATGGTATTAATACGAGATAATAGCACTTATGATTATCTGAAGCTTCCAGTGCCTCCAGGATTGTATGCTTTTGTGATATATCCAGAGATAGAAATTCTTACTAAAGATGCTCGAGCGGTATTAAGCGATCAGGTTTCACTCTCGCAACTAACTGCCCAAACAGGAAACATCGCTTCCTTTGTAGCCAGTCTATATACTTCTGATCTCGAACTGATGTCCAGAAGCCTAAAGGATCATGTTATAGAAGCACAGCGTGCACAACTCATCCCCCACTTCTATGATATGCAAGAAATAGCACTCAAACATGGCGCAATGAATTATACGATCAGTGGAGCAGGGCCAAGTATGTTTGGGTTTGCCATCAATACTATTATCGCAGAGGAAGCAAGCAGTGCTATTCAAGCACATTTAAGGGCCAATAATATCGCTTCGCATGTTTATATCTCTCAGGTCAATAAAACAGGGTCTCACAAGATGTAATCCTATTTGAAAGTGAGCAAAATTTAAGCTTCGCAACATGAAATATCATAGTACCAAAAGTAAAGATGTCCATGTAGATCTCGCAACGGCTGTACTGCGCAGTCTACCTCCTGACAATGGGCTATATATGCCGGTTAGCATTCCTGACCTAAGAAGTCTTATCAGTGATTTAAGTAATGTAGATCTGCAAGAAATCGCATTTAGAGTGGCTCAGCCTTATCTGAGTGAGGCATTCTCAGATGGTATAATTAAAGAGATCTGTGACGAGGCTATTAATTTCCCAGCACCCATTCATTCACTCAATGAGGATCTACATGTACTGGAATTATGGCATGGACCCTCTTTAGCATTCAAAGATTTTGGAGCACGATTCATGGCTGCGGTTATGTCAAGGTTGGTATCTAAAGTAGATAAGAAGCTCACTATTCTGGTTGCTACAAGTGGAGATACTGGAGGTGCTGTAGCTTATGGATTTCTTGGAGTACCCAATGTAGAAGTTGTCATTCTATATCCCAAAGATAAGGTAAGTCCGCTTCAAGAGAAGCAATTAACGACACTTGGTCAGAATATCACGGCACTGGAAGTAGATGGTACTTTTGATGATTGCCAAGCACTCGTTAAAAAGGCATTTCTCGATGATGAGATCAACAGAGAATATAATCTAAGCTCTGCCAACTCTATTAATATCTGTAGGCTGATCCCACAATCATTCTATTATTTCGAGGCCTTACGGCAAATAGCTAAAAATGATAAAGAAGTAGTTTTCTGTATTCCTTCTGGGAATTTCGGAAATCTTACAGCTGGGCTTCTTGCCAAACGGATGGGATTACCTGTGGCAAAGTTTATCGCTGCCACAAATCTTAATGATGTAGTTCCATCATACCTAAAGTCTGGAACGTACGAACCCAAACCTTCGGTAGCCACCATATCCAATGCTATGGATGTCGGTAATCCTTCGAACTTTCGCAGAATGGAAGATCTATACGGACACCTTTGGAATGATATGAAGGCGGATATATTAGGTTTCTCATACGATGATAAAACAACAGAAGAAGCCATCGCAGAAATCTATCTCAAGTACCACTATACCATGGATCCACATGGCGCGATAGGATATCGGGCAGCTGTCACATATCAAGCCGAGCATCCCGAACACCAAGTTGTAATTTTAGAAACCGCGCATCCAGCCAAGTTTCTTCCCGTAATGGGCCCGATCTTAGGTAAAATTGATATTCCAGAAAGACTTGGTGTATTGAAAGATACTGAGAAGATTGCTATTCCTATGGGAGTGGAATTTGAAGGATTTAAGGAGTGGTTGATGGCGCAATAAGAAGTGTCTCAATGTGGACTGCCTCCCTTCAGGGACTAAGGGCGCGCTTGGGTCAATCCCCATAGATGGCTTGTTGTATAGCATCTGGGTTTTTAAAAGGATCTCTTAGAGATCCCCCGTTTGTAGAAAACCGGCATAACCATATTTATTACGACATCGGAAATGTCGAATGTTGAGATTGTAAATAAAATATGACTCCTGTTCCAATTTAAAAATACAAACATGCCACCTCTCCGAGGTTGTTATCTTCAGTGAATACCCATAGCTACAAATAGGCCATATCTAAGATCAGAGATACTGTATCTCTAATTGTTAAAACCCATGTATGTCGCTAACAAATGTATAAATTGGTTCTTACCTTATTTTTTCTATTGACCTGGCCTATTTAAATTATTAATCTATACTAATTCAATGAGATACTTACTCACTTCAATATCGCGACTGATTGTATGTTTACTCATAGGCTTCGGATTGCATGGGCAAAATACTGTATTTACAAATCCGACTAACACCATTGAGACGCCAACCTATTATGCAGATTGTACAGAGGCCTGTGGATTGCACACTTCTTTTAAAGATTTAGCGAATTCTAACCTGAAAAGTAATGGCACATCTTTGGGCACTGTCCAGGCCAATACCAATACTGCATTACCTAACTCTTACAACTTTCAAGAATATGTCTTTGCTGAGCCAAATGACCAAGGTACATGCACTGGTGCCTCTAATGCTTCAGCTAATATCGAAGAGGTGTTTTTTGCTCAAACCCACAGGCATGCTGTAGACCATCCTTTTTTCTTTATGATAGGAGAAAGGCCTGCACTACTACAAGTTGCTATTACAGGCATGGGGGTTTCACCAGATGTTAGTGTACAGGGAATATTGAACGGTAATAATCTAGGCACCTTATGTCTTAATGGGCCAGCAAGTTTACCAAACCTGCTCTCGTTTGATCTCAATACGCCTGACTTTAATAACTACTTTAATGTCACACTTCCTAAAAGCTGGATACAAGATGGCTTGTCTTTGACGATCAATACCGGAACTATGTCAAGAATCATCACTTCATCGGAGCTCAAGATAGGTCCGTATACAGAGCTGAATCTTGTTATGGTTAATCAGGATGTCATGGATTATAATTCAGGTCCTCATCTTACGCCCATCTTCGATGACTTTTTAGAAGAGTTGGCTTCATCTATGCCAGCCAGTGTCGTTAGATTTGGGGTTTTTCCAGAGACAATTGTCTACCCAGAGATCATCACTAGTGACGGCACTCAAACCTTGATAAGATTTCAGGGTAAAGGTCAGGTACGTGACCATCCAGTTGCTGATGATGGCTATATAAATGCCATTGCTGTAGAGGCACTTGGTAATATTCACTTAGGCACTAAAGATTATGTATCAACATTCTATTTTGGAAATACCTTGAACCTCGCTCCAGGAGGATGGGGAGGTAATAAGGCATTTGTCAGCTTTGACTATACGGATGTTTTTATCCATGAGTTGGGTCACTCATTAAGTCTTCCTCATTGGGGTAATCACTATGAGTTAACTGATCCTCATCCATCAACATATGAGTATCCTTTTGGTGGTGAGACGGGCAATGGTTGAGGACGAGGAACTACCTATAATTTTATCCAAGATTCAAATGATCCAGATAATGGAAATGAGCGAAGTGATTGTATGCAACGAAATCACCCTTGCCTTGAGTCTAGCCAAGTGGGTTAGGTCCTTGGGATGGTCATGGACAGTTTTCAGCTTATGCTATGCATCGATATCTCATAGGCGGAAGTTTAGAGACAGGCCAAATCATGAATAGGGGAGCTCTGCTGGAGAGCAACTTGCCAGGAATAGATCTTCGGATGACGAAAAATTCGTTTGAGGTTGGGCTACTTTTAGTTCGACCTTTTTTATTGATTGAATATTTCAGATTCCTGGATGCCTTAGAAAAACTCATTCCTCCATTGTTTGTGGTTTTCTTGGTTTATAATAGTTCTTCCACAGGCGCTTGGGTTTTTGTTTGTTACGACCATTATGCACCATCAATGGCGCCATGTTACTTATGCTCAGATGTGGTCGATCTGTATTATACAGCTCAATTGATCTTGCCAATACTTGCTCGGCTTGATCTTTTGTCTTGACATTCTCTTCTAGAAGATATTCGTCTTTTAATATCCCATTGATCCTTTCGGCAACAGGATTTTCAAGTGGATCCCCATTTTCGGTCATACTGATATTTATACCGTTTTGTTTCAGTATCTCTACATATTTAGCACTACAATACTGAACACCTCTGTCAGAATGATGGATCAAACTTTCATGGGATGTTCCCAGAGTTGATATGGCCATTTTTAATGCAATGACCGACTCTGCAGACTCCAGCGTTTCTGCCAATTGATAACCAACAACCAAATGTGAATATGCATCTGTAATGAGACTTATATACATGAAAACAGAGGAGATCTTCCAATATGTAATATCACTGACCCACAGTTGATTAGGTGATGTTGGTGTAAACTCCTTGATCAAATTTGGATGTTTTCTCAACCAATGAAACGAATTGGTTGTATATACCTTTCGCCTCCTCCTTTTGATCAATAAATTGTTTGCTGACAATACGTCAAAAAAAGCATCTCTACCCATTTTTATTTGATGATTAAGCATAAATTTCTCGAGTTTATAATACAGCTTTCCTTCTCCCATCCTCTTATGCAAACTTCGGATTTTTAATACTTCTTTGATGACTAATTCTACCTCGATTGTATAATCCATCATCCTCCAATCATGCTGATAATAGGCCTGTCTTGTTATACCAAACCATCCACATATTTTGGCCAATCCTATGTGACTATGTGACATCTTCATAGATGTTATGGCTTGGTATTGCACTTTTTTCTGATAGAAATATTGAACTCCTCTTCTGCTATGTCTATCATTTTTGAATAAGCTATCGCTTTTAACTTTTCCTCTTCAAGTTGTTTACGCAATTGTTTAACAAGTTCATTCTCATGAAGATTACCCTTTAATTCTGAACTTTCATGATCAGTTTTCTGGCTCATAACATTAAGATAAGAAACCCGTCTGACTTCAGTATCGACATAACCTAATTGGCGCATCCAACGAAGTATCCGACCGTGTTCTTCTTCCTCACCAATGTACTTCTTCCACACTTCTATTTTAGGGCAACGGTGCAATAAGTAATAATCAATAACCTGTCGTTTGAACATCTCTGTGAAATGTCTACTCTTTTTCCTTTTCATTTTATAGGTTTTTGTGTAAACCTATTTCAGGACAAGACATAGCCTTCAACCTCCCCTGTCAGGGTGGAACGAATCAAAGGATTGTCAACTACTTGCACAACCTGAGTCTATTAAGGGTTTTCGTATTCTGCGCAGGATTGTAAGCATATGCTAAAGATATGGAATTGACGAGAACTGAAAGTTAAGCAGACAAAGAGTAAAATTAAAACTTCGTTATTTGAGACGGCTTCCTTAAGCGTAAAAAGAAACGAGGGATTAATATCACCAAGCTGACGCAGCCAAACTATACGGGCTCAGTCTATTTTTTGTCACTCGCTTAAGTACTCTTGAAGGATACGAAATGTATTTCGTATTTCGGCCTTTCTAAAAGAAAAAATCAAAAAAATGCGGATACTTTTAATCACATTGGTTGGCTCCTTTTTATTTTCGGGGTGCAGCACTTTGAATAGTGTTGTCAAAGCCAAAGAAGAAGGAAAAGGAACTGTCCAGGTTTATGACGTGAACATGGAGGAGGCGTGGACATTAGCAAAAAAATCATTTAGATGGGGTGGTGCCGATGCTATAGAAGAATACCAAGATGAAGGATACATGCTAACTAGCAAGGGGATGAATTTAGTTTCATCTGGGTCTGTCATGGGAGCTTGGATTGAATCGACAAATAATGGTTTAGTAAGGGTTACTATAATATCAAAAAGACGAATATCCACTCAGATAGCTACAGGTATGACTGAAGGCAGATTTCATAAACTCTTTGGTGCAGGTGTCGACATACTTAAGAAAGGTGAAAAGCTTCCGCTTTCAGCTCCTGACGTGAATTAGTTCAACAATTGGCTATTCTCTAAAGCCTTCGTTTTATAACACTTCAATTCCAGATTAATGAATGAGGGGGATATTTCTTATCTGTACCAACCAGTATAGATTAGCTAATTAGTGCCTGTTAGTAAACTCCTATTTTTCCAATTCCGCTCGCATTCTGGTAGGCCATTGCGATCTCCTTGAAGGCTCTTTTGGACTATTTTGTAAGACTTCTGATTAGCCCGCGTCGATTTTATGGAAAACTATTGGTTTTT
>JBLIDB010000009.1:0-43881 GCA_047634015.1 Saprospiraceae bacterium
AAAAAATCAAATTATCTTAAAGCAGCCTAAGCTTTCATACTGTCCACTTTAGTGAGGAAGTCCAATATAATACTTATCCCCTATGGATAGATTTCTCACCGCAACTTGATTACTTGAATAAAGTACAGCTCACTTCAGCTTAATTGCAACTTCATCTGTTATAAACTTTCCTATATCAAGATATAGACTTCCAAATGAAAACCATCAATCGATAAGAGTCCTACTCCGGTTCCGCCCCTATTTTCAAAAGCAAATATACTAGAACCCGATTCAACCAGAATATCACCTTTTCGTCCTACGTCTTCAGACTGTGCATAGGTAGAGACAAATAGAAGCAATAAGATAAGGATAGAAAAATAGACGCGTGATGGCTTCATTTTGTCATTTTTACAACAATCTTCTAACTAAGAAAAACCGGATCCTATTATGAGAAAATGTCGGAAAATCTACTTTTTATTCCCCTACAGGTGCCAACTTCACCTTCAGCCCATTTATTTCTGGACTTATCTTAATCTGACATCCTAAGCGACTATTCTCTTCTACAAAGAAAGCTTGATCCAACATATCTTCTTCATCATCTGAAGCCTCCGATAGTTCATGGTCACTCTCTATATAGCAGTGGCACGAAGCACAAAGGGCCATCCCTCCACATGTTCCTTCTACTGGTAGATCTGAGGCCCTACAAATCTCCATAAGATTGAAGTTCATATCCGTAGGAGCCTTTATCACATGCTCCTCTCCTTCTCTATCTACAACCGTTATTGTGATTATGTCTTCTGGCATATAGGCGGAATTAAATTATTCGAATCCGTTCACTCCCGCTACAGTCGTGTACTTAAAGCTGAGCTTAGCATCGGGATAAATATACTTAAATGCCGATTGCACCATCATAGTTCCTTCATGGAAGCCACAAAGAATTAATTTCAATTTCCCCGGATAAGTATTGATATCTCCGATCGCATATATTCCGGGTACATTGGTGCTATAATCCTCAGTATTGACGACGATGGCACTGCGATCTATATTGAGACCCCATTCTGCGATCGGTCCCAACTTCGGCGATAAGCCAAATAATGGAATGAAGTTGTCAATCTCTTTAGAGAACTCACCATCAGCCTTCGACTTGATACGTACTTCTTTGAGAACACCGTTCCCTCCTACTCCGATAGCTTGTGCCTCAGTGATAAGGTTTACACGCTTAGACTTTGCAAGCTCCATTACCTTGTCTACAGAATCCAGCGCTCCTCTGAACGAAGTCCTTCTATGTATAAGGGTAATTTCTTTAGCCACATCAGCTAATTCAATCGTCCAATCCAACGCTGAGTCTCCACCTCCTGCAATCAAAATTCGCTTATCGCGAAATTTCTCAGGGTCCTTAACCATGTAATCGACGCCCTTATCTTCATATTGCTCGAGCCCTTCGATCGGTGGTTTACGCGGCTCAAAACAACCTAATCCAGCAGCAATTGCTATAACAGGCGCTTGGATTTGTGTTCCTCTGCTCGTAGTCAATTGATACATTTTCTCTCCTACTTTCTCAATCTTCTCTGCGCGCTCTCCTAGAGTGAATCCTGGCTTAAAAGGGGCAATTTGTTCCATTAGATTACCCACCAATTCCCCTGCCAATACACTAGGATATCCTGGGATATCATAAATCGGCTTCTTAGGATATATCTCCGCTAATTGACCTCCAGGAATCGGAAGAGAATCTACTAAGTGGCACTTTAATTTAAGGAGGCCCGCTTCAAAAACGGTAAATAGACCTACTGGGCCTGCTCCTATGATAAGTATGTCTGTCTGTTTCATGATTTTGCAAAATTAGTTAAACCCACACTATGCTTTGGGTCTTCTTTATGAACTAATGTCTATTTCAAATAATTATGATGTGTGAAGGCCACATTCTGTTTTACTTTTCCCTGCCCATCGACCCGTTCTACCTTCCCCTTTGGTAGTACAATGGGTACACCCTACACTATCGTAACCGTCAGCAATCATGGGGTGTGGAGGAATATTGTTATCGATCAGAAACTGATCGAATCCTTCGGCGGTTGTGTCAATATTGGGATGCATTTTAATAATGGGCCCACGTTCTTCAAAAATCTCAAGATTCTCTCGAAAAGGATTGCTGTTCATGAGCAACCCTGATATCCATATTCTCTTACCTGCCTTATACGGTTCGAATGGTTTGACCTTGTTGATATTACAACACTCATCAGGGTTCGTTTCCCATAGGTTCTTCTCTCGGACATCAATATTCTCTTCCACATTTGGTAGAATATTGATGATATTTAAACCAAGAATATCTGTCAGTGTTCGCTTATAAACGAGGGTCTTCTTAAAACAAAAGGTCGTATCTATAAAATGTATCGGATGACCTGGGGCCACTTTACTTACCATCCCCATTAGAATCCCAGAAGTGGTTCCAAATGACGAAGTAACCATTATATTTTCATTATCGAAATCTTTAAAGACCTTCTCCAATCTTTGAAGTGGCTCCAATAAATCATAGACACCATTCAATTCTATTATATCTATATTTTCTGCAGTCATATTATTGGATTAGAGTGGCGGTAATACGATTGAGCTCTTTGACTTTATGGTCAAAATCTCCTTTTAAACGATCTCGAACGATCTTTAGATTATTGACTAAATCATGGACCTCTTCAGGGAGTATTTCTTCGAGAAGTTGGCGAAAGCGTTTTGCAAATGTTGGAGATTTTCCATTTGTAGAAATAGCAACTTTAAGATCTCCTCGAGTTACGATAGATCCCATATAAAAATCGCATAGATCTGGTGTATCCGCAACATTTACAATTTTCCCATATTGCTTAGCTGCCGTATATACGGTGTAATTGATATCAGCCATATTAGTAGCCGCAATTACGATATCAGCATCTTGTGCATCCTCATTACTAAAAGCTCGTTGGACCAAATATACCTGCTCAGGATACTGATCCATCAAGTTTTGCACTCCTTTTCCAGCCCAAGTTGCTACAACCTTGATTCGTGCATTAGGGCTGCTCTTTAGAATAAAAGAAAGTTTTTCCTCCCCTACTGCTCCCGCTCCTACTATTAGTAATCGCAACTTATCTAATCTAAAAAAGACAGGATAAAGAGGATTCTGATTTGTGTTTATATCCATGCTTCAAGGGTTTTTTGGTGAACGAACTCAGGATGCAATCGAACGACTTCTCCTATGATTATAATTCCTGGGGCTCCGACACCCGCGACTTTCACTTTTTTAGAAATATCATTTATGGCTCCAAGAACTACTTTCTCTGATTCCTGTGATCCATTTTGGATTACCATTACGGGTGTTTCTCTCTTTCCAGCATTTGAAAACAGCTTACATATTTCAGTAAGTTTTCTCATGCCCATTAGGATTACTACCGTAGCAGTTGATTGGGCAGCAAGTGAAATGTCTCCTGATAACTCGTGACTCTTAGTTGTTCCTGTAATTACCCAAAAGCTTTCCGCAACACGTCTTCTTGTCAACGGAACTTCTTGGAGTAATGCGAGGCTTGTAGCGCTACTAATTCCAGGAACTACATTTACAGTAATACCTTTCTTCTTCAGAAACACCAGTTCTTCATGACCTCTTCCGAAGATAAATGGATCTCCTCCTTTTAACCTTACTACATGACCTACTCGTTGTGCCGTTTGTGCTAATAACGCATTTATATCCGCTTGGGTAAGACTATGTTGCCCGCACCGTTTTCCCACATATATGAGTTCCGCATATGGAGCCGCATATTCAAGAATTTTCTCTCCTACAAGCGCATCATACAGAATAGCATCTGCGGATTGTATCGCCTTCATGGCCTTTACAGTAATAAGATCTGGATCTCCAGGTCCAGCACCAACCAATGTTACTTTTATCTCTTTCATGGTCATTCCTAAGCTGTGTAGTAATCAGTAATTACCTCCTTGTCATCTTGAGTACCTCCTTGTTGAGTATTTCGGTATGAGATTGCAACGGCCAAGAATTTCTCTGCGTCTTTTACGAAGTCTGTAGCAAAGTCCACCGTTGGCTCAAAAGCATTAATAGAAAGCACTCGATCTTCATAAGAATATCCGATGTCCATTTTTTTGCTATCTATAAGCTCCTTCTGGAAATCTGAGATGATCCCTTTATGCGTATTGCATTTTATATCTTCCCCAAGCAATATGGCTTTCGCCCCGATCACATAGGTGGCATAGGCATAGAATATAGCATCAGCAGGTTCTCCCTTGGCGAGTTCGTTTTGGGCCTTGTCAAGTTTTTCTTTGGCATCCATTACAATAGCTCCTACCATATCGAGAATAACACCTGCACATTCTCCAACACCGATCTCTTGTAAATAATTATGATCTTGGCCCCAGTCCATTAAGTCCTCATCTGGAATGTCAGTAACATCTGCAAAAGGCTTTACTACATTATAAAAATGCTTACGCCCTCCCATTCTAATATAGAAGTGATTGAAGTATTCGCCGTCGTTACGATGTTCGTGGAAGTAATCTAAAACAGCACTTACCAATTGAGGAATTCTCTTAGTAGGCACCTTTGTAATCTTATCCGCTATAAAGGACTGTCCCGTTGGATCGACACCTCCACCGAGTAATACTTGCATCGCTGGAATTACCTTCCCATCCTTCTTAATGCTACTTCCGTGAAATCCTATATTCCCGATCGTATGTTGCCCACAAGCATTCATACATCCGGAGATTTTGATTTTGATATGATGTTCTTCTACGAGATCTGGATAGTCCTTACGTAACATCTCTTCAAGCACTCCAGAAAGACCAGTACTATTCGTTACTCCAAGATTACAAGTATCTGTTCCCGGACATGCCGTAATATCTGCTATAGAATCATAGCCTGGATCTGCAAATCCAAAACCATCTAAGACCGTATATATTTCTTTTAAGTGATCCGTATGAATATACTTCAATAGGATATTCTGATTGATCGTCATGCGGATGTCATCAGCGGCATATTTCTTTACAATCTTAGCCAGGTATCTTGCTTTCTCAGAGCTAAGATCTCCCAAGAAGACTTTTATAAATACGCCGTGATATCCTTTCTGCTTCTGTTCGAACGTATTCGTTTTAAGCCATTGGGCATATTTCTTAGCGTCTTTGATAGTGACTTCTTGCGCTGGAAAATGTTCAACTGGCTCACCGAAATTTAGTGCATCTGGATCTATAGGAAATGACTTCATTTTAATGGCCTTCCGTTCCTTCGCAACCAGCTCTAAGAAATGTTCGATTCCAAGACTTTTGATGAGAAACTTCATTCGCGCTTTGTGTCTCTTTTCCCGCTCTCCATACCTATCAAAAATCCTCAAGCTGGCTTCCATAAATGGAATGATTTGATCCGCAGCAAGAAATTCAAAAGCCGTCTTGGCAGTGAGCGCCTGTGCTCCAAGACCACCACCTACGACGACTTTAAATCCTCTCTCTCCATCCACGATTCTTGGAATAAAGCCGAAATCATGCATGAATGTCAATGCTGTATCTAAATCACTAGAAGAAAAAGCAGGCTTAATCTTTCGCCCCATCTCCTGACAGATTGGATTCCGTAAAAAGTAAAAGGCGGCGGCATGTGCGTAAGGTGTTACATCAAATGGCTCATTAGGGTCAATTCCTGCTTCTGCCGAGGCCGTAACATTTCTAACTGTATTACCACAAGCTTCACGAGCAGTGACATTCTTTTCCGCAAGCTCTACCCACACTTTTGGAGAGTCATCGAGTTTGACATAATGCAGTTGGATATCTTGACGCGTCGTAATGTGGAGATTCCCAGTGGCATATTTGTCAGAGACATCGGCGATACGAACAAGTTGCTCGGATGTGACACTTCCATAAGGCAGTTTTATTCTGAACATCTGAACGCCTAATTGCCGCTGACCATAGACCCCTCGAGTAAGGCGATAGAGTTTGAAACGTTCTTCATCCTCCTGACCTGAGCGATATCCTTGAATCCGAGATTCGAGTTCGAGAATATCGACCTTATCCGCCACCTGAATGTTTTTACCTTCTAATGCAATCGCCATGATTTGAATCGTTTTATTTTTTTATTAAAATCAAAAAAGCCTTCCAAGATGTCTTGAAAGGCTTTTCGAAAAAGAATGAATTCTATTTCAATATTTCAAGACATAAGTATCCTACAACAGCAGCAGCAACAGCATGCACTCTTGGAGATAGACTTGAAATTTCTTGTTTGTATCATTTTAAAAAAACGCAATAAAAAAAACCTAAACGAAATTCTCTTCGGATAGGCTTCTATAATATCTTAATGAAATAGACGGCTACTGAAGAGGTGCATCCAATGGACAACAGCAACAACAACAAGCATTTCTATTTCTTAAATTTCTCATTCTGAGTGCCAAATTAAGCTAATCATTCGAATTGACCAAAACTTGCTTGTTAAGAAAGTCTTATTTGTCGTTTGCAGAACGAATGTCTTTAGAAATGAAATTCCGAATAGTCTCTATTGCACCGCTTAGAAATTCATATCTTGAAAACTTAAAACATACTAATGCGTCTTTTCATTTTCTCTTTATTTCTCACCTTCATTATTTCCTGCAATATGTCTACAGGTAAAAAAGAAATCGGCACAAAAACGTTTTCAATTGGTCTAATCGCAGACTGTCAATATTGTAATGTAATTGGACAAGGTCAACGTAAATATTCCCTCTCTGATCGAAAATTACAAATTTGTGTTAACCATTTTAATACAATGGATCTTTCTTACGTAGTCCACCTAGGAGATTTTATTGATAAAGATTGGGAGAGCTTTGATGTAGTTGGTCCTATATATAAGCAGCTTTCTATGCCTGCCTATCACGTCTTGGGGAATCACGATTTTTCTGTAGAAAATTCTAAAAAAGCTTCTGTAGTTAAAAAGATGGGGCTTGATTCGGCCTATTATCATTTCAGTTCGGAGGGATGGCGATTCATAGTGCTGAATGGGAATGATATAAGCTTTCATGCCTATCCAGAGGACTCGGATCAGTATTTGGCAGCTGAACAATATTACGCTGAGAATCAAATAGAGTCCCCAAAATGGAACGGTGCCTTAGGGCAGAAGCAAATGATCTGGTTGGAAGAGACCTTGACAAATGCAAAAAAGCAAGAAGAAAACGTAATTCTCTTTTGTCACTTTCCTGTATATCCTGAGAATCAGCACAACCTCTGGAATGCCAAAGAGGTCACCGCCCTACTTGAAAGGTATTCTAACGTAAAAGCATATATCAATGGGCATAATCATGAAGGCAATTATGCTGAGAAGAAAGGAATCCATTACCTTACGATGAAAGGAATGGTAGATACCGAAGAAACTTCCTATGGAGTAATGTCTATTTCTGAAGGTCAATTGGAGATAAAAGGAATCGGAAGAGAAGAAAATCGAATACTTCGGATTAAATAAGTGAACAAGGTGATAAGGCCTCCGTTTAAAGTGTGGTGCCTATTGTGTTAAGAATACTTTATTATACATTCGCACTGTAATCAATTCAAAGATGGATTGGTTCTTATATAAAGCCCACGATACATGAAACAACTATTACTCTTAATTATTCTTGTTGGTATCTGCACGTCTCTTGCTGCTCAGGAAGCAACAGCAGCAGAAGCACCGGCCAAAGAGAATGTGTGGAAGACACTTTCTAAAATTACCTATAAGAAGGAATACGATGAGTTCTTAGGCTTCAAAATCGACAAGCCTGTATTTGCAGAATCTGTTGAGGCAATGGAGGGACAGGAGGTCACTGTCAAGGGATATATCATCCCTGTAGAAGGATATAAGAGTCATAAAGAATTTATCTTCTCTGCCTACCCATACAATATGTGTTTCTTCTGTGGAGGCGCTGGACCAGAAACCGTAATGGAGGTAGAAAGTCTTGAAGATGTCGAATACACCGCGGAACAAGTTGTTCTGAGGGGCAAGTTGAAACTCAATGCTGATGATATCAATAGATTGATGTACCTCCTTGTAGATGCTACAATAGAAGATTAGAGAACACTACCAATCCAGCGTACTATGATGCTTACGCACTTTCTTACGCCGTCCCGATACCTTAGGACAGGCTACTGAACCGAAGTATTTCATAAAGCTTACACCAAATACTACGAAGGAATCCTTGTTCTGATTGTTCCCTCTCTGTCGACCGCGTTCTCCGATTCCTGAGACTATAGAGCGATCTGAAAGGGATACTGCTGTAACGCCTCTTGAGGCCGCTAAAGCGTCTAAATCTGGAAAGACGTTGCTAACATCATCGAGATAATCTGTTTGCGAATGATGCATTCTCGCTTCTATATTGATGCTCCAATCAAAATTCACATCCCACTTAAATCCGATACCAAAATTCACCGCACGGCTGAACCTACTATATTCATTACCAATGGCTTGACCTTCAGTTCCGAAATCACGAAGATTATAGGTAATATCATTCAGTTCTGTCTTTGGGCTAAAAGCAAACATCGAAACGCCAGCAAAAAGATAAGGTGTAAACCATTCATCTTTAGAGCCGTGGACATATGGTAGAAAATTAAACTCCGCCTGTAGAGAAGCATCATAAATGTTCGAAAAGAAGCTTAGATTTCTCTGTCGCTCAAAGCTATTAGGAGAATCATTATCGTTTGCTGAGACGCGGGCATAATTCAGTGAACCCTTAAGACATATGCGTTCATCAAAATTATATCGCACATTCAATCCGCCGGCTAAGCCAGGGTCGGACAACGAAAGATCGGTCTGAAGATCACCATAATATTGGCTCCCGCCGATCCATGGCCCGATCTCCAATCCACGCTGGCCTGATAGTTGAACTATCAGCAATAGAAAAAAGAATATATAATAAGAACGTTTCTGCATTAGAGCCATAAGAACGAGTACATACAAATTCTTATTTTGCTTAACTTAAGTTCATAAAATTAATAAGAATGCAAAATTACCACTTAATCATTGTTCTGATAGCATTATTACTCACGTCATGCAAAACGGCACCAGGTTCAAATTTTTTGAAATCCGTAGATAAAAATGGTCTTTCTGCTGCAGACCGAGCCGTAGGATGGGTATCTCTGTTCAATGGTACCGACATGAATCATTGGAGAGTCTATAGAGAAGAGGGAGTCAGGGGGTGGAAGGTAGAAGATGGAGATATGGTAGCGCTGGGACTTCATGGCAATTCTGCTGATCTTATAACTAAAGATACTTTTAGCAATATCGAACTCTACGTAGAATGGAATATAGCTGATGGTGGAAATAGTGGCATCTTCTATAATGTAAGAGAAGGAGATGAACTCCATGCCGTTTATTATTCTGGTCCAGAATATCAACTATTAGATGATACAGGATATAAAGGGAATCTTACCGATAAGCAATTATCAGGATCCAACTATGATATGGAGGCGCCTTCTTCGAAGAATGAGGTCAAACTAGCTGGAGAGTGGAATAGCAGCCGTATTATAGTTGATGAGGGACATGTCGAACATTGGCTCAATGGTAAGATGGTTGTTTCTTATGATATTGGTTCTGCAAAGTGGCAAGATCAAAAAATGAATTCTAAATGGAAGGATATGAAGTCTTATGCAGCGTATAAATCTGGACATATCGCACTTCAAGATCATGGTAATGAGATTAGATTTCGAAACCTTAAAATAAGACGCATTTGATGAGAAATTTTTTGAATGTTGCTACGGCAGCGTTAGTGCTACTGTTCTGTAACACTGGATATAGTCAAGATACTTTGGGATTTAAGCGAACGAATGTATCGACTTATCTCTTACCATCTACTTTAATAATATCTGGATTGATTTTAAACAAAGATAAAGTAAAGAATGATGTGAGAAACTGGGTGAGAGACCGACATAGTATTCCCAATACTGGCATAGATGATATGCTACAGCATTCACCTATGGTGATGATGTATTTGGGAGATTTAGTGGGGGAAAGACCTGTTGATGAGGTTATGCGGCAGACTCGTCATTTATTGGTATCACAAGCCATGACCTTGGGGGCTATGTTAATACTTAAAGAAAGTACCGATGTACTGCGACCCAATGGAGGAAGTGTATCCTTCCCTTCAGGACATACAGCGTATTCTTTTGCGGGCGCAACCGTTTTTTATCATGCTTTCAAAAAAGAATCAAAGTGGTTGGCGTATATGGCCTACGTCCCCGCAACAATAACAGGGGTCTATCGAATACTCAAGGATAAGCATTGGGTATCAGATGTTGTCTTTGGAGCAGGTCTTGGTTTATTATCAAGCCAGTTGTCGTATCATTTAAACATATGGAATAGTGCCACTGTAAAGGGAAAAAAGAAGGATAAGCTGAATTTTTCTATCGGAATGGCAAGCAATTCTTACGGCATTGGTGCTTATTTGTCTTTTTAACTAAAACTTAGATCGGTTTAGTAACAATTTGGGCACATTTATTGTCTCTATATATCTGCATCTGCTGAGATATTTGCAGCAAACGCCACAAATAAGAATACAAACAAGGAATTGGAGGAATTAGGAACTCTTATATCGGCTTATAATCAAAAAAGTCAAAGCGCGATCCAGGAATTTGACTTGCCTGAGAACGACGAGCAACTCAAAGTATTGAGCGCTATTATTCATATGCTTGTGAATGATTTAGTCGCTATCGGAGATGAGGCGGAAAAAATCCTTACTCATAGTGAGGAAGAGCCAACTAAAGGGCTCGCCTTTATGGTGCACTATGATTGGATAGAAGAAGCCAAGCAAGTGCTCATACTTTGGAGGGATACATTATTCCAATATCAAAAAGCAAGAATTCTTCTAATTGATAAAGTGACCACTAGTCGCGATGTTGAGGACCTGCATACTCGGACGATTGAAACGTTAAAAAAAGCGGTTAAAAGCCAAGAAAAAGCATTTGAAGTTGGAGTAAGTGAACTATCTGGTGAAAAACTCCTGAGTAGTAAAATAGAAGAATGGAATATTCTTATAGACCCATGGCCTATATACAAGGAGCAGATAGAAGATATCGCTTGTCAGGCAAGTATTCTTGTCGTTAGTTATTTTGCTGTTGAGGAAGTGGCAGAATCCTTTGAGCGTATTTCTGAGGAGGCTCGGAAAGTGGGCCAACATATAGATCTAGAGGTAGATAGTCTAAAGGAAATGGCAGAAGGGGCTATATCTTATATCGCAGAATATAATGAAGAACCTAAAAAAATAGTCTTTCATCTTGAGACACAAGAACAGCAGTTAAATTCTCCCGCCAATCTTGAGCAACTGAATCTATTTGTAGATAATGAATTAATCGAGCTCAACAAATTAATACAAGTACCGATAGATACAGCGGGGGGTCTTGTAAGATATAAAGAGTTGAATTTTGGAAAAGGGATCAGACAGTGGTTGGAATCAGAGATCTTTCCATCCATGTATGAGATGGTGGATATCGCAGAGCGTGTATCTAATGCCATGAAGATGTCTCTGATTAACATTAGAAATCGCGCCATTCTCCTTTCCAAGGAAGTAAAAGATCCTAAGCCTAATGAGTTCGCACTTCCGTTGGATCAACCAATTCACGTTTTGCGTGAAAATATTGAGGCCTGGCAAGCGGAAATGCATAGTATACGAGAGACGATGGAAGGTCGGCTATCCGCATCATTTCGGATCAGTCATATCTATGATCAGAATCATGAATTCCTTCCGATTCCACTCCAATCAACCTTGAATCAGCTAAGAATTGATCAGAATAAATTCTGGACAAAGACCAAGCAATGGATCATGCAACGGACTACTGCCTTCCAGCAGCTTAGATCTACAGTACTGAAAGAAGAAGCCCTAAGCGATGGAGAAAAAATCGTCCGTTATGTCGAGAACAGATCCTATAACCATGATCACCATCACTACGATAGCATATTTACTGCAGAAGGGTATATAGGAGACTCTTTTTGCGTAGGTCGCTTACAGGAATTAGAGCATATTGTACAATTAATCGCTCATTGGAGAGAAGGCTATAATGGGGCCGTAATTCTTCATGGCCAAAGATTCTCTGGCAAAACCCTCTTCGGAGACTTAGTTTCTCATCGATACTTCCATCAAGATGTCATCGTTCTGAGACCCAGTAATGTGATAAATATCTATGGACGACGCCTTATAACAGACTATAATCTCGGTGATGCCTTAGATTTTGTTAGTAAATATAGCAGAGTTAGAAAAAACTTGGTGTGGATCGATGATATTGAACTATGGAATGACAAATCTATTTCCATCAGTGAAAATATCAATCACTTAATGAGATATCTTGACAAAGGAGCAAATAGGATGTTCCTAATGATATCTATGAACTCTTCTTCCCTCCATCACTATAATGGTCTATATGGTATCAATGAGGCAATTCCTACATGCATCAATCTCAATCGTATGTCTGGAGAGGAGATAAGAAGAGCGATCCTTATACGCCATGGCGCGACCCACAAGACGCTTGTTGATGATAAAGGTCAAGAAATGAAGTCTTCGGAATTCAATCGCTTGACAAGCGAGTGCCATAGGAGTGCGTTCGGCAATATCGGTGAAGCCTTAAGATTATGGGCATATGCTTCAACAGTGACCTCAGAACAGCAAGTGAGCATAAGTGCCATGCCTTCCTATGAACTTCCAGACTTCATCACAGATGATAATGCTATAATCCTTCGTGCGATTCTATTGCATAAGATTACCAATGAATATGAGCTCAATAAGCAGTTTGGGCCTTCCTTTAAGAAGAAATACAACATCCTCATCCATCGGCTTTTAGGAGTCGGTGTGCTCACACGTCGAGAAGATGGAAGACTCCAGATAGCGAGTGCTGTAGTGAATAGCCTAACCCGCTTGTTAGCGAAGCATCGTCATATCTCAATAGATAAAAACAACTCATGAAGTACTGGCAAGAAGGTATCTTTTCCTGGGGGCACTTTATAAGCATATCCTTACTCTTGATAGGAGTATACTTTTTCCTAAAACTCATCATAAGAGTGGGTCTTAATGTAGGGATTCTGGGCAAGACCCAAGAACGTGTGGTAAGCCTTCTAAAGCAATTTCTATTCGTTTTTGAACCCCTTTCCTTAGTTATCTTACTGAGCTTATTTGTAATGATATCTCCTTTGTTTCACGGAACAATACTAGGATTGATATTGCTATCTAATATCGCTCAAATTAGAAATTACTTCATGGGCCGAATGCTTATGTTAAATGAAACAATAACTGTCGGAAGTCCTATCAAATCTGGTTCATTGAAAGGAACCGTGGTTCAAATGGATCGCCTTGGATTACGCATCAGAACTTTAGAAGGAGTACATTTTCTGAATTACCAGTATCTCATAGAAGTTGGTTATTTGATATCAAATCTTGATCAGATAGGAGGTAATTACATAATATCCATAGTCGATGAGCGGAAGGAATCTAAAAAAGAATTACAAGTTGAACTCTATCATCTTCTGAGGAGTTCTCCATTTATAGAACCAGAGCGGAAAATCAGAATCGATGTGAAAGGAGCGGAAAATATTGCTAATGTAAGTTTGGCGATTAGAAACAAGGATCATATGACAGATCTCATAGAGCATCTTAAGGAAAGAGGGTTCCTAGCACGTATAATTAATGATTGATATAACAGTTTTAAGTAGTAGTAAAAATTGAATAATGGAAATATTTGATTCATATAATTTAATTATTGAGGCATCTGTCATCATCATTCTCTCTTTCTTTTTTGGAGAGTTAGCGCGAAAGACAAACATCCCCTCAGTTCTAATGCTCATCATATTGGGTATCTGTCTGAAGTTCGGATTAGATGCGTATGGTGAGGATTCTATTAATTTCTTCTCTTATCTCGAAATTTTAGGAATCGTTGGGCTGATTATGATTGTGCTGGAGGCCGCCCTTGAATTGGAGTTGAAAAGAGAAAAACTGATCCCGATAGCGAAAGCCCTTGCCATTGCCTTGG
This sequence comes from Saprospiraceae bacterium, assembly GCA_047634015.1. Lineage (GTDB taxonomy): Bacteria > Bacteroidota > Bacteroidia > Chitinophagales > Saprospiraceae > JAJRXG01. Next base: position 13,930 of record JBLIDB010000009.1, read on the forward strand.
TAGGGCTGATGGCATCGATCTGGGTCGCGGCTATGATTTTACATAAGTTTATTGATGGAATGTCAATAGAAGCCGCTTGGCTTTATGCGACGCCATTATCTATTCTATCAAGTGCGATTATTATTCCGAGTGTAGCTGGATTGAAAGAACAGAAGAGGGAGTTCCATATTTATGAGAGCACCTTCAGTGATATCTTTGGTATCATGATATTCTACTTTTTGACAGGGCAAATAGAATTGGCGGAGCATAGTCAAGGGCTTGTTGGATTTGGGGGAACAATCGTAGCCACGATTATCATTTCTCTAATAGCCAGTTATGCGATTGTGATTTTGTTTCAGCGTATTAAGAGTCATACAAAGTTGTTTCTCTTAATCGCCGTCTTATTGCTACTCTATGCGATCGGCAAGAAAATGCATCTTTCGCCTTTATTATTAATATTAGTCTTCGGGCTATTAATAGCCAACATGAAGCTCTTCTTCAAAGGGCCGATGAAGAAATGGCTGGATATGGATAAAGCAAAACATATCTATGAAGGCTTGCATGTCGTAACTATGGAAACTGCTTTTGTAGTAAGAACATTCTTCTTTGTGATCTTTGGATTAACGATTTCATTGGGCACATTGGCAAACTTTAAGGTAGCTGGAATCAGCTTGCTGATAATAGCCTCTATTTATTTGATTCGATTTGTTGTCCTTAGAGTTTCATTGGGAAAAGACATCTTGCCACAATTATTTATTGCTCCAAGAGGATTGATTACGATCCTACTCTATTATGCGATTCCGGAAGATGCTAAAGTCGCAACATTTGAAGAAGGGATCTTGCTCTATGTAATTATCGGGACCAGTCTTATCATGACAGCTGCTATGATTTATGATAAGCGTCGTACGAGTGCAGCCATTCGAAAAGCAACCAGAACGCCGGTAGGATATACGAAATGGAAGGCTCCAACAATTGTAGATTGATCCTAAAAAAATAAACTATTATTTAATGACGATGGCAGTAGGTACAGCAAGAGGTTTTTGATTTGTTGATTATAGTCTTCGTCAGCTACCCTATCAATTGTGTCCGTTCATTTCCGCTTATAATGTAGCTAAATTATTTATTGTCCTTGGTCAGAAGACCCTGTCTGTAATATCTCACCATTACGGGTCAGTTCGACTGAAGTAAATGGCGGCTATCTATCTTATGAGCGTAATATCTCCAGCCTGAGGAATAGATTGATCTTGGCTAACAAATGTCCAGAGATAGACTCCTAGGCCTAAACTTGTTCCTGTAATTGACTTCCCTTCCCATTCAAGTTCCTCGATACTTGAAGATTGAAAAACAAGTGCTCCCCATCGGTCAAATATTCTAATTGTACCACCTATAGTGAGCATCGGATTAAGATGGAATTTAATCCTATCATTAACGCCATCTCCATTCGGGCTAAATATGGTGGCGGCATATATGACTTCATTACAATCTATTTCCGCTACAGTATACACATATGCAAGCATATTACATTCTGTTACAATTTGTGCTGTATATACACCAGCAGACAAAACTGTAATTGATGAAACTGTTTGATTCGTACTCCAGATTACTTCTCCTGGTATCTCTAGAGTCAGCGTCAAAGATTCGTTTTCACATTTTGTTACAATCTGTTCTAAATCAACTTTTTCTTCATCGACTACGATTACAGGGGTTGATTCTTCAAGAATACAGTCCTAAGCATTTGCAAGCAATGTGTATGTTCCATATAGTTAGAAGTTCCTTTGTCCTTGCTCTGGACCATCACTCCATGATAGCGGTAAATCGTAGAAATTAATCCCTGGAAACTGCAGTTTTTGAATGTCACAAACGACCAGCGTATCGGGGAAGATATCGAAAGATGCGACCACCACATTATCCACGAAAGTATAAGAGATATTAGAACCCTCTTCTATAATTGAGCAGTCTCGTTCTGTTTGGCTGTTGTCAAAGAAATTTTGAATTTGTACTCTTTCTTCTTTTCCTTTGGCCTCATAACATCCTTTAAGAAGGGTGCATTCGTCTACATTATCGCTTATAGGCGCCGCTTGGAATATGATCTCCCTTTGCTGGTTTTCATAAATAATCGCCAATCCTTCTCCATTAGAATAACAGAGATAGTTTGGAATGTCATCTGGGCTTTCACGCCTGGGTCGAGGCCTTACAGCCATGCTACAATAGATATCGACGCCTTCTAGGGTTCATCATCTAATCTTGCCGTCATGATCTCTCGAATGTTATTTCCATTTGGCCACCTACCTAAAGTGACAATCCCTACAAGTCCCCCATCTTAGTATGGGGGACTTGTAGGACATGGGAACTCAAACGGCAGGCCAAAAAAAGGTGCCGTTACACAACTATCAAATAGGTCAGGGCTTTGATCATTATCTGAACTCCAATGATTAGCAAAGTATATCTGACCAAAGGTATACGGACATGAATCTAATTCTGTAAAGTTTGGGTTGCGTACGAGGTTTTGCGCATTGAGATTTAGACCCAATAATACTATCGTTGATGCTATGAAAAGTGGTCTAAGAAAATTGTATTCCATAATTAACCAATGTTACGTAATGTAATACGGAATTCCACTTTCATCATAGGCTCTTAATGGTTAGCTTTTTCGACTTAGAATCTTCCTCCTTTCTCACATATAACCTCTGGGCCTGCCATGTCCCTTATAGTCTTGTTAATCTTGTCCAATTTTTCTTTTTGGAAAGGAACCTTTGTAAGCTATATTTACGGAAAAGCATACTACTATGAACCCAGAAGTTATAGCAATCTTAGCCACCTTTGCGGTTTTTACGATTCTGGAAATCGTATTTACCAATTTTTTTCATAAGCCCAAGCAAAACAAACAAGATGGATGGGTAGAGATTTTGAGTTCAGCTATTCTTATCATAGTAACGCAGCCATTAGTTCTTTTCTTAGGAGGGTATGTTGTTTATCTTGTCGCTCCATGGGCTGAAAATAGTTTGATTGACATCTCAATATTTTCTGGCGTTTTGCTATTTCTTATTTTTGATGATATGACACAATACTGGTGGCATAGAATCTCTCACAATGTCACTTGGCTATATAATCTACATCGCCCACATCACAATGCGGAATATTTATCTGTACGAGTAGTTTATCGCAATAACGTATTTTACTACCTTCTTATGCCCGGACTATGGTTATCAGGGGCGCTCATTTATCTAGGATTAGGGTGGATTTATGTGGGCTATATCATTGTCAAAATGCTCGTTATAATTGGTGCTCATTCTGATGTTCATTGGGACGCACCACTTTATAAAATCAAATGGTTATCTCCGATCATGTGGGTCGTAGAACGCACCATTTCTACACCATCGACCCATAGTGCCCATCATGGCAAACACAAATCAGATGGTATTACAAACTATAAAGGGAATTTTGGCAACCTACTATTCTTCTGGGACGTACTATTTGGAACGGCTAAAATTACTCGCCAATATCCCCCAGAAATGGGTGTCGAGAATCTACCTGACACCACTCTCGGCGAACAGTTGTTTTGGCCAATAATTAAGGCTAAGTAGGATTCTACTTTGACATTGGATTATTACATGAAAAGGCCAGTTTTTAAGGCTTCTTTTTCTATTGAAAATTGGAATACTTCTCTGGATTAGTATAGTAATCTTCTGGCTTATCGATATCTCCACTGAATGGTGCTTTCAGTTGACCTATATAGCCTTCAGGGTACAAAGGATTTAGAAGCCCGATCTCTGTAACCTCTCTTTTGTTCGGCAAGAAAAAAGTACCGAAGACAAGATCCCAAATAATAAGGTTATTACCATAATTAGAATTTGATTCAGAAACCTTCTTTGAATGATGCCATCGATGCAACTCAGTCATACTAAAGATATAGTTGAGCCATCCCATCTTGATATATATGTTACTATGCTGGAATAAGCCGTGGATAGAATTGAAAATCGCATACAATAAAAGACACTCAGGATTGGCACCCAAAATTATAAAAGGTACCGTCTCAGGAATCAGAAACAAGACTTTTTCCAAAGGGTGGAATCTTGCAGCATTTAGAAAGTAAAGTCTTTTGGGACTATGGTGTATCGCATGAAACCGCCATAACCAAGGCACTTCATGAGCCCACCTATGTATCCAATATCTCCCGAATTCTGCAATCAATAAAGCCAATCCCAACTGCAAAAACAAATGCCATTCATGAGGCCATAAATTTCCTCCATATTCCACGGCCAGATAGCCTGTTACTCCTGCGATAATAAAGGCCCAAAATGGCTCCATAATCCGCCCTATTAATATCTGAGTTACAAATAGATGGATTGTATCATTGCCTACGTCATTTTGTGACCTATTCCATTCCTTCTTATACGGTAGCATTCTTTCTATCAGGGCAATCAAAAGAATAGCCCCAAGGACAATTGGCGAGCCTTTTGCTACGACATTCCCGCCATCTGAAGACATGCTAATCCATAAGCCTAACCATAGGCCTAATCCCATTACTATAGGAAAAATGATTCTTGCTGATACTTCTTGATTTCGACTATGGGGGGCTCTACCAGACTTCATGATAGGTCAATATAGCCAAGTTTATATACTTACTCTGGTAAAAACCTTAAGACCTAACAACTTCTATAAGCTAATCTATTTCCTTACCCCTGAGGAGCTCTCCTTTAGTAGGGAGAGCTCCTTCTTAAGCGCTATAATATCGTTTTGTTGACATTGAATTGTGGTTTGCATATCACTTAGCAAATGATCCTTGATCGCTTGGCTATGACCCAAACCGACAATCCTTTTGATTTTCTTGACTGCGGGATTAGAAAAACATTGAATTGTCTGTCCAACAATTTGATCACTTAGTTTTATTTCATCTCATGACTTGGAGAACTCTTTTTCCGAGATGGTCATATATGAAGACAATAGTATCGATGCCAAAGGCATAGTCTACAGCAAGATAACTCCCCTCCTCGTAGAGGCTATGCCATGCGGCAGGAATATCAGAACAAAGAACAGAGATAGACGCACTTAAAAAGGAATTAGCTGAAATCAAAGCATTTGTAACAGGACAATTAGCGACGTAGCCTTCTGATGAATGATGGAATAAAGATCATAATGAAATGCTATGGAGATCAACAGAAAAGATGGGATGTGAAATTTAACATGATAAACTTTAGTAGAACCAAGGGCTTTGAAGAACAGTACTTTATTTTAGCCCCGTCATATATCATTGACTAAACCCTATACCCCAAAAGTATATATTTAATTATGGTTATTCTATAAAGGTTATGTATCTTACTAAATGACTCTTATGCACTAAGATTTTTGGCATATAGTACAATCTTAAAACGATAATCATGAAACACCTTTTTACCTTAATCTTCACGCTACTCTTATCCATCAACCTAATAGCCCAAACACAGCTCGACGTGCAAGGTAACTCTAGCACTGACACTGTAGTGAAGATCACGGTAAACTATACTGGTCAATCTGATGTGGTCGGACTTAAAGTTACCTCAATACCCGATGGGTCATCCTCCAACAAGGGCATAGGTGGTTTGTTTATTGGTGGTTATCGGGGCATCTTGAGCACAAGCACAAGTGGTATAGGGGTAAGTGGCAACTCTCAAACTGGTATAGGCGTAGAAGGAAGTACTCAAACTGGAGATTATGCGATATCAGGTACCAATAAAGGTAGTGGCGATGGGGTATATGGGGAAGCAGATAGTTTTAATAGTAGTGCTGTATTTGGACAGAATAATAAGGGAAATGGGGTAACAGGAAGCAGCACAAGTGGCACAGGCGTAGAAGGAAGTACTCAAACTGGACCATATGCCATTTCAGGTACCAATAATGGCAGTGGTAATGGGGTATATGGGAAAGCAGATAGCCTTAATAGTAGTGCTGTATTTGGACAGAATAATAAGGGTAATGGAGTATTCGGATTCAGCAGAAGTAGTACAGGGGTAGTGGGAGTGAGCACAAGTAGCAATGGGGTGAGAGGGAGCAGCACAAGTGGTAATGGTATAATAGGAACTACTCAATCTGGAATATATGCTATTTCAGGTACCAATAATGGGGGTGGACATGGAGTATATGGCAAGGCAGATAGTACAAGTAGTACAGGGGTATTTGGACAAAGTAGCAAGGGGACGGGTGTATTTGGGACCAGCGGAAGTGGTGATGGAGTATATGGAGAGAGCGACAGTGCTATAGGGGTAAGGGGGAAGAGCTCAACTAGTAGAGGTGTATTTGGGGAGAGCTCAACTAGTATAGGTGTACAAGGAGAGAGCTCAACTAGTATAGGTGTATTTGGGAAGAGCTCAAGTTATATCGGGGCATATGGACAGAGTACAAATAGTATCGGTGCTCAAGGAGAGAGCTCAACTAGTATAGGTGTATTTGGGACGAGCTCAACTAGTATAGGTGTACGAGGAGAGAGCGGAAGTAATATCGGGGTATATGGACAGAGCGGAAGTAATGTCGGGGTCGTGGGACAGAGCGCAAGTAATGTCGGGGTCGTGGGGATTGGGGGTACATTTGATTTTTTGGCTCAAGGTCCAGGGACGAACTATGGCGCTACCTCCTCTCAAAGGTGGAAATCAAATATTATCAATATATCGGACCCGCTTGATAAAATATCTTCTCTAAGAGGTGTCTATTTCGATTGGGATGAAGATCATGGAGGTCAACATGACATAGGGTTTATTGCCGAAGAAATCGGACAAGTGATCCCAGAAATAGTCGGATGGGAAGACAACGGTATCGATGCCAAAGGTATGGACTATAGCAAGATGACTCCCCTCCTCGTAGAGGCTGCCAATGCCATGCGGAAGGAATACCAAGATCAGATAGATGGTCAAGAAACACGAATACAGTCATTAGAAGCAGCACTAAAAGACTTGAAAACTTTGCTTATGGCTCAAGTGAAAGAGAATGAGTCCTCAGTCGATAGAAGGGAAACCGATAAGGAGTAAAAACCTCATACTTCAAGATTTGGATATATATGGGGTCGGCGTTTTTGATAGGCTACTACTTTGACTAACCAAAGGGCTTTGAAGAACGGTACTTTATTTTATCCCCCCGTCTTACATCATTGACAAAACTCTTTTCCACCTAAAGCGCCGTTGGACAGTCTTATTCCCGTAGGGATTAGAACCACCACCCCTCTGTCTATTAAAAACAAACTATAACTATTTGTTGATTTTGACACGTAACTCGTTGATAAGGAGGATAAAAAAGAAAACCCCATATCGTGAGATATGAGGTTTTGAGGTCGGGAGCAGATTCGAACTGCCGTAGATGGTTTTGCAGACCACTGCCTAACCGCTCGGCCACCCGACCCTATATTCCTTTTGATAGCGGTATTTTTCAAAAGGAATGCAAATATATATTATTCTTACTCAAAAGATCAAGAATGCGAATACTTCAATTCACTTGAAATCTACGTTTCAAAAACTGTACCCATTGTTGTTTTTCCATTGCCCCTGTTATATGGTGCTCACCATCTAATATGAAGCTCGGCACTGCCGTTATATTGCGATTAATCGCTTCTTGAAAGATGGTTCCATGGCCAACGGCAACCGAGTCATGTTCTACTTTGTTCTCAAAAGGGAGTAATAATGCCCTGACATTTTCTTCATTTGTTAAATCAGATCCAGCACAGAAGTACCCTTCCAAGAGAGAACCCTTTGCCTCCCATCTGTGCTCGGCCGCAGGAATATGCATCAGTCGTTGATGCATATCAAGCGTATTTGGAACATTCTGGATTAGATCCCATCGAAAGGAAATTCCTATCTGTTCCCCTGCAGCAGTGAGTGTAGATTTATGACCTTTCTTCCCAAAGGACTTAAGTGATCTACCTTCAAGCGGTGTATCTGGATAGAGCTGATATGGAGAAATGTCCAAGACTACTTCCCCTTCGAGATTTAATTCTTGAATGGCCGTTTCAAGCCTTTTCTTGCCTACATAACACCAAGGACAGATGATGTCAGAAATTAAAGTAATTGAGAGGTTCACGAGTTACTACGCGATAGCAGCTTCTGTATTCAAAAAGAAAGAACGAGATGTTATCCATTCGTACGCTCCAAAAAGAACAAAGCCATAGAATAAGTTCCCTAAGACAGTATTCCAAAAGAATGGAATTGCCGCAACATAACAAGCCGTCAATCCTCCAGCATTCTTAGGATACATAGTTCCTCCGGCCCAAACACCAAAATTGGTGATGATGTAAAAGAGCACTGCAGCAGCAAAACTTGCCCCAACCAATCTGACGATAGATCGCTTTCGGAGGATATAATATCCTACTATTCCTGCAAGAATAAATGCTCCATAAACCCAGAAGTTACCGAAGACCACGAAGGAATCGTAATACTGACTATAAAAACCATTATTGAGAATAAGGTCACTCACCCAATACGCACCAAATGGAATTAAGAACCGCTGCGCTCCTTTTAAATAGGCTGCTCCAAATAACGCAATGGCTCCAATGGCACTAAAGTTTGGTAGAATTGACTCGCCACCTATCAAAAAGATAAATCGAGTCGCAAATCCTATGATTATAAGTGTAAAAGCGATCCAAAAATGTTTTCTCATGATTTCTATTTATTACTACAAAGGAAAAGATTTTTTAGCACTCTTGGCGTTTTGAATTTTAGCTTCATTGGTAATCTTAAAATAAACGGTTACTAAACCTGTAAGGTTTAGTAACCGTATTCTCTATTTTTTCACTCTTCTTCGTCTCGTTCTTCGATAGCAAAGGCAAATCCCTTAGCATCGGTAGACACTTTTACGAGATCTCCATCACTGGCTTTTCCGCTAAGCAGCAACTTCGAAAGTTCGTTGACGATCTCCTTTTGGATGACTCTCTTAAGCGGTCTTGCACCAAACTGAGGATCATAACCTAAACTTGCCATCATATCCATTGCTTTGTCATCGAATTCAATTTCAATATTACTCTTGGCCAAGTTTTTTCTAATTCCTTTGAGTAATAAGTATGCGATCTTCTTGATTTCGGCTTTCGTAAGCGGGAGGAACATGATCTTCTCATCGATACGATTCAGGAACTCAGGACGTAAACTATCCTTGAGCTGTTCGAAGACTTCCACCTTAGTGGTTTCGATAATATCTTGGCGATGTTCCTCTCCGACACTAGCAAGGTCTTCAAAGTTCTCTAAGATGGTTTCAGAACCCATATTAGACGTCATTATGATAATCGTATTCTTAAAGTCAGCTAATCTTCCTTTGTTATCTGTAAGTCTTCCATCATCGAGCACCTGCAACAGAATATTGAACGTATCTGGGTGTGCCTTTTCTATCTCATCCAGCAGAATAATAGAATAAGGTTTGCGTCTTACGGCTTCTGTTAATTGACCTCCTTCATCATATCCTACATATCCGGGAGGAGCACCTACGAGTCGTGATACCGAGTGCTTCTCTTGATATTCTGACATATCAATTCGAGTTATAGCATTCTTATCATCGAATAAGACCTTGGCAAGTGATTTAGCAAGTTCAGTCTTTCCCACTCCTGTTGGTCCTAAGAATATGAATGAACCAATTGGTCTCTTCTCATCTTGAAGTCCTGCCCTACTCCGTCTTACCGCATCTGATACCGCTACAACCGCTTCATTCTGGCCGATAAGCATCTGGTGGATTTGATCTTCAAGATTTAACAGTTTTTCTTTCTCGCTTTGGAGCATTTTCGATACTGGAATACCTGTCCACCGAGAGACGATATCTGCGATGTCATTCGCCGTTACTTCCTCATTAGTAAATCTACTGTCTTCTGGTAATTCATGTAACTTCTCCTCGGCAACACGAAGCATGGCCTCTTTCTCTTTGAGATCTCCATATCGAATCTTAGCAACTAATTCAAAGTTGTTGTCACGCTCCGCCATCTCTCCTTGATGCTCTAACTCCTCTATTTGTTTCTTGATGTTTTGGATATTATCGACAACCTCTTTTTCGCTTTGCCAAGCAGCATAACGAGATTCGTAGGCCTCTTTGGCATTGGCGATCTGTTGTGATATACGATTAAGCTTTTTCTCATCTTTCTCTCGTTTGATCGCTTCGCGCTCGATTTCTAATTGTCGGACACGCCTATCAAGTTCGTCTATTTCTTCTGGGACAGAGTCGAGCTCTAATCTCAATTTGGCCGCTGCCTCATCTATCAAATCAATTGCCTTATCCGGTAATTTACGATTGGCAATATATCTATGCGATAACTCTGCTGCAGCTATTAATGCCTCATCCAGTATATCGATCTTATGGTATACTTCATACTTATCTTGAATTCCTCTTAAGATCGAAATCGTATCTTCTACACTGGGCTCATCAATAAATACTGTAAGGAATCTTCTTACTAATGCTTTGTCATTCTCGAAGTACTTCTGATACTCATCGAATGTCGTTGCTCCAATTGTCCTTAGTTCTCCTCGAGCCAATGCTGGTTTTAAAATATTCGCTGCGTCCATAGCGCCATTGCCTCCGCCAGCACCTATAAGTGTGTGAATCTCATCGACGAATAATATTACCTCTCCATTAGATTCTTTTACTTCCTTTACGACTGATTTAAGCCGCTCTTCAAACTCTCCTTTGAATTTGGCTCCCGCTATCAATGCTGAAATATCAAGAGAGTATATCTGCTTTGAAAGCAAGTTTTCAGGAACATCTTGCTTGACGATCCGCCACGCGATACCCTCTACGATAGCGGTTTTACCTACTCCTGCATCTCCTATTAGGATCGGATTGTTTTTCTTTCGTCGAGAGAGAATATGAAGTATTCGCCTGATCTCCTCATCTCTCCCGATGATTGGATCTAATTTTCCTGATTCCGCTCTTTCATTAAGGTTTATAGCGTACTTCTTAAGTGAATTATAGTTGCCATCTGTACTTTGGTCTGTAACTTTTCGTCCTTTTCGAAGCTCCTTGATTGCTTTTTCAAGACCTTCTTTGGAGACTCCTAAAGCTTTAAGCATTTTGGCAGCCTTATCATTTCCTTCAACGATTCCCGTAAGAATCAGTTCTATAGAAATAAACTCATCGCCATAGGATTTCATTAGTTTTTTGGCTTTCGCCAAAGCCTTATTGGAATCGTTGGTGAGATATTGCTTATCCGATCCTTCAACCTTCGGAAAGGATTCTATGGCTTTGTTAATTTCCTTTTTAAGTTGAATGATATTCACACTCATCTTATTAAAAATGAACTCCGCGAGTTGCTCTTCTATCTCAAATAAAGCTTTGAGTATGTGAACAGTATCTACAGATTGTTGGTCTAATTCACCGGCAAGGTGCTGAGCTCTTACGATTAGCTCTTGTGATTTTATTGTGAAATTATCGTATGTCATCTTTTACCGTTTTAGTCTATTCTATTTATATCAAATCTTAAACCACTTCTCAAAAACAGACAACTTGTCGTGTATCTTGTGAAAAAACATGACAAAATGTCAAAAGCTCTGTTTTTGACTTTAGACTGTTGGGTCTATGTCTATGTTTTTGGATTCGAACAGTGTTAAAATTTGTAACGTCAAGGTAGGGACTTTATGTTGTTCTTAACAGCGATGAGCCAAACCTAGCATAAGAAATACTGGTATTTAATTGTTAAGAATAACACATTCATCAATTGCTACTACTATGAAATATTTAATTTTTCTGCTTTGCACCATTTTCCTCGGACCAGAATTAAGTGGCCAATATTTTGGAAGGAATAAACCGAGATATGAGACATTCAATTTTGATGTCTTAGAAACCCCCCATTTTGATATTCATTCGTATACAAAGAGTCTTGAAGTTTTAGATTTCTTAGCGAAGGATTCTGAATTATGGTATAAATATCATGCGCAAGCCTTAGACCATGATATCCCGTTTTTAAATCCTTTAATATTCTATAATAATCATGCAGAATTCCAACAGACGAATGCCATCTCTGGAGGTATTGGTGTAGGAATGGGAGGTGTAACTGAAGGATTTAAAAACCGTGTTGTTATGCCTGTAACTTTCTCTAATCAACAGACACATCAAGTCTTAGGCCATGAATTAGTGCACGCTTTTCAGTTTAACATAATTCTAGGTGGAGATTCAACTTCTATGCGCTCGCTGGCAAATATTCCATTATGGGTTATCGAAGGTATGGCGGAGTATATGTCTATCGGAAGAGTAGATCCATTTACAGCAATGTGGATGCGGAATGCAATCTTGAATGACAATATTCCTTCTTTAGAAAAAATGGCCAATCCTAAGTATTTCCCGTATCGATATGGTCAGACTGCGTGGTCATTACTTGCGGGAACTTTTGGAGACCAGACCTTGAAACCATTTTTGGTAGAATCTGGTAAATATGGATTGGATATTGGCTCACAACAAGCTTTCGGAATGGGCCTCGATAACCTAAGTACCCTTTGGGAAGAAGGTATAAAAAATCACTTTACGCCCTTCCTTAGAGACCAAAAGGAAAGTACTATCGGAAAGACTTTACTATCAAGCGAAAACTCCGGGAGCCTTAATGTATCTCCATCTTTAAGTCCGAATGGAAGGTGGGTAGTTTTCCTTTCTGAAAAAGATCTTTTCTCGACAGATCTTTTCTTAGCAGATGCGCGCACAGGAAAGATAGAACGGAAGCTATCAAGCCTCGTAAAAGACAGTGACCTTGATAACTTCAATTATCTTGAATCCGCAGGAACGTGGTCGCCTAATAACCGACAATTTGCTTTCATTGGATTTAGTAAAGGCCAACACCTTCTTGTAATAAAAGACATACAATCGGGGAAGACAGAGAAATCCTACAAGATACCTGGGGTTCCTGCGATAACGAACCCAACTTGGTCTCCAGATGGTAAGGAAATTGTCTTTGCAGGATCTGTAGAAGGTGTAACAGATTTGTTTTCATTTAACTTAAAGACTAAGAAGGTACGTCAGCTAACGGATGATGTATATTCTGAGATTCAACCCAACTTCAATAGTGATGGATCCAAACTGGTATTCAGTTATGATAAGCGAAGTATGACTGAAGGTCGGTATCAGGGGCGGTGGACATATGATCTCGCAATAATGGATTATACAACGGGGGCAATAGAAATATTAGACATCTTCCATAATGCAGATAATATTAATGCCGCTTATGATGATGAGGATAATATCTACTTTCTCTCAGATCGAGATGGCTATAGAAACATGTACCACTATCGCCCCGAGGAAGATGCTGTATTTATGATGACGGATTTTCTTACTGGGCTAAGTGGCATCGCAAGATATAGTCCTGCAATTTCCGTAGCTCGCAAGAGAGATCGGGTGTTATTTACGCACTACTTCGGATCAGAATATATCATCAAAGAAGGTTCTCGTGAAGACCTCCTCAACCAAAAAGTGGATAAGCTTGCTGTAGATCAATCTGCAGGCACGCTTCCAGGGGGCGGTCTCAACAAAACAAATGTGGTGATGAGTAATCTAGATCAGATCGATCAATCGTTCCAAGCGATTACTGGAAAGTTCAAGAAAACGAAATATAAGAGCAAGTTTAAGCTTGATAATATAAGCGGAGGTGTTGGAGCGGGGGTTAATAATGGAAGTCAATTTGGACTCAATAATGGCCTACAAGCAGCTGGTGCAATTCAGATGCAATTCAGTGATATCCTTGGTAATAATCAGTTAGTAGGACAAGCCGCGCTTAATGGAACCGTCCAAGATGTCGGAGGGCAATTATTCTATATTAATCGTAAGCATAAGCTGGCGTGGGGAGGAGGACTGAGTCATGTGCCTCAGGCTTTTGGAATTGGAAGAAGTGTATATCAGGAAACTCGGCAAAATGAAGATGGTAATAACCTCGACCTTCTTGTAGAGGAATTACAAGTCTTAAGGATCTTCGATCAGACTGCTTCTGGTTTTGTACAAATGCCTTTCTCTACAACATTGAGATTAGAAGGTGGCGCTTCGATTGGAAATCAAACTTTCAGAGTCGATGCTCGGCGTAATTTTTATGACCCCGATAATCTGTTTTTTATAGGAAATGAAAGAGAAAAATTAGAAACTGGAGAGGAAGTGTCATTCAATCAATTTTATACGATTGGGAAAGGAATGAAAGGAAGTTTCTATGTCGCTTTAGTCGGAGACAAGTCTCATTTTGGGCTCACGTCACCATTATATGGCCAGCGATTTCGGCTCTCTGCGGAACATAGTTTTGGTATCAATGATTACTATGCCATCAATGCCGATTATCGGAAGTATATCTGGATGAAACCCATCTCTCTAGCCTTCAGAGCTCAAGGGTATAAACGTTTCGAACAAGATGTCAACTCTATATATCCCAATTATATCGGTCAGATGGGATTGGTAAGAGGATATGACTTTGTCTTTGGGAGACGTGTAGATGGAGCGTTTGGAGATATTGGTTTTAATCAATTATTGGGTTCCAGTTTTGGAATTACGAGTATAGAAGCAAGGCTTCCATTTAGTGGTCCTAAGCAACTCGCCCTAATTCCTTCTAAGGTTTTGCTTACGGACATTGCATTGTTCTTCGATGCCGGAATGGCTTTTAATGATTTCAGTGATATCGGCAGTGATGATCCCAATGCTCCAGAATTAGTGATGAGTGTAGGGGCCTCTGTTAGAGTCAATCTGTTTGGTGCTATGATTTTGGAGCCTTACTTAGCATATCCGCTTCAAAAGAATTCGAGAGTGGTGTTTGGTTTGAATTTTGTTCCGGGATGGTAAGACCGATTGCATTTATTCTCCTTGATGAATATTGGATTATGTGACAATTTACCCTCTGTCTCTCCCTCACAGACAGGCGATATTATGGCCTCCCTGTGAGGGAGAAAAGGTGGTTGAAGCACGGCCTGATTCAGTTCAAATACGCGCGAATCTTATCCAATAAGTCCTGAGGTGGCACCTTATCGTCAAAATGCTGCTTGATGATGAAGATCAGTTCGGAGGTGAGTTCAGGACGAAAGCCCAATCGAAAGCCCATCTTTTTAACGGCTATTTCTTCTTCTTCCTTAATTTGCCCATCAATATTCATGAAGAATAAAAGGTAGTATAGGATGGTCATTCGACCGCCTTCATCCGCAGGAGGAGAAAGTTTGAATTGGGTAGGGTGTTCTAATACGTCTCTAACATCACTTACTTCCAAGCCCAATTTCTGAGCAACATGAAGGATGTAGCTCGTTTCTTTCAAAGACTGTTCTTTATCTACATTCTGTAATTCTGTAATTCTGTAATTCTGCCAAAAGGGCGAGAATGGCTTTCTTGGATTCGATCGGTAATTGCATTGGGGCCATAAGAAAGAAACTTTATTCACTGACTTCCTCTATTTGAAAGCCCAATTTTTTTAAATCCTCCCAAAAAGCGGGATATGATTTGGTGACTACTTCTGGTTCATTGATTTCTATCGGAAACAAAAGCGCCAGTGGACCAAAAGCCATCGCCATTCTATGGTCTTTATAAGTCTCAAATCTGGGAATGACTGCTGTCGCGGTGATTTTTTCCCCTACACCATAATGCTCCTTACCATCTTCATCTGTATGCAATAATTCAAAACTACTTCCTACTTTCTTGAACTCTGTGTCAAGAGCATAGATACGATCAGTCTCTTTTATCCGGAGTGTTTTCAATCCTGAAAAATCTGTTTTCATTCCTGTCGCCGCACAAATCACCGCTATCGTTTGTGCTATATCTGGTTGGTTGATAAAGTCGTAGCTAAACGTATTAGCATTACTACGATTAGAAAGGTGGGCGATATTCTCTTCCCAATTTGTAGTTACCCCAATGCTCTCTGAAATCTGAGTGATTGCAGCATCTCCTTGCGTGCTGTTGGCATACAGGCCTTCGAGAACTAAGTTGCTTTCTTTTGCTAATGCAGCAATCGCAAAATGATAAGAAGCGGCGGACCAATCTGCTTCAACTACGTAATCCTTAATACTATATTCCTGGGGAGCGATCTCAATTTTCTGTCCGTCGTAGTTAGCCACTATTCCAAATTCGCCAACCGTAGCTAACGTCATCTTAAGGTAAGATTCTGATACCATAGCCCCTTCGAGATTTATGGTTAATCCATTCGGAAGTGTCGGAGCGATTAAAATAAGGGCGCTAATATATTGACTACTAATCCCAGCACTTATGCTCACTTCTTTGAGTTGAGCCATATCGCCAGGTCCTGAAATTTCTAGAGGTGGATATCCTTCTTCGCCCAAGTATTTGATATTGCACCCTAAAGAGTTCAAAGCGGCTACTAATGGACCAATCGGGCGTTGTAGCATACGCTCGGATCCTGTCAATACTTGAGTTTCTTCTTGTAACGCCAGATAGGCCGTGAGAAATCGAAAGGTAGTTCCAGCATGATGCACATCATATACGATGCCATCATCATTCAGCAATCTCTCTAAGGTCTCTGTATCATCACTGGTTGACAACCCTTCTATTTTGAAATTCTCCCCACTTAAGGCTCTTATTATTAAGGCTCGATTACTGATACTCTTAGATCCATCAAGCCGAACCTTTCCATTAACAATACCGCTCGGGTGTGATACTCGTATGATGCTCATAATATTTCGATAAGGAATGGTAAAGAAATAAGTTGTTGCTTTTTGAGGAGTTACTCCTAACTGCTTATTTCCAGACGAAATCTACCGTCTGGACCAAATCAGCACTAAGAGATAATGCCACTGGACAGATCCGGGCAGCAGCTTCTAATATCTTCCGATCCTTAGAATCATACTCCTGATCAGGCATCGTAATTATTACTTGGACTTCTGCGATCCTTCGAGGATCCGCAGCCATAACCTTAGTAATAGATGCAGATGTTCCTGTTATATCAATTCCTGATTTATCAGCTCTGATTCCCATAATGGTAATCATACAACTGGCAAGTGCCGTAGCCACTAAGTCTGTTGGGGAAAAAGCTTCGCCCTTTCCATTATTATCTGTTGGGGCATCTGTTATTATCTCATTATTAGAGGCCAAATGAACGGCTGTAGTTCTGAGATTACCCTTATATATTACCTGTGATGTTTTCTTCATGACTCTCTTTCTCCTTTATGCGAAGGTACGGCATTTTGATTTTTCTGTCGACCATAGGCCAGGATAATCTCTTTCACTAATCTGTGACGTACTACATCTTCAGCGGTTAATTCTAACTTGGCGATGCCTTCTATATCTGATAATAATTCTGTAGCGTCTCGAAGACCGGATTTTTGACTTCGAGGCAAATCTACCTGTGAGAGATCGCCAGTAATAATGCACTTTGCATTGGGCCCAAGTCGTGTTAAGAACATCTTGAGTTGTGCTGAAGTAGTGTTTTGAGCCTCATCAAGAATGATAAAACAGTTGTCCAATGTTCGTCCACGCATAAACGCCAATGGAGCCACTTCAATTACTCTATTGTCCATAAATTTGTCAACCTTTTCCATGGGCAGCATATCTTCTAACGCATCATATAATGGACGGAGATATGGATCTATCTTTTCTTTGAGGTCACCTGGAAGAAAACCCAAACTCTCCCCAGCTTCTACCGCCGGTCGTGTAAGGATAATCTTAGCTACAAGTTTGTTCTTCAATGCCCTTACCGCAAGCGCCACTGCTGTATAGGTCTTCCCTGTTCCTGCTGGGCCGAGCGCAAACAGAATATCATTCGTCTCCGAAAGCTCTACCAGTTTCTTCTGATTACGTGTGCGCGCGGTGATTTTCTTCCCTTTGACACCATAGACGATTGTATTGGCTGAGTCCTTATTGTTATTAACATGATTATATGGATTTATACCACTTACAACATCAAGCACACTGTTTTTACTCAACTCATCATTATCTTTTAGGAGTCGAATTAGCAGCTCTACTTTAGATTTCACCTTTTGGGTGACTTTCTTTTCTCCTGAGATTTTCAGGTTTGTTCCACGATGACTCATCTGGACTTCTGGAAATGCTTTTTTTAAGAGGTTTAACTTTGAATTCTTGGCCCCAAATAACTCTAATACATCTAGGCCTTCTGTGGAGAGGACAATTTCACTCAATAGCAATCAGTTCATTTTTTGAAACGGAAAACAAAAAAGCTCAAATGATGATACTTTTCTGAATCCATCGGGAATAAATAAAATCTACAATGTTCTCAGGTCAAAATTAGTTCAAAACACATTAATTCTTGCGATTTATATCTCTCTAAGCGATTTTGATTTTTATGTGCTGCCGACAACTCGTAAAAAGTAACTTTCTTTAAGCTTTGAAAGACATTGAATACATAGCATTACTATAAACGAATAATCGTAGGAGCTAGGAAATGGATATTGTTACGCTTACAACAGACTTCGGTACCTCGGACTATTATGCGGCGATGCTTAAGGGGGAGATACTTAAGTCTGTTCCAAAAATTAATATTCTAGACATAACTCATAATGTCAGTCGACATGATATTATGGAAGCGGCTTTTTTTGTAAAAGGGATTTATCGCCATTTCCCTAGGCATACTTTACATTTAATAGCAGTCAATACCTATTATGCCAAGCATAACCAGTTGATTCTATTCGAGCATGATGGCTATTTCTTTGTTGGTCCTAATAACGGGGTGTTCTCTTTGATCTTTCCAGACCTTGATCCCAGAGGGGTTGTAGAAGTTCCGATGACCTCAAGAGAAGATATTTATCATAGTCTTAGTAAGGTGATATATCAATTGTCCGAAGGAAAGTTAGTACGAGAAATCGGGATGCCGGTGCAAGAATACGAGCGACGACTCTCTCTACAGGCTGTTATTAATACGGATCACATCAGAGCAACGATCATGCATGTTGATACTTTTGGTAATGTGATAATCAATGTTGATAAATCAACTTTCGATCGGGTGCGTGCCGGTAGAAGCTATGCCATTTACTTCAAAAGTAATGATCCTATAACCCGTTTATCTCATCGCTATAATGATGTGCCTATAGGAGACGTTTGTGCTTTTTTTAATGATATCAACATGTTGGAAATAGCAATTAACATGGGTAATGCACATCAGTTGCTAAGCCTGAATAAAAACGAAACCATACAGATCGATTTCCACTGATATGATAGTAAGAGTTGTTAAGATGGAATTTCTGCCTGAGCATTCAGATGCATTTCTGAAACTGTTCGAAAGGGTAAAAGACAAAATTCGGAACCGTGAAGGATGTCTTCATCTCGAGCTACTCAGAGAATCCTCCGAAGGCAATACTTTTTTCACATACAGCTATTGGGAAGATGAGGAAGCACTAAATAATTATCGCCATAGTGATTTATTCGGAATTACATGGAAGAAAACGAAAGCATTATTTTCGTGCCCAGCTCAAGCTTGGAGTGCGACTCAAGTGCATCGGCTTGATTAACGGACTTAAAAAACTTGGCAACGAAGTTTATCATCAGATTAAGGAATCGTGCTCTCTTCTATCAGTTTTCTTAATTCCTGCGCACTTACACCTCTTGCTATTATGCGTCCTTCCTGATTTATCACAAAGTTATCAGGTATTCCGCTCACACCATAGATTAATCCTGCGTGGTTATCTGCTCCCTTAAGATCACTCAAATGAATCCATTCAAGCTTATCCTCCTGTATTGCCTCTTTCCAGTTTGTTCTAGATTCATCCAAAGAAACTCCCACGATCTCAAGACCCTTTGATTGATATTCATCATATAGTTTTACAAGACTTGGGTTACTTTCCCTGCAAGGTCCACACCATGATGACCAAAACTCTAACAATGTATACTTATCCAAAACATTCTTAAGTTCTTTTGAAACTCCATTAGTATCCTTCATGTCAAAATTAACAAACGTATCCCCGACCTCCAACTCCTGAAATAAATTTACAAAATTGGCAATTGCTCTACCGTGTTTCGTGGCACGACTCTCCTTACTCATCGAATCATAAAACTTCTTGACGATCTCTAAATCCCATGCTGTTTTAAACATATCAAGCGTTCTTAAACTGATAGGAGAATTTGGATGGGCTTTTACGAAATTCTGGTCTTGCTGGTATACCAATTCCATATACCGCATGTTTATACTGGTATTAGTTTTTAGAAATTCTTTTTTTATTGAATCACGGCTTTCCTTTCGATTTTCAAGAATATCTTGCAATGGAGATCCACTTATTTTAACACTACGAAGATTTGAAGAAGAGCCTAATATGTTGATCGTATCATTAGAGAGCCAGAAACTTTTACTATTCGCTGTTCCTGTGACGATCATGCTCACATATGCCGGTTCGTCAGTGGATCCAGTCAATTGAAATTTGCCATCCATTACAGTTGCACTATTGAGAATTGAGTCCTTGATTTTGATTTGAATTTTAGTGTTGTTAGAAAGTCCGGAAACTTCACCATTCACCACATACTGTTTTTGAGTTCCTTCAGAAGTACACGATGCAAGTAATCCGACTATAAGATAAAAAGGTGTCAAAGAAATCCACTTCATTCGTAATAATGTTCTATGAAAAGTAAGATACTGTTTTTTTGTTCGAAAGCACAATGGTTGAGAGGGATGGCGTTATTAGATTAATAATGAAGAATAAGGTTTTAGAATACCCTAACAAAAAACTATATTTTTGCACCCAGCTCAAGCTTGGAGCACTACTCAAGAACATCGGCTGCCATAATTAATTCAACATATGCGACAAATACAACTTTCCAATTATAACGTTGAAGTAGGACCAATTAGGGAGTCTCTACAAGCTTTTCTAAAAGGTAATACTTATACAAGTATTACAGTAATCGTAGATGAGAACACCGAAAAGCATTGCCTTCTATTGATCGCATCTATCCTTCCTGAACATCATCTCGTAACCATCACTTCAGGAGAAGAACACAAGACTCTTGCTACATGTGAACAAATCTGGGGGGCGATGGCAGCAAACAAGGTGGATCGTCATGGTCTGGTAATAAACCTTGGAGGAGGTGTCATCGGAGATATGGGAGGATTTGTGGCAAGTACTTATATGCGTGGATTAGATTTTATTCAGATTCCGACGACATTATTATCTCAAGTAGATGCTTCTGTGGGCGGTAAGTTAGGCGTAGACTTCAACGGATTGAAAAATTTTATCGGCCTATTCCAAAATCCCAAGGCCGTCTTGGTAGATCCTAACTTTATAAATACGCTCACACCTGAAGATCATAGAAGTGGATATGCAGAAATGATCAAACATGCCATGATCAGAGATCGCAGTATCTGGGATCGATTAACCAAACTGAACACATGGAGAGATATGGATCAAATGGAAGAGATCTACGAGTCCATACAGATCAAAAAAGATGTTGTCTCGCAAGACCCTCGAGAAGGCGGTTTGCGTAAAATTTTAAATTTCGGACATACCATAGGTCATGCCGTAGAAACATTATCTTTTAGTACCGATCACCCATACCTCCATGGTGAAGCAATAGGAATTGGCATGGCAGCAGAAGCGCTTCTTTCTGTTCAACATTGTGGATTACCGAAAGAAGATGCAGAACAAATAAGCTCATATCTCAATAAGGTTTATGATGGTCTTGATCTCAGTATCCTATCTCGGCATGAAGAGATAATAGAATTACTTCATAGCGATAAGAAGAACAAAGGTGGTAAGTTGCAATTCTCTTTGCTTAAAGAAATTGGAAATTGTACTTGGGATATCTCGGTAAGCCTAAATGATATCAAGAGCTCTATCGATGATGTTCAGTCATCTTGGAAGTAAGAAAGGTTTCTTATTCATCCAGTTTGAGAAGCCTCCTGCCTATTTCTATAGAAAAAGTTCTCGCGAACCTATTGTCAATTTCTAATTCGCCATATTTCCTCTTGGCTGTGGAATCAAAAATAATTCCTTCTGCCTTCCATCCAGAAACTGGAACGCTCCATCTGTATATACACCATCTTCTTCGAGCATAATACGGACGATTTTCCCTCCCCACTCAGGCACCTCAGTAGCGGCAAATAACTCTATAGAGTAGGCGGTATTTTCATATAAAGGGTAATCTCCTGGGCCTTTTACACCTTCTTGTTTATCCCACATTCCTATTGTTGGTCCCGCGGCATGCCCATGAAATCCTATTGGATGCGTATAAATGGAAGCGTTTAAACCTTCTGCTTTTGCTTGGTCGAGAGATTGTTTAAGAATTTCATTTCCGGTAGATCCAATTTTGAATTTAGATGTGAGGATATCTTGGACCCGATTTCCATTTACGAATGCCTTTTGTAATCCTTCAGGAGCGGACGTCTCACCTGGTTTTAGTACATAGAAATGCTGTTGTTGATCTGTGTTCAATCTCAGGTAGGTGATTCCAAAATCTACATGAACCAGATCTCCATGTCTGATAATCTCCTCCTCTGGACGCTTGCTAAAAGAACGTAAGAACTCTTTATTCCCCGCTTCAGCTCGTTGAACAGAAACAGATGGATGAAACCATGTCGCAAGTCCATTATCTATTACAATCTGACGTAAAGCCCAAACGACATCATCTGTCGAAGTAATTCCAGGAGTGATTACCATCTCAGATAATCCTTGACGCAGCAGCACATGACCCAGTCTACATATCATAGGATAAATCTGGAGTTCTCGTTCGCTTCTTGTTTCCAACCATGCTACGGCCAGCTGCTCAGCACTCATTACACGATTATGCATATTCGCAGGCAAATACTTCATAAAGGACTCATACTCGCTCTTAACAAGTCCATCTGCAAGTCCATAATTACTTGAATAATTGAGGCCTATTTGCTTAGGGTTCTTATCTTTTATAATATTGATGAGGGCTTCCCATTGGTCGGGATAGACATCTACATTCCATTCGCCTTTGAGAAGTCTTCCCACGCTATATCGAGCGATAGCAATCTTATCTACCGTTTCTCCATTGTCATAGAATACCATAATGGTCCTTCTCCTTGCTGCCAACCATGTACTGGGAAGCATGGTCTTCATGATAGGATCTTCATTATATTCTCTGGATATAATAACCCACATATCGATTCCTTCTCTGCGCATGAGTTGCGGAAGAAGATTATCAATTCGATCTTCAAGAATCTCGTCTATAACACGAGATCTATCTTCAACATTAAGAATAGCGGGAATAAGGTCTTGCGCTTGGAGAGAACAAAAACTCATTATCAGAAAAAAAGAAAGACACTTCATCAACTATAATTTTAAATCGCTTCTATAATAATTCTCAATATAGAAAGTCTTCAACTTCGTATATACCAAATACAAAAAGGAATTCTGGAAAGACAAGTCGTAAGGGACTAAATCACCCTCTCTTTTTCCTTAATGGAGACTGTATTCTGGCCTCTTTTAGGGAGAAAAGATGGGTAAAAACAGTTGTTTTCGCTTGCTGCGTTAAGTATATTAAGAAGGCTGTCGAAGTTCTAAAAAAGCTCTTGAATCACCTCACTTATTAATGCGGACTCATAGCCTTTACTTACACCGTGGGCGTAGGTCTTCTGTTGCAGCAGCCTCTTATCGTACTTATTTTTTCGTTGATCTCGATACTTAGTTAAATGGTTCAACAAAGTATCTTGATACCCACCTTCTTTTTCTATTTCCTGAAGACCCTTTCTAATAGAATAATCGCTGATCCTTTTTGATTTCAGTCCTTGGCGAATTTTAATTCTTCCCCAGCCTTTGATTCTGTATTTGCCCCGAGCATAACTTGTAGCGAATCGTTCTTCATTTAGGTAATCGGTAGAGATCAATTCTGCCATGACTTCCTCAAGATCTTGACCATAGATCTTCAACTGAAGGAGTTTCGTTCTTACTTCTTGATGACAGCGATCCTGATAATCGCAATAACGCATCAATTTATGAAGTATCTCCTTCTGGATCATTATTGTTAATTCTTAGAGCACTTTCTTTTCCAAATAGAAATGGCCGATTCCATCTATAATTAGTTGGACGATCTCTTCCGGATAGAAAAAGCTTGAATCTATAACTTGATTATAATTAGAAAGATTTTCAAAGTTGATGCCGTAGATATCTAAGAATCTTGACGCTTCACTTTTACGACGATCTTGATTCTTGCTAAGCAAGTGCAATACTTCTCTATTCTCTTCGTCACTTTTGCGTTCCTTGTCCTTACTAATGCGTTCGGCAGCGACCATCTCATCACAGCGTAAGAACACTTTGTATGAAGATGGAATAAAGTGCCAGGCAAGTCTTGAGTCTACGATATAGTTCTCATCAACATCATTAAGAGCTCGGGTATAGCCATCTATTTTATCATCAATATCCCGGCGAGACTCAGTGAGTTTGTTAAGCTCCAGTGTTGTTAGACCCATTTCTTCTGCGATCTGACGTTGGATTGCTCCTGTAGATAAATACTGATACTCTAATCGTTTGCATAACGCTTTGCCTGTAGTGCTTTTCCCGCTTCCTATATCTCCAGAAATTGTAATGATCATGCCTTAAAAGAAATGTTTTTATAAAAAATCAACCCCACAAAGCTATAAAAAGAGATTCGTCTACTGCATTTCCTATGCAAGACATACATTGGAGTGCAATTACTATCTACGTGCAAATCATTATAAACTTTGCGAATAAGCATAAGTCTTCCTCCTCGGTTTAGCCCCGCTTTCTTAAATCACTTCATTACCTTGGCGTATTATATTAGCAATAAAATAGTAAATGATAGATATAGCGTTACTCAGTGAAATATGCAAAGTGCCAGGAGCTCCTGGATATGAACAAAGAATCAGAGAGTATATCGTTAAAACCGTTACTCCATATGTAGACGAAGTGCAGCTTGATGCTATGGGCAACGTACATGCTATCAAGCGAGGTACTAGTGATAAGAGCGTCATGATCGCTGCTCATATGGATGAGATTAGTTTTATCGCTACTCATGTGGATGAAGATGGATATATTAGGTTTCAGCCTTTAGGTGGATTCGACCCTAAGACACTCACTGCGCAGCGTGTAATCATTCATGGACGCAAGGATATCCTTGGTGTTATGGGTACTAAGCCCATCCATATAATGAAACCAGAGGAGCGCAAGAAGATGCCTGATGTTACAGATTACTATATAGATACAGGTCTACCTCGCGATGAAGTTGCCAAGATCGTTCGTATCGGTGATCCTATAACGAGAGAACGGGAATTAGTCGAAATGGGAGAATGCGTAAATTCCAAATCCTTGGATAATCGTGTTTCCGTATTCATCTTGATAGAAGCACTCAAGGAATTATCCAAAGAATCTGTCCCTTATGATGTCTACGGTGTATTCACAGTGCAAGAGGAAGTAGGGTTAAGAGGAGCGATGACTGCTGCTTCAGGAATAGATCCTGACTTTGGGATTGTTCTGGATGTAACTTTAGCTTGTGATGTTCCAGGAATCCTGCCTCATGAGAAAATCACATTAATGGGTGGAGGAACAGCAATCAAAGTATTAGATGGATCTACTATCTGTGACTATAGAATGGTGGAATTCATGCGTGAACAAGCCAATAAAGAAAAAATTCCGTATCAAATGGAGGTCCTTCCTGCTGGAGGTACCGATGCTGCCGCTATCCAGCGATATAGCAAAGGCGGAGCTATAACTGGGGGGATATCTATTCCAACGAGATACTTGCATCAAGTTATAGAAATGGCACACACCAAAGATATTCGAGCGACGATTGACCTTCTGAAAACTTGCTTAACGAGTATTGATCAATACGACTGGTCCTTTAAATAATGAAGTGATTTAAGAGTTGGGCTGATTAGCGATAACAACTACATGGTTGTCAGGACATGACGAACGATCTCGAAGAGTCGAGTATATGGGAATGATTTCGATAGTAAAAGAACCAGAAGAGGAGAGGCCTCGAATAGGCTAGGGTGATTCTTTGGATTGCCATAGCTCTGGGATGAACGATTGATCTCGTAGAATCGAGTCAAAGGGCTCGGAAAAAGAGAATCTCAAAGAAGGCAGGCCTGCAAGCTGAAGTAGCTGGCCGCCAATGAGATGTTCGCAGTCATATTGTTTAATTTTTAATTCACTTCATAACTTACCATGCGGAAGCGCTAACTTGACGACCAAATTATTGTCATAGACACCGCACCCCGCATATTAGTTATTTCAGGTTGGTTTCCAAGTCTTCTTGAGCCCAGTAACGGGGATTTTGTCAAAGAACAAGTACGAATTCTTAGAAGAGAAGGGTTAGCAATCGATGTAGTCTATGCAGATCTCAATATTGCATACTTATCAAAATTCCAATTCTGTAATGTTGAATCTATTAATATAGATCTTTTAGGGAATAAAACAATTACATGTTCAGGACCCTTCTGGCCTAAGAATAATCAATGGGGTTTGACCAAATGGGTAAGGGCCTACGCCGCCCAGATCCGAGACTACATCAATCAATATGGCGCGCCCGAATTGATTCATGCGCATACATATCTTGGTGCAATGGTTGCGCTTGAACTCCAGAACCATATTCCATTACCGTATATAGTTACCGCACATTATACAGGGTGGATGGATGGAAGTATTCGTCGCCATCATAAAGCATTAGGCATTGCAGCACTAAATGGGGCCAAGAAGGTACTGGCTGTAAGTCGTTCACTTAAGGACTCAATGCAAGCAATGCTAAAGCAAGAGATCGAAATCTGCCCTAACTTTATAGATTTCGAGGTTTTCAAATCTGATGCCTCTCAAAAAAGCAATGATTTTAAAATATTGGGGGTTGGGGATTTAATCCCACGAAAGCAATGGGGTCATTTGATTCAAGCATATGCTGCGATATATAAAGACCTTGGAACCAGTAAGCTCACCATTATTGGTGACGGCCCTCTAATGTCAGATCTTGAAAAGCTTATTAAAGGGCTCAATATGGAGTCATATGTTCACCTTGTGGGAAGAAAGAGCAAACAAGAGGTTGCTCAAGCCATGCAGCGGTCCTCAGTCATAGTTCACACAAGTCGTACAGAGACTTTTGGTCTTATATATCTTGAGGCATTAGCTTGTGGACTTCCGGTGATCAGCTATGATAATGGAGGAGTAAATGAATTTCGGGGGATGAAAAATTTAGAAATAATACCTAACCAAAAACAAGAATTACTTAAAACAGCGATTCAAATTAGCTCAAAATCTTTCAATCAACCAAAAGTGACACAAGACGTAAATAATGTAGAGGGCATCAAGAGATATACTAATCTTTATAATTCTATATGTTGAGATTTAGGAGCTTATCCAGAATTTTGTGTTTATGATCTGGGCTTTAGATTCATTTTTGATATTGTATAATTCTGTTTTCAAAGTGAATATACAGTTGATCGCATCTTCCCCCTCTCCAGAAGGCGTACTACCATTAATAGTTAGGTGAAGCTTATCAATACCTGCGCCATCCTCTCGATATGCGATATCAATAGAGTGACTTCCACTACTAATTAGAATATATCTAACGGGATTATTACCATCATCGTTGTCGGAAAACTCTACCCATTGCCATATCCCCTGTATCCCAATCATTCCATTTGTACCAGCTTCCTTCGTCAACTCTAAACCAAAAGGAATCATCTGCACCACTGGCGGATTTGACTCTTCCAAGAATTCTATAAGTGTCAACCGCTGCTATAGTAATTGTAAATCTTAATATATCCGCGCCAGCTGTAGGAGGAGTTGCCAAAGAGTTAAGACCTGTTGTTATAGTTTGAAAATCATTGTTTGAAGCCCCTATGCCAAAGGTCCGCACCCAATTAGCGCCAGGAAAACCGCATTCTGCTTCTAAATAATAATTAGCACAGTCTGGATCAAAGTCATCAATAAGGCCATCTCCGTCATCATCAATTCCATTATCGCAGATTTCTAGGCAAGTCTGTAAGGAGTCTTGCCAATTCATAGTCGGAGGTTCTTCATATACAATAGTCGTAACAACACCAAAAGCATCTGTTAAAGGAGTTCCCGTTCCTGCTATTCCATCTACATCTGCAACATCAGCCTCTTCGGTATCAAAACAATTATCAGCATCCGAGTCGCTATAAGTATAGTTTATAGCGTCGCTATCTGGGCTGGATTCGACACTCTTGTACAATCCATTCGTTCCAGAGCCTACATCAGATCCATCTATCATTCCATCATTGTCCAAATCCGCAGTGTATATATGTCCGGCTTCATAAAGATCATAGATACAGTCATTATCAAGATCTAAGTCTACTCCTTTAGGTACACCATCACCATCACGATCACATTCTTTTGACGCGAATAAGATTGTCAATCTTGTACCTCCACTACGGCTAGGAGCTGAACTTGTTCTACCATAGGCAATGTCTACTGATGAAAAACTAGAATAAAACATAAATACAGCAAACTCTTCTAGTTCCCTAGACGTATCATTCTCATTATCATTCCAATTGTTGACACCTGGATTGGGGATAGGAGTCATTCTATAATACGTGTAACCAAGACCTGGCCCTGATCCATTTATAAAGCCCCCTTCCTGCTATACAGAAAGAGGATCAAGGTAAATAGTATCAGGCAACGTACTGTTGCTAATTCCGAAGACTTCTGTATGGTCTATCCCCATATTGGAGTCTATATCTCTTGGTTTGAAAAGAAAATCATCGATAATTACTGAATTTCCTAACACATTAGAAGCAGGGGGTCCTGCGATAGCGGAACCACTTTCCACTACACTAAGGGTAAATGTGGATCAAGATGAAAAGTTAGGGGGTTATGCATAAATCTTAGCTAATCTATAGAGAAAGAATTCGACATTAACAACTCCTCTTAATTGTTTTCTAAGGCCTTTCACTTTAGCATTAAAGGATTCTGCAGATGCGTTGCTACTTCGATTATTGAAGTAGTTGAGGATATGGTTATAGTGGCTTTTTATAGTATTTACTATTGTATAAAATGATTTAAACCCTGATGCTTCTACGTCATTATACCATAGTGCAATTTTTTTATACGCAATCTCTTTTGTCGTCTTTTGTTCAAATATCTTCGCTAGCTTTCTGCTTAGCTTATATGCTTTTTCAAGCTCGGGATAATATTTGAATAGCAACTCTGATCTATGCCTTTGTGTAGGTGTCCATTTGTCTGAACTTTTAAATAGCAAATATCTACTTCGTGCTAATATTTGTTTGGTGGTATCTCCGTTATCTAAGATATTGGGCTTGAAAGTGTGGCCTGATTCTTTTGCTTGCTAATTCCCGCTCTGCATTCTCTTGATCTATAGCTTCCCATCTAAATTTTATACGCAATTCTTGCACAGCATCTGAAGCTAATTTCTGTACATGGAAGCGGTCTGATACAATTGTGGCTGAAGGAAAGCTGCGTTTCGCTATCAGCTCCATGGTGGGAGCTAAGTCTATGGTGATTTCTTCTACTTGACTACGCACTGCGGCTGGAATGCCCCGCAAAACAGATATTACTGTACTGCTTACTGTACCTTTTACCATGGCAACGAGAGCACCCTTATTCCCTTTTGCTGCTTTGTTAGTTACGATAGTATATAATTCTCCTTGAGATAAACTTGTCTCATCCATGCTAAGATGGCTAGCTATATTCGCAGGAAAAAGCATCCACTCTGAAGTATGTTCTCCTTGTTTCCAAGATGTAAAACCACTCAGAGGTGCATAGTATTGCGCTTGGTGTTGTTTGCCATCTAATCCCAATAGATCCCCTATCGTCTTTCAGCTTATGGGCGTCTTAGCGATTAATGCCTTTTAAAAAAGTGGCAAACTCAGTTGTCATCCGAGTGCCTTTTTCGAGTAGTTGCCAATCTCTTTTTACGATACTACCGTCCTCTTTATTTTGCCAACGTCGTCGCTTGACCTTATACTTACATCGGTTGCCTCTTAGTGGAAAATCTGTTATTGTTTTCTCTTGATAGAAGCCTTTCGATTCTAAACTATCCTTATTGTAGCCCGCTGGAGCGATGTTCATCTCTCGCAAATCAAATACGTGCTCAGCAGTATCTGTGTTAAAGGATACTACCTCAAAATAATCTAATAACCCCGCTGGGAAAAATGCTTGTAGTAGTTGTTTGTCCATTCCCCTAAGCAAACAACTTTTATCA
>JBLIDB010000010.1:0-39724 GCA_047634015.1 Saprospiraceae bacterium
CACAAAGCATATGAGCTTATTGTCTGCACCTTGTTTGGGTTCTTTATTGAGTAATCGGAATCCAGCTTCTTTTAGGCGAGCCATCTCTGCTCGGATATCTGCTACATCGAAAGCTACGTGATGCAGGCCTTCACCCCTTTTATCAATGAATTTGGCAATAGCGCTATCTGGATGAGTCGCTTGCAAAAGTTCAAGTTTATTCGTCCCCACTCTAAAGAAAGATGTCAAGACATGTTCAGAAGTGACTTTTTCTTCTTTGTATGGCGCAACACCTAAAAGCTGTTCATAAACCGCATTAGCCGAGGTAATATCACTTACGGCGATTCCAAGATGCTCTATTTTTTTCATGAATGAACGTTCCTATTTATTATCAGATACCTCGAAGAAAAGCAGCGACGTCTTTCACCGCTTTTACTCCCTGATCTCCCATTATACCCACTCCAAAAAATGCATGGGTAGTTCCTTTATATATTTTACGTTCGACATGGGTATTACCCGCAGACTTCAGCCGTTCCGCAAAATTTCCTCCATCATCACGAAGAGGATCAAACTCTGCATTAACTACAAAGGTCGGAGGGAAGTCTTTAAGCTCATTAACAGATGACAATAGTAAGCGCGGATCCTTAAGATCTTCTCTATCGGCAACTAAAGCATCTGTGAATGTTGCCATCGCCTTTTGTGTAAGAAAATATCCCTCTCCATATTTTCCAAGAGACGCTGTCTCATTTGGAAAGCCTTCTAAACTCGGATATATCGGCACTACTGCCGCAAGAAGATTTCCTAAGCCTCTCTTTCGCAAAGCAAAGATGGTAGAAATTGCC
Organism: Saprospiraceae bacterium; assembly: GCA_047634015.1. Classification (GTDB taxonomy): domain Bacteria; phylum Bacteroidota; class Bacteroidia; order Chitinophagales; family Saprospiraceae; genus JAJRXG01. The sequence continues at coordinate 822 of JBLIDB010000010.1, forward strand.
AAGTTCCCTCCTGCACTATCTCCCATAGGGATAAGCTTCTCAGATGCAATCCCAAGCGCATCATGATGCGTAGAAAGCCATACAGCCGCATCCTCACACTCCTCATGCATACGAGGAAACTTGTATTCTGGAGCGAGGGAATATTCGATAGAATAGACTTGTCGCTTACAGGCTTGAGCCAATCTTCTACAGACTTCTTCGAACATGTCCAAACATCCAAAGCAAAAACCGCCCCCATGGATATAAAAGATCGGGGCTAATGCAGCGTCCGCCTTATCATTATAAAGTCTCGCCTTTACAGGACCATGACGCGTCGGAATGTCAAAGTCCTTAATATCGGCAACGGGTAGATTCTTCTTTATTCTCGGAAGCCCTCGAATATTGAGCTTGTCAAGTTTAGCGCGTTGTACTATGGGAGAGAGGTGATCTATCGCTGGTAAAAACTTAAGACCAAGACCTGTTCTCCATTGTACCCATCCATGAGGTACGCGCTTTATATATATGAAAAAGAGCGTTCCTATTACGGGAAGGCTCCAAATAAGATAAGTCATCATCTTTTAATAATCATCAAGGTAGATCACCTTCCGAAGAAATCGGAAGCCTACACTAATTTCGAAAGATAGGTTTCTTATGGTCTGCTGAGGTAGTGTGCGATTCTGTCGAGTAAGGGGATCAAATACATTTGGGATAGCGGGCTGCGCATATTGTTTTGATAGGTCGGGACTAAATGTCGCCTCCACAAACCCTCCCATCAATGGAGAAAAAGGAAATTCATATCCAAAATTGACAGAAGCCCCATAATTAAACTTATTTACAAATGGATCCAGCGGAAAGTATCCCACCGATTGCGCATTTTCATACTGACTCAAATTTGTGGATGCTGTATATTCTAACCTCAGTGCAAATCCATAATAAGGTTTGTTTGCTCCAGGCTTATCTAACTTCTTCTTAGCTCCTATTTGAAGGGCTACATTGTTGAATTGGAATGTCTGTCGACTTCTACTCGATATTACCCCGCCTCCATTGATAAAAGAGACCAGCTGCGAACTTCCTCGAGTATGATATCCGACTTGACCATAGAAAGAGCCCAAAGAGCCTTCATCAGCACTTTCCATATAGAGTGCTCCGTGGTATCCTAAAAGTACATTGCGATCTACATTATTCCAAGTCTGCATTCCTAAGGTCAATCCTCCCTTGGGTCCCCAGATAAAACTCTGAGCATTTAGCAAGCCGAAACAAAAAAAGCATAAAACAAAAAGCGTGTTTCGAATCATAACATAAAGATACAACGTCGATTACACTCTATTGCGAACTTTAATAGAAAATGGTTTTTGTGGATAACGCGCTTTCTTTTTCAAAATATCCTAATCATCTGACCCAACAGTCAAAGACCCTTCCCATAGAAAAATCTCTGTGGAAGAAACGGCATCTGGGGTATAGAACTTCGGCTTCTTCGAAAAATGAATGTAGTGATCTATAGATAAGAATTCTCCTTCCATCGGTTCACTTCCATTGGGCAGCCGATTACGGACATACAGATCTTGGGTGCTTATTCTGTACATCGAAGCTATATCCGCCATTCTATCGCTGCTCTGTACTTTATGGAAACCCGTCGGAGAACCAATATTGGAAGTTGTTGTACTTGCTATAACGGTACGTTGTGGATTTGTTCTTGATGGGTCTTGTGAAGTATGTTCTCGCTGCATGTTTTTCTCAGGAACAGTTGCAGATGGTTTGTTTGGTTTGTTAATAACCAAAGGTTGCGATACATCCCCCACAAGACCGTAGTCAAGAAGGTATAATTCATATTTCTCTATAAGACTGATCAGTTTAGATGGATATTTTGGATCCGTTGCATATCCCGCTTTTCTTAAGCCTTTTGCCCAGCCTTTATAATCGTAAGGATCTAAAAGGAAGAGGGACTTGTACCGAGTAGATTTGGGATTTGCAAGAAAATCAGAATGCGCATAGAAAGATTCAGCGGGATCACCATAAGCCCTAAAACAACTTCTTATTAATAATCCGTTTTTGTAATCATCATCTTCACGATATACTTCTTTTCCAGTCCAGCCGCCACCACATTTAATACCAAAATGGTTTTTGGATTGACGCGCCAAAGTGCTCCTCCCACTGCTCGATTCTAAGATTGCTTGCGCCATTTTTATACTTGCGGGAATTCTTACGCGCTTCATTTCGTTAATAGCGATAGACTTATATTGCTGGATATATTCTTGGGTGGTATCATTCGCTTCCGCCAAATGACAAAAACAAAGCATAAAAAGACTAATAAGGATAGTTTTGAAGGCACATTTCATCTCTTTTCAATTTGGTTTGCCAATTCGATCAATAAAGTGTTTAAAGAAATGGGCTGATTGACGAGAAAAACTACTTGAAAGCCAGGACAAAGCTCTTTTTTCTTTCCATAGCCCTAAGAATAGGAATAGAAAAAGCTAAAGTATCGGACGGTCAATGAGTTCTTTACAGACATCATGTTTAATTCTTAAATCACATCAAGACGCATAGGACAAAGACTATACCAGAAAAGAGATATTTAATCATTTATAAATAATTTTAATACATGGATTTATTCGATCTTATGAAAGGCCAACTAGGCGAAGCTGCTATTGGAGCACTTACAAGTCAATTAGGTGGTGCGCAACCTGCACAGCCTGAACAAACATCCAAAGGAATAGACGGAGCAATGTCTATTTTAATGGGAGCCTTAGCAAATAACTCAAAAAGTGAAGCTGGCATTAGTTCACTAAGCAATGCGTTGGACCGAGATCACGATGGAGGCATTTTGGATGATGTTGTCGGTTTTATCAACGGAACAGCACAACCGGCTAATCAAAAGGCTTCAAATGGCGCAGGAATACTTGGTCATTTACTGGGGGGCAAGCAAGGAAATGCCATCGACCAATTATCAAAAATGAGCGGACTTGATACGAACCAATCGATGGGAATGTTAACAAAACTTGCTCCTTTAGTCCTCGGAATGCTTGGAAAACAAAAAAAATCAGCAGGGCTTGATGCTAGTGGTCTTTCCAATATCTTAGCTCAATCAGCGGGAACAGCAGTAAAGAAAACTTCTGGTGCAGAAAGTTTACTAACATCTTTATTAGACCAAGATGGTGATGGCAGTATCGCAGATGATGCCATGAGAATAGGTGGAAACCTCCTAAAAGGATTGTTTAAGTAATAGTGAATAAAGAATTGGGCTGATTGTCGAGAAGCGACAAGCACGTAACTGCTAGATCGTCCGTAGATTACCGAACGATCTCGAAGAACCGAGTATGGTATTGCTCGAAGAGAAGGTCGCTTGAAAGAGGATGGGTGGGTTTTCTTTGCATAGACATAGCTATAGATGAACGAGTGATCTCGAAGATTCGGGCCCAACGGCTCGAAAAGAGAGTGTCTCCAAGAGGGCGGACCTGCTAAGCTGAAATACTGGCTGTCAATTAATTATTGGTAGTCATCTTGTTTCGTTCTTAAATCACTTCATAGTTTTTCCTATTCTAAAGATAAGTAATTGAAGGAGTCTTGTACTTTGTCGTAAGGCTCCTATATTTTTGTGATATGAGAGATATGCTTTTTCAATTCTTACCTCTTTTTAAAGCGCTGCATATCGTAGGTGCTGTAGGATGGTTTGGGGGTTTGTTCTATTTGGTTAGGATCTTTGTCTATCACAAAGAGGCAATGTCTTTAAAAGGACTAGAGCGCGATATCCTAATCAAACAGTATCGCATCATGGAAGATCGCGTATATCGTATTATATGCACATATGGCATGAATATCACTTGGATCTTTGGGATATTAATGATTGCGGCCAATGGGATAGAATGGTTTGCCGCCAGTGGGTGGTTGCACATAAAACTACTTCTCGTAGTCCTACTTTCTGGATATCAACATTATTGTAAGCGCATCATTAGAAACCTGGCAGAAGACACCGCCACCCTTTCTTCTTTTGGGTTTAGATTATTGAATGAGGTTCCTTCGGTTATGCTATTGATGATCGTTTTGTTAGCGGTGTATAGGAATTCTATAGATTATCCGAAAGCCATATTAGGAATCGCTATTTTTGGCCTCTTAATATATCTTATAGCTCGTAGGTATAAAACCATACGAGAAAGATCTAACTAGACAACATGAAGTATCTACTCTACCTTTTTGGATTGATAGCCGCAATCGTTTTGCTATATATTGGGCTTTGTGCACTCGGTCCCAAGAATTTTGATTTGATAAGAAGTACGGAGATTGACGCCCCAGCTCCTGTGGTATTCAACCTTATCAATAGCTTCAAGCAAATGGACCAATGGAATGCTTGGAGTGTAGAAGACACGACAAACAAAGTTACCTATAATGATATCCTCTCTGGTGTTGGTGCTGAATCAACATGGGATAGCGAAGTCAATGACAAAGGGCGACAGAAAATAATAGAATCTATTCCGAATCAAAAAATAAGAACCGAATTGGAATTCGAAGGATGGAATGGTTTGAGTCATGCCGAATTCAATCTCAGTCCAGAAAAAGGAAAAACAAATGTTTCTTGGGCCATGGAGTCTGGAGATCCGCTCCCTTTTGCCTTTCGAGGTTTTGCGCTTTTAAGTGGAATGAAGAAGAGTATAAAGCGTAGTTATGATGATGGGCTAGTGAATCTTAAGAAAATCGCTGAAGAAAGAGCGAATGAGAGCATCTACGAAGGATACCAAATCAAAGAATTGATTTTGGAAGAGAAAAATTATGTCATGAATCGGCAGGAAGTACAGTTTGATAAGATTCAGCAGTTCTATGCTTCTAATTTAGGTGTTTTGTTCAGTAAGGTGCAAGCTGCCGGCGTTGAAATGACAGGCATGCCCTGTGGACTATTCTTCCGATATGATGAAAGCAAAGGAGTAGCAGATATGGCCTCGGCGATCCCTGTTGGAGACCCAATCAATATTGAAGGAGCCTCAGCGTTTAATTTCCCTTCCAAGAAAGCAATTCAGGTAGATTTTTATGGCGACTACTCTCAGACAGGTTCGGCGCACCAAGCCATCGATCTATATATGGCGGATCGTGGATATCTTCAAGACGTACCTTTGATTGAGGAATATATAACGGATCCGACAATCGAGAAGGATCCCTCTAAATGGTTGACAAGAGTAACCTATTACTTTTCAGAACGCGGATAGCACATTTAAATCACTTCATTGAGCAAGCAGACATATCAACAATTAGAACAAGAGATATCTCCTTTTGTCCCTACTATTGAGCAAGCCAGAGAGACCATCTTAGATCAGGAAGTGTCTAAGTATCCGATATTTGTAATTCATCAACACGAACTCGAGATAGGCGTAAGACTAATAGAAAAAGACGAAACGAGCCTTTGGAATATACACGCTTCGACACTAGAAGAATTTGTAACGAAGCAGATCGTTCAAGAGGATAAGATAGATGAGTTCCGAAAGGTTTACAAGGAACATCCTGATTACTTTTGTTTATTTGTAATCAACGAATTAGGAGCAAATTTTATCTTTCTTACAAACGCCACAAAACCCCAAAAATGAAAGGAATAATACTTGCTGGAGGGATGGGAACGAGACTCTATCCTCTTACAATGGCTATGAGTAAGCAAATGATGCCCGTCTACGATAAGCCTATGATATATTATCCTCTTTCCACGCTGATGCTCGCAGGGATTAGAGACATACTTATCATCTCCACTCCAGATCACTTACCTTTATTTCAGCAATTACTAGGAAGCGGGGAGGAAATAGGCTGTAACTTTTCTTACATCGTCCAACAAGAAGCCAATGGCCTTGCCCAAGCTTTTGTTCTCGGAGAAGATTTTATAGCTGGAGATTCAGCGGCCTTAATTTTAGGAGATAACATCTTCTATGGTAATGGACTTTCTAAGTTGTTACAGGATTCTTTTAACCCAGCAGGTGGGGTTGTATTTGCCTATCAAGTAAAAGATCCAGAGCGCTATGGTGTTGTGGAGTTTGATGATAATAAGAAGGCACTTTCTATCGCAGAGAAGCCATCTAATCCGAAATCTAACTTTGCTGTTCCTGGCCTATACTTCTATGATAATCGTGTCGTAGATATTGCAAAAAATATCGCGCCAAGCCCTCGCGGTGAATATGAAATAACAGATGTTAACCGATACTACTTGGAAAATGGTGAACTGGAAGTAAAGGTAATGAGCAGAGGAATGGCTTGGCTAGATACAGGAACTCATGCCTCTCTTATGCAAGCGGCTCAGTTCATACAAGTTATAGAAGAGCGACAAGGGCTCAAAGTGGGATGTATCGAAGAGATCGCTTATAAAATGCAGTTTATAGATGCAGAGCAGTTAGAACGCTTAGGGCAGAAATATATCAAAAGTGGATATGGCGAATATTTGTTGGACTTGTTAAACAATTAGTGCTCAACTTAGCTTGTTGATATAACTCAACAAATTCTCCTTCTATGAATCAATATCCTTCTCCGTCATTTGATACAGATCAAGAGAAGGTCCTTGATTCCATACGCCCAGGAAAGATCATTATCCCTACTCTAATAGGATTGACCGTAGTCATCTTCTTAGTACGAAGACAATTGAACCTTGAAGAAGTCTTTGAGATCAATTGGAATGCATGGTCGTATCTGTGGATTCTGATAGCTATCTTCGTGTATTGTGGAAGACACCTCTTATATAGCCTGCGTCTCCGATTATTATCTGAAGGTGATTTCTCTTGGGGTAAGAGTATTGAACTAACTACAATTTTGGAATTTGCCAGTGCTGTATCTCCGACTAATTTTGGTGGGAGTGCTGTGGCCTTTTTCTTATTGATACAGGAGAATATTGCCGCAGCAAGAGCAACCGCCATTGTGATTTATACCATTATTGCAGACACCTTGTTTTTTGTCTTCACCTTGCCGATCTTATGGCTGATTTTTGGCAGTGAAATGTTTGTACCACCTGTTGAAGACATAAATGAATGGGATCGTCTTGGAATAACACTCTTTGCAGCGTGGGCTTTAATGGCAATCTACGGAGTGCTCCTTCTTTATGGACTATTTGTAGAGCCCAAACATCTAAAAAGACTGCTTAGATGGTTTGCATCATGGAAGATCCTTAGGAAAAGTAAAGATCGTATTCTCGGAGCGGCAGATGACATTGAAGTGAGTTCTCTTAGAATCCAAGCAATGCCTAAGCGTTTTCATTTCAGTATTGCGGGGATAACGCTATTGGCCTGGATCTTTAGGTTTTTCGCGGTAACCGCTATTTTAATAGCACTTAACACAGATATTGTGCTGCAGCTATATGATCATTTGGTTTTATTAGGAAGAGGCGAAGGATTATATGCCGTTACAGCTTATAGTCCTACTCCTGGGGGAAGTGGGGTCGCTGAGATTATTTTTGGTCAATTTTACAAGGAATATGTAACCCCTGGCATAGCAGTCGTTGCTGCAGTACTCTGGAGGGTGATCACATATTATCCATATTTGATCTTGGGCGTAATCATCATACCAAACTGGATCAGAAAACTTATCAATAAAAGAAGAGTTAATAAAGAAAACAAGAGCCATGACTAAGAAGGTCCTACTTCCACTTATTCTTTTGATTGCTGGATTATTTGTTTACAACTTCTTCGTAAAACCTCCTTCATTTGAGAATGGAGCCGACGTGCCAGAAGTAGAAGGTATACTGATAGATGGTAGTGACTTTAAACTAAGCGACCTTCGGGGTAGTTATGTTTTACTGGATTTTTGGGGTTCTTGGTGTCCTCCATGCCGTAAGGAAATACCCGATATTAAAGCGCTGTATAAGAAGCACCACGGTAAAAACTATAAAGATGCTACCGACTTCGAAATCGTAAGTATAGCTCTAGAGAAATCAGATAAATACACTCGAAAAATCATAGAAGACCAAAGGCTCAATTGGCCACAGCACATTATAGATATTAATGCGATCGTCATGTTGAGTTCTTATGCTCAGGACTATGAGGTCAAGGACTTACCAACGAAGTTTCTGATCAATCCAGAGGGAAAATTCATGGGCACGAATCTATCCTGGGAAGAAATGGATCGGATCTTGGCGGAGCGACAACAGTAGCCTCAAGATTATATTTCGGATCTATCCTTTCAGGTCTAACACTTCTGTATTAAAAGAAGCCAAGTTCTTTTCCTATAGAAGGTATTACCCTTTGTAGAATATCCATTTTCCTAGTTCCTTGAAGCTCGCTTTCTTACCATACATTAGAATACCTACACGATAAATACGTGAAGCCAACCAGATCATAAAGAAGGTTAAAAGTATTGTCAAGAGTATAGACAAGCCCACCTGCCACATAGGAGGCTCCGTTGCGAGCCTAAATGGCATAACAACTGGTGCTGTCAATGGAAATATGGATGACCAAATCGCAAGAGAGCTATTAGGTGCTTTTAATGCTGAAAATCCGATATAGAATGCTGCCATCAATGGTAATGAAACGACCATAACCAAACTCTGTGCTTCATTAACATCATCTCCAACAGCGGCTCCAACAGCTGCAAACAAAGAAGCATAAAGAAGGTATCCAAAAATAAAGAAGAGAAAAGAAACACCAATAATCATCGTCCAGTTCATAGCCGACAATTCCTTTAGTACTTGGTTCAATGTATCTTGCATCTCCGCATTCTGCATAACCGAACTTGCCATCTCGTTATTGACCATTTGTCCTGCGGCTTCACTACCTCCAAGTCCCATTACAGACATGGCTATAGTACTAATAATCGCTAGAAGAACACCCCAGATAATAAACTGAGTTAATCCTACAAGCCCTACCCCAAGGACCTTTCCTATCATTAGTTCAATAGGCTTGACTGAAGAAATAATAACTTCTACGATTCGATTTATTTTTTCTTCGTTAACACCTCGCATCACCTGCTGACCGAAGAGAAGAATAACCATCATCAAGATCGTTCCTACAACTCCGCCTACAGCTGCCTGTATTATGGATGTCATTGAAGATAGTTCTTTGTCTTTTTCCAATATCGTCTTGGGAGATAGTTCTAAATCAGTGTCTATTTTGGCAATTTGAGCTGCATCAATCCCTAAGGTCTTCACCTTGAAATTTCGGATAGGCTTTCTGAAAGCAGATTTTATGGCTTGTGATTCATCCAGAGCGAGCTGTTCGTCAGAATGATAAGTCATCTTATACTCTTGTTGCTCACTACTTAATGAAGGCAACTCCAATATCCCATCGAATTCCTTTTGCTCATACCTCTTGATCAATTCGTCAAGGCTGGCATCTGCAATAGTGAAATTCAAGTTGCCGCGCTCCAGTTTAAAGTCTTCCGTCAGTCCAGCATTATCTAAGATGATAATATCCTTCGTATCGTCAGATCCCTTCATCATTAGGGCGATTAGCACACCATAGACCAGAACGATGCCTATAGGAGCAAGAAATGTCGTGAGTAAGAAGCTCTTGCTCTTAACACGCGTCCAATATTCTCTTCCTATGATTAGATTGATTTTATCCATTACTTTCTGCTACTTTTCTGATGAATATTTCATTGAGTGTAGGCAAGATTTCTCTATAAGCCTTGATATGTATTCCTCTGTTTATAAGCCCTCGTAAGAGGTCGTTAGAGTTGTGTCCTGGATTGGCTTGAATAATAACGGAGGAATCATTGTCGTCTACTATCGTAAATCCTTGATCTGCTATTTCTTTTGGAAAATTACCGTCAAAAGTAATCTCGAATTTATTCTCTTTATAACTATCCTTTACTGCTTTAACAGAACCATCCAAGACTATTTGGCCTTGATTTATGAGGACCATATCTTCACAAATTTCTTCTACTTGCTCCATCCGATGTGTAGAAAATATAATACTGGTCCCATTCTGATTAAGGTTATTGATTTCGTCCTTAATCAAGTTGGTATTGACTGGATCAAGACCTGAAAAAGGCTCATCAAGAATCATTAACTTAGGCTCATGAACTACAGTAGAAATGAATTGCACTTTTTGCTGCATCCCTTTAGAGAGCTCTTCTACCTTCTTGTCCCACCAGTCTGTTATTTCAAATTTTTCAAGCCAGTGGTTTAATTTATCTCGGGCATCTTTCGCACTAAGGCCCTTTAACCTTGCGAGATATAGAAGCTGTTCACCTACTTTCATCTTTTTATAAAGACCTCTTTCTTCGGGGAGATATCCTATTTGTGTAGGGTGGTTCTCATTTAGAGCTTGCCCATCAATTACAATCTGTCCCTCATCGGCACGAGTTATAGCCGTTATCATGCGAATCAATGTGGTCTTGCCCGCTCCATTGGGTCCTAACAGTCCAAAAATCTTTCCCTTTTCCATTTCAAAAGAGACATCGTTAACCGCAATGTGATTGCCGTAGGTTTTCATCACATTGCGCAGGGATAGTATACTCATATAAGTGTCTTATAAATCACGATGATACGATAATATCACACAGGTTAGAATAGTTAAACGACCAATGAAGGAAAAATTTAGATAACCTTAATCTTTTGTTTTGTTACTTTAACAAGATTATTTTGTCTTATTTATGGGCCAGGGTTGGTTCATATTACGTTTACACTAAATCAAGAACTATGAAAAAACTATTCTTTCTCGTCGTATTCTTTTCTCTGGCTTTTCTCAATGTGTTATCTGCTCAAATTGTTGAAACAGAAATGCGCATGAGTGATGGAATACAAAGCGCTCTGGAAGTTGACCTAAAAGGAGATGCTAAGCAGGCTGAAAAATCATGGAAGAAGTTCGTTAAAAAGATTGGAAAGTTAGATTGGGACCGCAAGAACAAAGAGCATCTTTTATTCAATGTAGTAGTGACTGATATTGATAAAGAATATCCAGTAAGCATATATTCTAAGTTTAGCTCTTCTAAGGATATTACGAAAGGTACCTTTTGGATCAAAATGGAGTCTGATTATCTTAATAGTACGGATGATGCAGAAGAACTTCGTGCGGCGGGAAAGTGGATTCAGGAATATGCGTATGAAGTCGAGCGAGAATACATTGCCAAAAAACTTAAAGATGAAGAGAAGACATTAGGTAGCCTAGACAAAGAGTTACTAAAATTGATCAAGACAAACGAAAATCTTCACAAGGATATAGAAAACGCAAAAGAAGCGATTACTAAAGCGGAAAAAGAAATAAAAGAAAACTTAAAAGATCAAGAGACTAAGAATAAAGAGGTTGAAAGTCAAAAAGAGAAATTGGGAGCCGTGAAAAAAAATCTCGGCAATGTGGGAAAAAAATAATGCTCCCAAAGCGCTATAAATTTAGAAGGGGTCATGATAAATGAATATCATGACCCCTTTTTTATATCATCACTGAATAAACAACTTTATTCTACTCTGATTATAGATCCCGCCGGAGGTGGATTATTGATATCGATCTTATTCAAAGCGACTAATTCGTTTAATGATACTTCCATTAATCTAGCGACATCACTTAAAGACTGCTGTGCTTTTAATTTATGGAATCTTCCCTGTGTTGATAGTGTAGCTACTACAGCAACTTTCTCTAAAGGCACTGGAACCTTGCCACCCGTAGTGTTTATTCGGAACCCTTCAACGTTAAAACTATGTTGTTTGGGTTGCAAAGGAACTAACTCATCTAACTGCTGCTTCATGGCACCATATCTAAAATATGTACGCTGCAATGACGCTGAGTGATTCTTCATAGGAAGGACATTTCCCCACCCCCCTTTTTGAGCTAAAAAGTTATACATCTTCACTTCAGGAAGTGTCAATAGGTATCCTTTTGTATTCTTTGGTATATAGTTTTTAAGAAAAGCAGGGTTAAATTCTTTGACTGCAGTTAAGTCCATACCCGATACTTTACCTACTTCACTTAATGGCGTATAATCATATACCATTATTGTAACCAATGTCTTCGCCTCAAAATCAAGTAGCGGATTCAAGCCGTGTGCTTGGGCGTAACTCATCATGTAGCTGATTGCCACATACTTGGGAATATATCTCCGCGTTTCCTTTGGTAAATAATTCTTAAGGGCCCAAAATTCATTTTTTTCACTTCTTCGGAGCGCTTTCTTGACATTTCCAGGACCACAATTATACGCGGCTAATGCAAGTGTCCAGTCTCCAAATTGAGCATACAGATCTTTTAGATATAAAGTCGCCGCTTGAGTAGATCTAATAGGATCTCTTCTTTCGTCAACGACGCTATTAGAAGTAAGTCCATATAATTTACTCGTTCCTTTCATAAACTGCCACAATCCTACAGCTCCAGCATGTGATACTACATTCGGACGTAGTCCAGATTCGACAACTGAAAGATATTTTAACTCTTCAGGAAGACCTTGGCGCGCAAACTCAGATTCATATAGAGGGAAAAATCGCTCGCCTAGCCCTAAAAGGCGCTCACTGCCTTTCCGATATCTCTTGATATAAGTGTTGATAATAGTATGCACTTCTTCTGTATATCGAAGATCTACAGGAGAATAAAGTGTCTCAATTCTTTCTTTGAGCACTCGTTTTTCTATTGAAGTGTGAGCAGAATTGTCATTTGTCCATGCAATTTGCATGACAAACCCAAAGAAATAAGCGATTAGAGTGATTCGCATCACTGCAAATTGTATTTTGTTCATGGGAAATAAAATTTTAAAGAAGCCTTAAAAGCTACTTTTAAACCGAATATTAATTTGCTTTATGGGATTAGTATAAAACAAAATTTCTTCAATATTTGATTAAACTAACTGATTCTTAGTCAAATCGGACGCGAATATATAACGTATACCCTTGCCTTGCAACCCACAACACATTATAAAAAAATATAATGTGTTGTTTTGCTTATTTCATGTAATGCAAAACTTGTTCAAAAGTCACGGAGTAATCCGTCAATAGCAATCTTACTTTGCTAATGACAAACTAAGTGACAGAAGCTCTTCATCATTTTGAGGTGCTGCAAGAAGTTGTACTCCAACGGGCATTGTTCCCTCAATATTATTACTCGGAAGAGAAATCGCCGGTAGGCCTCCTATATTAGCAAGTACTGTAAAGACGTCACTTAGATACATCTCCATAGGATTCATATCTCCTATTTTGGGAGCACTATTCGTAGTCGTTGGCATTAAAATAAAATCATATTCTGAGAATACCTCCAAAAGTCGATTTACAATCTTTCTTCTTACACTTTGGGCCTTAGCAAAATAGGCCTCATAATGCCCAACACTTAATACAAATGTTCCCATCATAATCCGACGCTTAACTTCCATCCCAAATCCTTCAGATCTGCTATTTATATACAGACTGTTGATATCTGTAATTTCTTCCGATCTATGGCCATAGCGGATACCATCATAGCGACTTAAATTAGAAGAAGCTTCTGCTGTAGTCAAGACGTAATAGGTGGGAACCAAATAAGGCAAGAGGTCGAAAGATATCGCCTCAACCTCGTGGCCTTTTGCTTTCAACTGGTTGATCTGATGATTACAGGCCGCAGCTACTTGTGAATTAATAGCTGGATCATTAGAAATCTCTTTGATTGTAGCTATTTTATATTTCTTAGTTGAAGGTCTTATCTCTAAAGCAGTGGTGGGTGCACTTAGACATGTGCTATCCATAGGATCTGGCCCTGCGATAACACTCAATACGATAGAAAGGTCCTCAACATGTTGAGAAACAAGTCCAATTTGATCAAAAGAAGATGCATAAGCAATCAATCCATACCTGCTGATACGCCCATATGTCGGTTTCATCCCGACGACACCACAGAAAGCCGCTGGCTGTCTTACAGACCCTCCTGTATCACTACCGAGGCTAACCATGCAAGTATTCATTTGTACTGCTACAGCCGCACCTCCACTAGAACCTCCTGGAACACGATTTGTATCAAGACCATTAAGGGTCGGGCCGTAAAAACTGTTTTCATTCGTACTTCCCATTGCGAATTCGTCGCAATTGGTTCTTCCGATGATTATGGCACCAGCATCAATCGCTCTTTGCACGGCTGTTGATGTGAATTGCGATCGAAACCCAGTCAACATCTTTGAACCGGCCGTTAGTCCGTGATTTTTGTAACACAATACGTCTTTGATACTGATTACCATTCCCCAAAGCGGTCCAATATTTTCTACATTGGATACGAACTCTTTTTGCAATTCCGAAGCTCTTAAAAGGGCTTCTTCTCCAAAGACTTCTACATAAATATTGAGTTCCTTGTGGTGTTCAATATTTGCGAGATATTGCTGCACAATAGCTACTAAAGTAATCTTGCCCGCTTTGACTTGAGTGAGTTGCTCTGAATAAGAATGATCTATCATCAATACTGTTTAGGAAAAGAAGGCAATTATGGAATCTTTATTCACTTTTACTTGATCGCCGTTTTGAAGGTTCTTGATCGTAAGATTATTAGTCGTCCGTTCCTCCTCTCCAATAATTATAGCATAATTGTAGGCTCCTTCTCCGGCATACTTCATTTGCTTTTTGAATTTCGCGGGTTCAGGGTATATCTCTGTGGAAATTCCATGCTTTCGTAAGTCACTGCCGAGTTGGAAGCCGTACTTGTGCGATTCATCATCAAAGCACAGAATAATCGCTTGCGTACTACCAAGTTCTAATTCATGAAAGAGATTAAGTTCTTCCATTACATCGTAGATGCGCTCAGCACCAAGGGATATTCCAACACCAGAGACTCCTTTTAGTCCGAAATTACCTGTAAGATCATCATATCTTCCGCCCCCTCCTATACTCCCCATTTGGACTCCGATCGCCTTTACTTCAAGGATGCAGCCAGTATAGTAGCTCAACCCTCTTGCTAAAGTTACATCCAGAATAACTTCATTATGAGTGGGTGCGCTATCTAAGTAAACATGGATTCCTTCAAGCTCTTCGATACCCAATTTTCCTCTCTCAGAATCTTTAAGAAGATCCTTAAGCGCTGCGAGATTATCTATCGAAAGGGTAGCAACAAGCTCTTGACTTTTTGAAAGTTCAAGCCCAAGCGAACACAGTTGTTCTGCGATTCTTTCTTTCCCGATCTTATCAAGCTTATCTATGATCACCGCGAAAGCACTAAACTGATCGGCGATTCCAAATACTTCAGCGATGCCTTCTAATATTTTTCGATTATTAACTCGGATTTGCACTGGAATACCCAAGGTGTAATATGCCTCATCGAAGATCTGAATCAGCTCCGCTTCATACATAAGACTAGTAGAGCCTACTACATCTACATCGCATTGATAAAATTCTTGATATCGGCCTTTCTGCGGTCGATCTGCGCGCCAAACAGGTTGAATTGCAAACCTTTTGAATGGTAATTGCAAGTCATTCTGATGCATGACTACATATCGGGCGAATGGTACAGTTAAATCATATCGGAGGCCCCGTTTAGCAATACTTGAGACGAGCTTTGAACTATCGCGAGCTTCCAATGCCTGTGGGTCCGCTTTGCTTAGATAATCTCCATTATTCAGCACTTTGAAAAGAAGTTGATCTCCTTCTTCACCATACTTTCCCGTAAGTGTGGACAGAGATTCCATCGCTGGTGTTTCTATCCCATGATATCCATAGCGCTTGAATACTTCTCTAATTGTATTGAAGAGAAACTCCCTCTTTGCCACTTGTTGAGGCAGAAAATCTCTCGTGCCTTTTGGTAATGTTGGTTTGCTCATAAAACGTAAAGAGACTGAAGTGTTTTAAGAATTGAGCTGATTGACGAGAAGAACTGCTTGATAGTCAGGACAAAACTCTTTTTCCTTTTCATAGCCGTAGCTATGGATGAACGAATGATCTAGAAGAGGCGAGTCAAACGGCTCGAAAAGAAAAAGCCTCGAAGAAGACCGACATCCAAAGCTGAAGTAGCAGGCTGTCATTGAGTTGTTTGTAGACATCTTGTTTAGTTCTTATATGACTTTACTATATAACAGAAGAGAATTGTTGTAAAAACCTGACATCATTCTCAAATAGTAACCGGATATCACTGATGTTGAATTTCTGCATGGCAGAACGTTCAATCCCGATTCCAAAGGCATATCCTGTATACACTTCTGGATCTATGCCACAATTTGAGAGTACATTCGGATCTACCATACCACAACCTAATACCTCTAACCAGCCTGTTCCTTTCGTCAAGCGTTTTGTTGTTTCTGTATCCGTTCCAAGCCAGACATCCATTTCGGCACTTGGTTCTGTAAAAGGAAAGTAACTAGGACGCAAGCGGATCTTTGTATCTGCTCCATACATCTCTCTGGCAAAAAACTGCAACGTCTGCTTCATATCCGCAAACGAAACATTCTTGTCTATATACAAACCTTCTACTTGATGAAACTGACAGTGAGAACGGGCAGATATAGTTTCATTCCGAAAGACTCTTCCTGGCGCAATAATCCTAATAGGCGGCTTCTGAGTTGTCATAACTCTGGCCTGAACAGAAGACGTATGTGTCCGCAGCAATTCTTCTTTAGAACCTTTCAAGTAAAATGTGTCTTGCATATCTCGAGCAGGGTGGTGCTCTGGCGTATTCATGGCAGTAAAATTATGCCAGTCATCTTCTATCTCACGATCTTCTGCAACGGTAAAACCTATTCTTCCAAACACTTCTATCATGTGTTCCATAACAAGGGTCACAGGATGGCGTGAACCTATATTTAGGGGACCTGGAGGCAGCGTTAGGTCAAGATCACTCGAAGAACTATCCTCTTCTGATTGACTCACTTTAGACTTCAATTCTTGAAACTTCGCCTCTGCTGCTTCCTTCAGGCTATTCAGTCGTTGACCGAACTCTTTTTTGCGTTCGTTAGGTACATTTCTAATCTCGGAGAAAAGTGGCTTAATTATATTCTTAGTACCTAAGTATTTTATGCGCCATTGTTCCAGTTCTTCCTCAGATGCTAATTCACTTTGAGTGATCGCATTTAGCACCTCTTCTATCTTTCCAAAAATCTGATCTGTCATGTTATACCTCCTTATGAAGACACAAAGGTAAATCTTACTTGTGGTAACAAAAGCAATGCAGCAATAATCTACAATAATGTAGGTAGGTGCCGAAGGGAAAAATTTGGTGTAAAGTATTTGATTGTCCTATAAAAATCGCAGTTAGTCTGTGATAGCGTCTATTGACAACAGCCCTTTCGTCTTAATCCAGCTCTTATTCACGAGCGAGTATTCCATGGAAGAATACCTCTACAACAGCATCGGCATACCCTTCGATAGCATCTTCGCTAAAAGGATCTATTCCGTAAAGATTCATTGCCAAATACGGATTTGAAAAGAAATTACTCGCCATTCCTAAAAGTAGACTAGGCAAGTGCTCTTTATTTATCTTTTTGATTGTTCCTTTTTTACGCTCGATATAAAATAGCTCCCCTGTTAGATTGAAAAGGGGGTAAATCAAGTTTTTTATAATCCATTGGCTTCTTACGGTCTGCTCATTCATTTCTTGAGCAATGATCTTTGGAAAAGCTGGGTATTTGGAATAGAATTGGACCAGCTGGCGAACCAACACTTTCAGCATCTGGATGCCATCAAGGTCTTTATGAACTTTTTTAGAATGTTCGAAAGAAGAGATAAATTCATTGGCAAGGCGCTTTATAGAAGCCTTCCATAGTTCTTCTTTATTACCGAAGTAGTAATGAATCAACGAACGCGCGACACCCGCTCTTTTGGTTATCTCGGTCGTCGTGGTCCCAGAATATCCTTTTTCTGCAAATATATTTACTGCAACATCGCATAGGTGTTCTATGTTGATCTCAGCTTCAGCAGGAGGCCTTCCTGGTTTTCTCTTAGTTGTTTCAGGAGATTTAGCTGGTTTTTTTTCCAATGTTGAAGTTTCCATAATTCTTAACGCTATTACTTAATTGGCATTGTCGCCAAATAAAGCGCAATATGGGGCATTTCAAAATAAGAGTCAACTAAAAAGCACAAGATTAGTGTGTCTTTGTCCAGAAGGCAGAAATTTTGTTTGGTATTCTGGCATATATATCTGTAATATTCTACTTTTGGCGCGTTTATCTATTTGGCGGTTGTGCCAATAAGACAAATAAAGAGGCTAGACCCGCTAACAAAGTCAATGTTGCTTGTGTTGCCTTATTATAAGACCATTATTCAAAGAACTAAAAGCAAATATTCATGGAAGCTTACATTTATGATACTATCCGAACCGCCAGAGGAAAGGGTAATAAAAAGGGATCATTAAATACGATTACGCCTACTTATTTGGCGGCATTGTGTTTGAAAGAGTTAAGAGACAAGAACAAACTTGATCCAAAGGCTGTGGATGATGTTATTCTTGGGTGCGTTACGCAAGTAATGGATCAAGGAGCAAACATAGCTAAAACCGCCGCTCAACAATCAGGTTACGGAGATCACCTTTGTGGTGTAACACTAAATAGGTTCTGTGGTTCAGGATTAGAATCTATAAATCAAGCCGCTGCTTATGTTAAGTCCGGTTTCTCTGAATTATTGATTGCTGGAGGTGTAGAAAGTATGTCCCGTGTGAAGATGGGTTCTGATGGTGGCGCACTTATGTTGGATCCTTCAGTTGCGATTCCTGGACACATTATACCTCAAGGAGTGTCAGCAGACTTAATCGCTTCCAAATACGGATATTCAAGAGCTGATTTAGATACTTTCGCTGTAGAGTCACACAAGAGAGCAGTGGACGCTAATGCAGAAGGACGGTTCAAGTCTCGAATTAACGTCACAGATATCAACGGAATTACTGTTTTAGATAAAGACGAAAATGTTCGGCCAGGTACTTCTATAGAATCTCTTAGCGGTCTACAACCTTCTTTCCAGATGATGGGAGAGATGGCTGGGTTTGATCAAATAGCGCTAGATAAATACCCTGAAGTAGAATTTATTAATCACGTACATCACGCTGGAAACTCGTCTGCTATTGTAGATGGTGCTTCGGTTGCGCTAATCGGAAATGACGCCGTAGGAGCCAAGATAGGAATGAAGCCTAGAGCGAAAATTGTATCTCTTGCAGTTCAAGGAACAGATCCTACAATAATGCTAACAGGTATCGGACCAGCGACAATGAAAGCCTTAGCCAAGGTTGGTATGAAGCCAAGTGATATAGATCTTTTTGAAGTGAATGAAGCATTTGCTGCTGTGGTATTGCGTGCAATGGATCATATAGGAATAGATCATAGTATCGTGAATGTTAATGGTGGAGCAATCGCCATGGGTCATCCGCTTGGTGCTACTGGAACAATGTTAGTTGGTACCCTTCTTGACGAACTCGAGAGAAGAGATTTAAGTACAGGTTGTATTACACTTTGTATTGGGGGAGGAATGGGAATTGCCACCATAATAGAGAGAGTATAATCTGGTCCAATAATCTATTGAATAATAAGTCTAAAGAAAATAAGTAATGATAAAAAATAAAATTCTAACATTCGTAGTAGATGATGAAGGGATAGGAATGATTACCATCAACATGGAAGACCATCCTGCAAACCTTTTTAGCGAAGACTTCATGAAGGAATATTTCGACGTTACGGCAAAAGCTATTGCCGACGAAAACGTAAAAGGAGTAATCGTAAGCTCTTCAAGACGAATGTTTATGGCTGGTGCAGATCTTAAAATGCTGCAAAAGCCTATAGAAGATGCGGAAGCGTTCTTCAACAATTCGATGAAATTACACCAACACATGCGTCATATAGAGACCGGAGGAAAGCCTTTTGTTGCTGCCATCAATGGTCATGCACTTGGTGGTGGTCTTGAAGTATGTCTGGCATGTCATGCTCGAATCGCGGTCAATAACCCTAAGACTAAAATAGGTTTTCCTGAGGTTAAGGTTGGTTTACTCCCAGGAGGAGGAGGAACTGCAAAGGCTCCTTATCTTATGGGTCTTCAAAATGCTATGATGTATATCCTCCAGGGGATCGAAGCAAACCCTGCAAAGGCTCAAAGAGATGGTTTACTCACATCTTTAGTTGATACTGAGGATGCTTTAATTCCAGCTGCTAAACAATGGATTAAAGACAATCCTACACCGGTACAGCCTTGGGATAATAGTAAGCATAAGATTCCTGGTGGTGGTTTATTTACGCCAAGTGGTGTTCAGACGATGATGGGTGGTGCGGGAAATGTTAGCAAACTTACTCATGGAAACTATCCTGCTGCCCAGTACATCCTTAGTGTCATCCATGATGGTATTCAGGTTAAGATAGATCGAGCTCTTGAAATAGAAGCGAGATATTTTACAAAGGCAATCACTTCTAAAGAAGCAAAGAATATGATCCGCACTGGATTCTTTGCTATCCAGGAGGCAAGCAAAGGAAAAGCGAAGCCTGCGGGATATGATCCTTATGAGATTAAGTCTATCGGAATGCTAGGAGCAGGAATGATGGGAGCGGGAATCGCATATGTGTCTGCCAAAGTAGGAATACATGTAGTACTCAAAGATGTAACACTCGAAGGTGCGGAAAAAGGGAAAGACTATTCTCGTGCGCTTGTTAAAAAAGGAGTTAGTCGTAAGAAGGTCACTCAAGAAAAAGGAGATGCGCTTCTTGCAAGAATTACTACTACCGATGATCCTTCCGCGATCAAAGATGTCGATATGATTATCGAAGCAGTCTTCGAAAATACAGACCTAAAAGCAAAAATAACGGCCGAAACAGAAGCTGTCTTAGGAGAAGATAGAATCTTTGGTTCTAATACATCTACTATTCCGATTACGCTACTTGCTAAGGCATCTAAAAGACCTGAGAATTTCATAGGAATCCATTTCTTCTCTCCTGTAGATAAGATGCCTCTGGTTGAGATCATCGTTGGAAAAGAAACTAATGATAGAGCCATAGCTGCTGCTATAGACTACGTCGTGAAGATTCGGAAAGTGCCTATCGTGGTTAACGATAGCCGTGGATTCTTTACATCAAGAACATTTGGTACGTATTGCTCTGAAGGCGTGTTCATGTTAGAAGAAGGAGTGCCTGCTGCAATGATTGAAAATGTAGCGAAAGCAAAAGGAATGCCTGTTGGCCCATTAGCTGTGACAGATGAGGTGTCTCTCACATTGGGTCTCTTGGTTTACGAAAGCGATCCAACTCCTGTTAAGCCTGCTGCATCTAAAAGGTTCTATGAAATGGGCAAGAAGCTCGTTAATGAATATGGTAGAGAGGGGAAGAAAAACGGAAAAGGTTTCTACGATTATCCTAAGGGAGGAAAGAAGAGACTCTGGCCAGAATTAGTCAAATTGTTTGATTCTAAAGTGGAAACATTGGATAAAGAAATCGTTGGCAAGAGATTACTACATAGAATGGCTTTAGAGACATTCCGTTGTTATGAAGAAGGTGTGCTAAGGACTACGAAAGATGGAGACATCGGTTCTATCCTTGGTTTCGGGTTCCCAATTTATACTGGAGGTGCTTTGTCTTATATTGACTATGTAGGTGCTGAACAATATGTTGCAGAATGTGATGAATTCACGAAACTTTACGGAGATCGCTTTGCGGTAAGTGATACACTCAGAAGATTAGCGAGTTCTGGACAATCTATTCATGATTTCAAACTCTAATCGACAAAACTTATAATACCTTGTAAGCCTTATGACCCCGTCCTAGGGCTTACTTTTTTCATTTAGAACGTCATATTGAGGAAGATACTATACATCACATTAGGACTAATGATCTTGGCAGCATTTATCGGTGTTTTTGCCTTTATTAATGCGGATAAACTTATAGATAGGTTTATCGAAGGCCAATCAGAAGGATCTCAGCAGAGATTGGATCTTTTAGAGGCTCCGGGGATGAGCTTGATTACCGTTGGTACAGCGGCACCCCTTCCTGGTGATCGGTCTCAATCTTGCAATGCCATATTTGTTAATGGCCAGTTCTTGGTTTTTGACCTTGGAAGAGGTGCTGCAGGAGCGATAGAGAAGCTGCGCCTCCCACAACAATCGGTCTCTGCAGTATTTATCTCTCATTGGCACTCTGATCATTATCTTGACCTTCCGCATTTTGTAAATAGGTCGTGGATGTTAGGAAGAAAATCCCCTTTAAATATATACGGACCCAACCCAATAGATTCTATACTTGGTGGTATGCAGGCCTTCTTATATCAGGATCAAACCTTCAGAGAAGAGCATCATGGGAAATCAATACTTGATCGAAGCGCTGCACCTGTAATTCCCAATTTGATTAATCTGCAAGGCACAGAAGAGCAAGAAATTTATAATAACAATGGCGTAAAAGTATTTGCTTTTCAGGTAAACCATGACCCTATCGATCATTCACTTGGGTTCAGAATAGAATATGGTGGTCGAAACATTGTGTTATCTGGAGATACCAAGAAGTCGGATCAATTAATTCGCTATGCAAAAGGAGCCGATATCCTCGTTCATGAGGCGATGCAAAAAGACTTCATCAGTCGGGCTTCTGCGTTACAAGAAAAACAAGGCAATGTCCGGAATGCAACAATCCTTAAAGATATTGTTGACTATCATTCTTCGCCAGAAGATGCCGCGGCGGTAGCGGCAGCAGCCGGTGCTAAAAAACTAATACTTTCCCATCTTGCACCAACCCCAGAAAACCCGATAAGTAGGCGGTTCTATACGAGAGGTCTTGAAGATATATATGATGGCCCTATCTTATTAGCCGAAGACGGAGACTTATATACGATCGAATAAAGGTCTGATATTGAAGTGTTTTAAGGTTCAAACAAGCGCCCCATTCCTATTTCCCTTCTAAAAGAAAAAAATAATGACACGAATTAAAAACTTATTCAATCTTGAAGGGAAAGTCGCCATCATAACTGGGGCTAGTAAAGGAATAGGAGAAGCTATGGCCAGAGGATTGGCAGAACATGGCGCTAAAGTGGTTGTCTCCAGTCGCAAACAAGAAGCTGTAGAAGAAGTCGCTGCAAGCTATAAAAAAGATGGTTTAGATGCTATCGGTATTGCGTGTCATGTGGCGGATCAAGCTCAATGTCAAAACCTTATAGATCTAACAATAGCACATTATGGTCGAATCGATATTCTGATCAATAATGCAGGAACAAATCCTTATTTCGGAGCGATTCAAGACATGCCGCAGAATGTCTATCAGAAAACCATGGATATCAATCTCAATGCCCCTATGATATTGAGTAATCTCTGCTATCCTCATATGAAATCAGTGGGAGGTGGTAGTGTTATTCATATTAGTAGTATCGAAGGGTTGCATCCTACTGCAAAATTTGCTGCGTATAATGTAAGTAAGGCCGGACTTGTAATGCTTGCACAAAATCAAGCAGCAGAATGGGGAGCAGACAACATCCGAGTAAATGTTATCTGTCCTGGGCTTGTGAAAACTAAACTCAGTCAAATGCTCTGGCAAGACGAAAACAACCTAAAGGCTTTCCAAAAGAATATTCCTTTACAAAGGATGGCACAACCAGATGAAATGGCGGGCTTGGCTGTATTTCTGGCAAGCAATGCTTCTAGTTATATGACGGGTGCCGTGCTTGTAAATGACGGTGGTATTCTTCACGCTCCTATTATGGTATAATGATCTCTTTCGCTAAATAATTTATAAAACACCTAGATTTAATACAACAAGACAAAAGACATAAATCCCATGAAACTCACTTCTTTTAATCTCGAAATCAGAAACTATGTTGCTCATCTGAATTTCAATCGTCCAGAGAAATCCAATTCACTGCACCGAGAGGCTTGGGTAGAAATGAAGCAGGTTTTCGAGCACCTGGATGAAGATCCAGAAGTGCGTTGCATCATCCTTGGCGGAGAAGGGAAAAACTTCTGTGCGGGGATAGACCTATCTTTATTGATGGACGTATCCCAATATGATAATATTGATTGTGAGGGAAGAAAGCGAGAATTGGTCCGCAAGTTCATCTATGATTTGCAAGATTCTATAACCGCTATTGAGCGGTGTAGAAAACCCGTTATTGGAGCGATCCATAGCGCTTGTATTGGAGGTGGCGTAGATATCATATCTGCTTGTGATATCAGATATTGTACAGAAGACGCTTACTTCAGTATCAAGGAAGTGGACATGGGACTTGTTGCTGATATAGGAACATTGCAACGACTTCCTAAGATTATCAATCTGGGCGTAATATCAGAATTAGCATTTACAGGAAGAAAATTATATGGGCCAGAAGCAAAAGAAGTAAGCCTTGTAAATAAGGTTTATCCTGATAAAGAATCAATGATTGAAGCCGTCACAGAGGTAGCTGAAACCATTGCAGCGAAATCTCCTCTTGTAATCCGTGGCACGAAAGAAATCATCCAATACACACGAGATCACACTGTAGAAGAGTCTCTCAGATATATGGGAACATTCAATGCCGCTTTCCTTCTCACCAATGATCTTACAGAATGCTTCAAAGCTCAGATGATGAGGACAACGCCTGTATTTGAGGGGTAGAAGTGTTCGAAATGCTACTGATCTAATTTTAGATCCAACTTATCAATAAGATCATCAATGAGGGGATTAATGGCTTTCAAATGAGCGTATTTCTCTTTAGGCGATGCCGGTTTAAGTTTCTCTTCTTCTTCTAATCCTTCGAACTTTTCACGATCTACTGATATCTCAATGGCTAAGTCTTGTTGGTTGAAGTGATCTCGTAATTGCGAGTATAGCAATGTTTCTTGCTGTATTTCTTCTTTTGCAATATTGGAAGGAACATAGGCCTGAAGCTGATTCTCTTTGTTTATCTCCAATTGAACATTGGCTAATATTCCTTTAACTGTTGGAGACTCTATGCTTTCGGTATACTGATTCCATATTTCCTCACACTCCTCTTGTGTAAGCTCATTTCTTTGATTAGTTGTGCTCGCCACCTGTGCCTCAGCTTGCTTTAGGATTGCATCAAGCGATGAAATAGAGGGGATAGAAGTTGGGATTGGGCTGTTCGGGGAGGTTATTTCTTGTTTAGGTACTTGCTGCTTTTCTTCCTTTTGTGGTTCTGGTGCAATTACCTTGCTCGCTGGTTGGGGTTTTTCAATAGGAGTGACTTTAGGCATCCTTCTTTCTTCGCTCTCTATACTTGCCTTTAGCGCTGTTTTCTGATCCTTTTTGGGTTCTGGGGTTAATTCAGGAGTTTTTTTTTGTGTAGCACTTTGGTTTTGGGAGGGAAAGGCCTGTCTTTCCGCGAAACACAGCTTGAGAAGAGCGACCTCAACATGAAGCCTTTTATCTTTTGCTTTGGGGTATTCTACGTCGCATTTGTTCGCAAGATTTAACCCTGTTAGTATGGTCCCGTAACTTATCGCTTCCGCTTGACGCAAATACTTCTCTTTAAGTTGATCACTTACTTGGAGCATCTCCAGCGTTCTGGATTCCTTACAGTAAAGAAGGTTCCTCAAATGTCCCGCCCAGCCATTAATAAAAATGTCTCCTTCAAAACCTCTTTTAAGCACACTATCGAAAAGAAGAAGAAGTCCACTGGCATCTTCCGTTAAGATCTTGTTGGTGGCATCAAAGAACGCATCAAAATCGAGAATGTTTAAATTCTCCACCACCTTCGGAACCGTTATATGGTTATCGCTTCCACTTGATACCCTATCAAAAATAGAAAGCGCATCCCGCATCGCTCCATCGGCCTTCTCTGCGATAATATACAGTGCATCGTGTTCTGTTTGAATTCCTTCTCTTGTAGCAATCTCTTCTAATTGCTTGATGATATCAGGAATTTGAATTCGCCTAAAATCATATAATTGGCATCGACTCAAGATCGTAGGAAGGATTTTATGCCGCTCCGTTGTTGCCAATATAAATATGGCATATGGTGGTGGCTCTTCCAGAGTCTTTAGAAATGCATTAAAGGCCGCTTGAGATAACATGTGAACCTCATCGATGATAAAGACTTTATATTTCCCTTGTTGTGGCGGAAAACGTACTTGGTCTGTTAAGGTTCTTATGTGCTCTACAGAATTGTTTGATGCTGCATCCAATTCTACTATGTTGAGAGATATATCGATATCTGTATCCGCATAGCTTCCATCTTTTATAGCCGCTTTTGGATCTTCCATATTGATCACCTTGGCAAGTAACCTGGCGCAGGTCGTCTTTCCTACTCCTCGCGGCCCGCAAAAAAGAAAAGCATGCGCTAACTTATCATTGATTAGCGCATTAGTAATCGTCGTAGTAACATGTTCTTGACCGACTACGTCTTCAAACTTCTGTGGGCGATACTTACGTGCAGAAACAACATATGCCATATGCCGCGATATTACGAATTTTCAGTTCAGATATAATCCTCTTGGATGTATTATTGAAACAGAGAAAAGATTATTGTGTTCTAATTTACCTTAGGACAACTCTTACAGCGTTTCTTTTCTGCTTTGCGATACTTCTTGCAGCACTTCTTTTTCCCGCAATCCCATTCGATAATAGGCCTAGTTCCTGCAGATAATATAATTTCCGCGTTGTGCTTAAATGGCCAGAATACGTTCGCTATTTTCAACTTATTTAATTTGAATACAAACATACTTTACTCCTTTACCGTTTTAATAACGCTGATTATGATTCTACTAACAGAATTAGGTATATGACCTATAATTCTGTTGTACCATAGCCGCCTCTTCAAAAACTTGAATTGTCGTGACATAAGAATGGAAAGCTAAATCGAGAATGATGGTTTCAGGGTCTTGACAAAACTCATTTTTCGTTTCATAGAGAAAGCTATGAAACGAAAAATAGTTGAAATTCAATTTTTATATTGCTTTGCTCAGTGATAGCCATTGTATTTTTAAGTCAATTCATTATATTTATAGATCTATGAAAATTAATTCCTCCTTTTTTTTCGCTTTGATTTTATTCTTTGGGAATCCCCTTTCTGCTCAGGAAGTAACCGTCTCTTCGGACATGAGTTTACGCGCTAAGTTAGCTTATGACATTATAGGAAGAGTCGATGAATCTATTCTCCTATATCAAAATGAATTGAAGGAACAGAGCATAATCATTTATAATAATGAGCTTGTTCAACAGAGTGAAAGACAAATAAATCTCTTTGGGAAAAGGCCAGAAATATATGAAGTGGTGAATTTAGATACTGCTTTTGCGGTAATCTATGGGTTTCATGAGAAGAAAACAGAGAATATTCAAATGGATATTTTTAGTGCGACTGCTGAGTTAATTGACTCCATTAGTATTGCAAGCAAAGATAAGGAATGGTCTGGTTTGAACTTTGAAACGATCATGTCACAAGATGAAAGGGTTATCGCTTTTTATGACATGAAAGGGAAAGGTGAAATGCAATTACTGATTTATGACCTTGATTTGGATAGTGTATTGCATAATAACATCTTCCTTTTCAACGGTTCCAATCTAAATAATGATCTTCTGAATGTCGACTTGTCCAACAACGGCGATTTCTACATGCTAACTGAAATCAATAATAATAAGTCCCAAAAAGATCAACATGAGGCCATAGTTTTTCACTTCTTCCCCTTTTCAGAAGAGATTCAACAGATTAATATTCCTCTCTATGGTGTAGTCTGCGGAGACCTTATGCTATCCGTCGATAACAATAATGGACAGATTGGAATAGTCGGGCTTTATAATGAAAAAAAGTATTCTGAGAGCACTGGGTTTTTGTGGATAGCAGCGCATCCAATGAGATTCGATAATCTTGATGTAAAATACATCCCTTTTAGTCAGGACCTATACTTTGAAGTTTATGGCAATAGAAATGAGAAACATCTTGATGATTTTGCAGTAGCAGAAGTTATCTGGAAGAATAATGGAAGCCCCATACTTACCTTCGAAATGCAAGTGGACATCTCAAGAAGAGCCGCAGGAAGATACATTACAAATCAAAGTTCTTCTTCGAGGAATTATCAGGGAAACAATACAGGATGGAGCGATCACTATCGCGAAGATGTCGTTATTATATCTCTTTCTAATAAGGCCGAAGTTGATTGGCATAAAGTCTTTTATAAAAGACAGTTCTCGCAAAATGACGAAGGGGTCTTTTCTTCATTTTACTCTTTTCTTACTCCGAGCCGTTTGCGTTTGATTTATAATGATGAGATAAAGTCGAACAATACTGTAAGCGAATATGTCTTAGATCCATTAGGAAACTATAAGCGTACAAGTGTCCTCAGTACTGAGTATCAGAACTTAAAACTTCGATTTCAGGATGCAACCCAAATTTCATCCACAGAGCTCCTCGTTCCGAGTCAGAAAAACTATGATCTTAGTTTAGTTAAAATAGATTTTAGTAAATAATATAATTGGCACTTTTTTGGTTCTCTGCCACTTGTATTCCCCTCTAAAAACGTAGTTTCGTTTCTTGATTTAGTCGCCATATGTCAGAAATTCACAAAGAGTCACATCTCAGAAGTATTATCAAAGGATTGACATGGAGAATAATCGCTTCCTTCACGATTCTTGTAATCACCTACTTACTTACGGGAGAGATGGATACCGCTCTTAAGGTTACAGGAGTAGAATTTGTCGTGAAGTTACTGTTATACTACTTTCATGAGAGAGCTTGGCAACAAGTACCTCGTGGTGGCGTTAGAAAACTCTTTAGAAGAAAAAATTAATAATGTCTGCGCATATACATCCCATATTTGAGCGCCTCGTAACTAAGAAAGAGCGAGAACGCTTTCTAAATCAAAAATCTGGAGTATACTGGTTTACGGGATTATCTGGCTCTGGTAAGAGTACGATTGTAGAAGGTGTAGAGCGTAAGTTGTTTGACCTTGGATATTTCGCTCAAGTAATTGACGGAGATAACATGCGCAGTGGTGTTTGCAGTAATCTTTCCTTCTTTATAGAAGATCGTCGAGAAAATATCAGAAGGATCGCCGAAGTTGCTAAGTTGTACAACAGTTCTGGGATTATTACGCTTTGTTCATTTATTAGCCCTACGATTGCTATTAGAAAGATGGCTCAGGTTATTATTGGCGCCGAAAATTATTCAGAAATCTATGTCAATGCTGACCTAGATGTTTGTGAAGATAGAGATGTAAAAGGGCTATATAAAAAGGCAAGAGCTGGAGAAATCAAAGGTTTCACAGGAATCGATAGCCCGTATGAAAAACCGTTTCACCCAACTCTTGAAATAAATACAAGCAACCAAGAGGTAGCTCAAAGTGTAGCTACTGTCTTGGACTTTGTATTGAATAAATCCGCTATAGGTTAAAATTATAGCAGCTATAAACATATACTATGAATTATCAGATAAGCCATCTAAAAGAACTTGAATCAGAGTCGATTTTTATCCTTCGGGAGGTTGCTGCCCAATTTGAGAAACCTGTTCTTATGTTTTCCGGAGGCAAGGATTCTATCTTAATGGTACACTTAGCTTATAAGGCTTTCTATCCTGCTAAGGTCCCTTTCACTTTACTACATGTTGATACAGGGCACAATTTTCCTGAGACATTAGCATATAGAGATAAGCTAGTAGAGCGGATCGGAGCTAGACTTGTAGTCGGCTCGGTAGAAGAAGCTATCAAGTCCGGAAAAGTAGCTGAGGAAAAGGGTTTCAATGCAAGTCGCAATATGCTTCAGATAGGCGTACTGCTTAATGAATTAGAGAAAGGCAAGTTCGATGCTGCCCTTGGAGGAGCTAGACGAGATGAAGAGAAAGCTCGGGCTAAGGAACGATTCTTCTCGCATAGAGACGAGTTCAGTCAGTGGGACCCGAAGAATCAGCGTCCTGAACTTTGGAACCTTTTCAATGGTCGGAAGAATATGGGAGAACACTTTAGAGTCTTCCCTATTAGCAACTGGACGGAATTAGATGTCTGGCAATATTTAGCCGAAGAAAAAGTAGAATTGCCTTCCTTATACTTTGCCCATGAACGTAATGTTATAGAAAGAGATGGAACACTTCTTGCTGATTCCGAATACATTCCGAAGAGACCTGAAGAAAAAGTATTCAAAGAGATGGTAAGATGCCGTACGATAGGAGATGTAACATGTACAGGGGTCTGGCGCTCTAATGCAACAACGATAGAAGAGATCATAGAGGAAGTAGCGACCACTCGAATGACGGAAAGAGGAGGTCGAACAGATGATAAGAGGAGCGAAACGGCGATGGAGGATCGTAAGAAGGAAGGATATTTTTAGGAAAGTTTGATTCGTTTAAAATAGGCAAGAATCACGCTGCTCTTCGTAATTCCATAAAGTATGCGAATAAACGAGTCACCAAATAATCGAATAATCGGCGCTTAAGCTTCAAAGAAGAAATAATGCAAGAACATAATACCGAACTACTAAGATTTACGACGGCAGGAAGTGTGGATGATGGGAAATCAACTCTTATCGGACGCCTCTTATATGATAGCAAGAGCATATTCCAAGATCAGTACGATCAGATTAAAGAAACTTCTGAAAGAAGGGGAGAAGAAGGTGTGAATCTTGCTCTTTTCACAGATGGCTTGAAGTCCGAACGCGAACAAGGCATTACAATAGATGTAGCTTATAGATACTTCAGCACTCCTAAGCGTAAGTTTATCATCGCAGATACGCCTGGCCATATCCAGTATACGCGTAATATGGTCACGGGTGCTTCCACCGCCAATGTCGCTTTGGTTCTTATTGATGCTCGAAATGGTGTAGTGGAACAGACACGTAGACATGCGATAATCGCGTCACTATTACAAATCCCACACTTGGTGGTTTGTATCAACAAGATGGATCTTGTTGATTATGGTCAAGAACGATATGAGCAGATTCAAGATGAGTTCGAGGCTTTTGCTGCGAAGCTTGCTGTTAAGGATGTGCATTTTGTTCCCATTTCAGCTTTAGTCGGGGACAACGTAGTCCATCGTTCGGAAAAGACCCCTTGGTATGAGGGGCCAACGCTCATGTACTATCTTGAGAATGTACATATTGCAAGTGACCATAACTTTATAGATGCCAGATTTCCGGTACAGTTTGTAATTCGTCCTTACAGCGATGACTTCCATGACTTTAGAGGATATGCGGGTCGTGTAGCTGGTGGTGTGATGAAAGTGGGAGATGAGGTATCATTACTCCCTTCTGGATTTACGACAAAGATCAAAGCTATTCACGGTCCAGATGGGGATCAAGAGGCGGCTTTCCCTCCCCAATCTGTTATTGTAGAGTTAGAAGAAGACTTTGATTTGAGTAGAGGAGATATGATTGTGCGGGCTAATAATCAGCCTACGGTCACACAGGATATAGATATCATGATCTGTTGGTTTGACAATATAAAGCCAATCCAACTTAATGGAAAGTATACGATCCAACATACCACTCAATTTGCGCGATGTATCGTGAAGGATATCCAATACAAACTTGATATTAATACCTTACACCGGTTGCCCGAGGATAAGGATATCAAAGTGAATGATATCGCAAGGATCACACTTAGGACTACGAAGCCTTTATTTATAGATGAATATCGGCAGAATAGAATCACCGGTAGTATCATCTTAGTTGATGAAATAACAAATAATACTGTTGGAGCGGGGATGGTAATCTGATGAGCTTCTGGCTCACAGTTCTTATCATCGCACATGTGATTCAAACCTGTTTTTGGCTATGGATTTATAATAGCCTCCCTTCTACATCCAAAAGAAACCACACTTCTACCCGTTCTCTTCCTGGTGTAAGTGTAGTTATAGCTGCAAAAAATGAAGCAGATAATCTTACGAGGCACTTGCCCGTTATTCTATCGCAAGAGTATCCTAATTATGAAGTGATTGTTATTGACGATCACTCTACAGATATCAGCTTATCTGTTCTGATCGATTTTGCCCAGAAACATCGTAATCTTATTTTCCTTCCGGCAGAAGAGTTTGATGGTAAAAAAAATGCACTCTCTATTGCAATTACGCAAGCAAAGCATCCCTGGATACTATGTACTGATGCAGATTGTATTCCAAACAGCAAGCAATGGATAAAGGAAATGTTGGCCCAACATGATTCGGCAGATATGATACTTGGATATGGCCCTTATCACGCAAAGCCAACTTTATTAAGTGCTTTCGTTGATTACGAAACATGGTATATCGCTTTGCAATATATGACCGCAGCACTTCATAATCGTGCTTATATGGGGGTAGGTAGGAACCTCGCCTTTAGAAAAAATTTGTGGGAAGATGTGGGTGGGTATAAATCTCATAAGACGCTTTGTAGCGGAGATGATGATCTTTTCGTGAATGCTGTCGCCAATAAACGTATCCTAATAGAAACTGATTCGAAATCATGGACTTCCTCTATCCCTCCATCTTCTGTTAGAGAATTATGGGAACAGAAAAGAAGACACTTAACTACAGCAACGTCCTATTCATCAAAAAATAAATTTTTTCTTGCATTAAACTTCTTGTCTGCTTTAATCGTGTATGCACTCAGCGCTTATCTCTGTTATACTGCTTCTTATTGCGTGCTGCTTCTTATGCTTTTCCGGTGGTTCTATCAATATTTTGTGAGCTATCGTTGGATGAAAAAGCTTGGCATCTTGAGGCTTTGGACAGTGGTTCCTTTCTTGGATTTTATCCTTACACTATACTATTCGATCCATGGTGTCATAATGTTAATCCCAAAGAAAGGTTGGTAAGGGAAGGGATTTAAAAACTAAGCAAGATGTCTACAAAATGACTACCTGGCTGCCAGTTACTTCAGTTTTTTTAATTCCATGGCTATCCAATATAAAAAAGCTTCATTCTGACTATCAAACAGCTTTTTTCGCCAATCAACGTAGTTCGTTACGAACTTCAATCGTCATCTGACTATGATGCTGTCAATAAATCTTCGATCTTCGCGTGTTGACTATGGATATACTTCTTAAATACTTTCCTTCTCTGAATCCCAAGCAAATTGATCAACTTACTGCTTTAGAAGGCGTTTACCGTGAGTGGAACAGTATGATTAATGTGATCTCTCGCAAAGATATTGACAATCTTTATTTGCACCATGTATTACACTCCATGGCCATTGCAAAGTGGATTTCTTTCAAGCCCAAATCCAGCATCTTGGATTTAGGTTGTGGTGGTGGTTTTCCGGGCATTCCATTAGCAATTCTCTTTCCTGAGGTTCAATTCCACATGGTAGATAGCGTTGCTAAGAAACTAAAAGTAGTAGATGCTGTCGCTGAATCTATTGGTTTATCCAATATTAGAACAACCCATAGCAGAGTCGAAGAATTAAAATCTCAATATGATTTTATCCTAACAAGGGCGGTTGCTAAAGCGCCTCAACTGCTATCATGGATACGAAACAAGGCTAAAGAGCGCCAGATAAATGCCGTTCCTAATGGCTTGATTGCATTAAAAGGAGGTGCTATCTATGATGAGATGAAGCCTCTAAAGGAAAAGGAATATTATGAGATAACACCTTTGTCTTCTTACTTTGAGGAAGGGTTCTACGAAGAAAAATTTCTTGTTTATGTACAACTTTAGAGAATGTCATGATTAAAAACTGGTTAGAATCAGCAGTCTTTACCGTGGGAGATCACGCTTTCTTAGGGAGGCACATTTTTTTATTTGTTTTCATCGTGCTTTTTGTTCTTTTAGGATATCGGTTTACGAATAGATGGCTGGCTTCATATTCTGAAAAGCATAAGCTTCCCAAAAATATTTACGCCCCCATTAACCGTCTTTTAATCATTAACTGGTGTCTTGCCTTAGTAATTCTTCTCTCGGTTGCTCTTTCTCTCGACCCAATTCTTGAATCAATAGGAGAATTCCAGCTTACCTTTTCTAACCTCTTGTCCATCTTAATGGTAATCCTTGTTGCTAAGATGGCCGACTCTTTTATCTCTGCTAGGATTGTAGAAGAAATATCCTCGAGATCCGAAGAAGATGTCTATAAAAATGGGATGTCTTCTACGGAGAAGAGATCAGCTATCACACGTGTAATTCAGTTCAGCCTACTTACAATTGCGTTGATAATAATTTTTCCTCTTTTGGAAATTAATGTAACAATTCAAACTGTTACGATTAATGATAAAGCCATAGACATTAGGGTTACCAATGTTCTTTCTGCCGTTTTGGTAATCCTATTTGCAAGAATTCTTGTCTGGCTCAGCGTCAATATCCTTCTCTATGGATGGTACCACAGTCAGCGGATAGATCATGGCAAGCAATACGCCTATAACCAATTACTTTCCTATATCGTCTACACGATTGCCTTCATCATTGCCTTACAGTATGTTGGATTCAACCTTACTCTCCTCTGGGCCGGTGCAGCTGCTTTATTAGTAGGGATTGGATTTGCTTTGCAGCAAACGATAAGCGACTTTTTTAGTGGTCTTGTTATTCTCTTTGAGCGATCACTCGAAGCTGGAGATTTCCTTGACTTCGGTGATATGCAAGGCACGGTAAAGAAAATAGGGCTTCGGGCTTCGATTGTTGAAACACTCGAACGAAAAGATCTAATCATTCCCAATAGCAAATTAGTCAACGAGAATGTAATCAACTGGACTAAAACTAAACCCACCACAAGATTTGAAGTCTTGGTGGGGGTTGCCTATGGATCAGATTTGGTCCTTGTGAAACAAACCCTATTGCAATCAGCAATGGATGTTAGAGGTGTTTTATTATCACCAAAGCCTTTTGTGCGCTTCCTCAATTTTGGTGATAGCTCGCTGGATTTTGGACTTTTCTTCTTTTCTATGAATGTTACCAACATAGAAGACATTAAGAGTGATCTGAGATTTAAAATAGATCAATTTTTTCGAGAGAATGGTGTCGAAATTCCTTTTCCGCAGAGAGTTATTTGGCAAGGCAAAGACTCAGGTGAACATTGATGCATTAAGACTGTTTGATTAAAAATTTATCCGATTGAATTCCAAGAAGCCAAAGATCATACAAGAGATCCATATCAAAGGAGCCAAAACCAATAATCTCCGCAATATCGAATTAAAGATTCCTAAAAACACCCTTGTTGTCGTTACCGGAGTTTCTGGCT
This sequence comes from Saprospiraceae bacterium, assembly GCA_047634015.1. Classification (GTDB taxonomy): domain Bacteria; phylum Bacteroidota; class Bacteroidia; order Chitinophagales; family Saprospiraceae; genus JAJRXG01. Next base: position 35,607 of record JBLIDB010000010.1, read on the forward strand.
CTGGCAAGTCTTCATTGGTTATGGATACTCTCTATGCTGAAGGTCAACGTAGATACGTGGAAAGCATGTCTTCCTATGCTCGTCAGTTTCTTGGGAGGATGAAAAAACCAGAAGTAGATTTCATAAAAGGAATCTCTCCAGCAATCGCCATAGAACAGAAGGTTTCATCAAGTAATGCCAGATCTACTGTAGGGTCTATGACCGAGGTCTATGACTATTTAAGATTGCTCTTTGCTAGGGCTGGAGTAACCTTGTCTCCCATTTCTGGAGAGGTGGTGAAGCGTCAAGAAGTAAACGACGTGATGATTGGTATTAAGAAATTGAAGGCTGGCACAAAGTTGTTACTGCTGATTCCACTCATTCCTTACGATATCGCACGGAACACAAAGAAAGAATTAGAGCTCTTTCTACAGAAAGGATATACAAGAATCCTCTTGTATAGTGAGGTTCAATATATCGAAGATATCCTCTCTTCTGAGGCCTCTTTTCTTGATGAAGAGATCGGAAAGCATTCGGATAAGATGAGTATTCTGATCGATAGATTTGTAGTAAATGAGGAAGATGAAAACCTGAAAAGAATCGCTGATAGTGTTAACACAGCCTTCTTTGAAGGACAAGGAGAGTTGCTTATTCAGATTGTTGGTGGGAAAGAATTACCCTTTAATAATCGCTTTGAATTAGATGGTATTACATTCTTAGATCCAACTCCGCAGCTCTTCAATTATAATAACCCTTTTGGCGCTTGTAAAAAATGCGAAGGTTATGGGATGACGCTTGGTATAGATCATGCCAAGGTCGTTCCTAATGACAACCTTTCGATTTATGAGGGTGCTGTGGCTTGTTGGAAAGGTGAAAAGAATGGTAGATGGCGGGATCGATTTATCTATAATGTTGGAGAAGGTTTCCCAATACATAAACCTTATGGAGACCTTTCCAAAAAAGAAAGAAATATAGTCTGGAAGGGAAATTCAACAGCTTCTGGTATTTATTCATTTTTCTCCACGCTCGAATCTCAAGCGTATAAAATTCAAAATAGAGTTCTAATCGCTCGCTACAGAGGAAAAACGATCTGTGATGAATGCGAAGGAGCGAGACTGCGTTTAGAGGCCAGTTACGTGAAGATTGATAACAAAACCATCGGTGATCTCATACACCTTCCGATCGATCAACTAAAAGTGTTCATTGATAATATCTCTTTATCCAAATATCAAGAACAAATCTCCAAACGCATCTTACTTGAAGTGCGTAATCGACTTACAGTAATGAATGATATCGGTCTGTCTTACCTTACTTTAGATCGTCAAGCAGCCACTCTCAGTGGAGGAGAAACACAGCGGATTAATCTTACCAGAACATTGGGAAGTAATCTTACAAGTTCCTTATATATCCTTGACGAACCTAGTATCGGACTTCACCCAAAGGATACCGAAAAGCTTGTAGAGGTTCTGAAAAAACTAAGAGACCTGGGTAATACTGTCGTGGTTGTAGAACATGAAGAAGATGTCATCCGAAATGCAGACTTCCTTGTAGATGTAGGACCAAATGCTGGTATACATGGTGGAGAAATCGTCTATGCTGGTGATTATAAAAAATTAAAATCCGCAAAAGCCAAAAGTCTAACCTATAAGTACCTTGCTGGGACACTTTCTGTTCCTGTTCCCGCACAAAGGCGAAAAGTCGTTAATAAGATAGACGTCAAAAATGCTACTCAACATAATCTAAAAGGAATAGATGTAACTTTTCCGCTACAGGCTATCACTGTAGTTTCTGGTGTCTCTGGCTCTGGAAAAACATCCTTAATCAAGCACGTTCTTCACCCAGCATTACTTCGTGCACTTCAGATCAGTCACCCTTCTAAAATTGGTGCTCATGATGAAATCACTGGTGACATCAAGATGCTGGATGGTGTTGAGTTAATTAATCAAAAACCCATCGGGAGATCTTCAAGGTCTAATCCTGTAACCTATGTGAAGGCATATGATGAAATTAGAAAGTTGATGGTTAAGCAACAGCTTTCTAAAATTAGAGGATATAAACCAAAACATTTCTCATTTAACACAGAAGGAGGGAGATGCGATAACTGTCAAGGAGATGGACAGATCACAATCGAAATGCAGTTTCTCGCTGATGTTCAACTCGTTTGTGAAGATTGTAATGGCAAGCGATTCAAACCCGAAGTACTGGAAGTCCAATATGCTGGTAAAAACATCTTTGAAATCCTCAATATGAGTATCGAAGAGAGTCTTACCTTTTTCGCTAAAGTTCCAAAAATCACTGAGAAACTAAAACCTCTGAATGACGTTGGTCTTGGCTATGTGAAGCTTGGCCAGGCATCAAGTACGCTCTCTGGGGGGGAAGCACAACGTGTAAAACTTGCTTCGTTTTTAGGCAACAATCGGCCTTCTGCTGGACATCAATTATTCATATTTGATGAACCTACTACTGGACTGCATTTTGATGATATCAATAAGCTATTGTTTGCCTTTCAGGCATTAGTAGAACAAGGTAATACCGTCGTTATTGTAGAGCATAATCTCGAAGTTATCAAAACCGCCGACTGGTTAATTGACTTAGGACCAGAAGGAGGAATCAATGGTGGCAACCTCTTATTCCAGGGTACTCCCGAAGATCTTATTAAAAGTAAAAAATCCATTACAGCTCATTATCTTAAAGATAAACTCAAATCCTAATGGCGGAGTCTATTGTTATTCTTGAAGGAAAAGCGACAAATCCTGGAGATCTATCCTGGAAAGCATTCGAAGAATTTGGTGATGTAACCGTGTATGAAAACACAACTCAAGAATCACTGGTGAAAAGAGCAAAATATGCTACCATTATCATAACCAATAAGCTTAAAATAGGAAGGAAGGAATTAGACCAGTTACCTTCTTTGCAACTCATTTGCCAACTTGCCACCGGATACGATAATATCGATGTTAAGGCTGCAAAAGAAAGAGAAATTCCTGTTTGCAATGCCGTAGGGTATGGAACGAATGCAGTAGCGCAACATGCAATTGCCTTATTGTTGGCAGCCACAAATAGAGTAGAAGCGCATAATCAATTCGTTCAATCTAGTGGATGGAGTAAGTCAATCTGGTCACATTCCTTGACTCCTTTGGTGGAACTTGCTGGCCTCACGCTTGGCATTTACGGCTATGGAAAGATTGGGCAACAAGTAGGTGTTATAGCAAAGTCCTTGGGAATGTCTGTTATAGCAACGACTCGGTCGCCAGAAAAATACGTTTCGTCTGATGTCGGATTTGTAAGCCTAAAGGATCTTTTTAAACAGAGCGATGTCATCTCGTTACATGCTCCATTGTCCACTTCTAATAACGAAATTGTAAACCACTCGCTCCTGAATCTGATGAAGCCAAGTGCCATCTTGATAAATACAGGAAGAGGAGGGCTTATTAATGAATTAGAATTAGGAGAACATCTTTTGAATCATCCTAACCAGACTGCAGCAATTGATGTTCTTTCAGCTGAGCCGCCATCCATGGTTCACCCTTTGATCGGTCTTGATAATTGTATTATCACTCCTCACAATGCTTGGGCTGCAAAAGCCGCTCGTGCACGGCTTATTTCAATTGTAGTAGGTAATATTGCAGCTTTTCTTTCGGGTGATGCTGTGAATGTTGTGAATTGAAGACTTCAATTAGAGGAAAGAATTGTCTTTTGTTTGCCTCTCTTCCTGTCCTACCCTAAAATCAAATGCCTTACAAGTCCTGCCTAAGAGAAATATAGTCAATTGATAAAAGGGGCCATTACACTAATAATTAGGGCCTGCTTAACCCAGATTGCGCATCAACCAGAGCTAATTGCGCGTATTTGTTGCGTTTTTTGATTTTTGGGTTTCAGTTTGTGTACTACAGATTTTAATTTTGTGAATGGTCTTGGTTTTATATCCAGCCCTTGATGAAGTTGGCGTAATTTGGTTTCTGGCTGTGAGCATTTGCGCACTTTGATTTGAACTCCTGCTTTATTGTATCCTCTGGTTGTGATGACTTTTTGGGTATTTCCGATTCGCGCGATTTCTTTCCAATTGTGTCTGATTCCATTGCTTTTTAGCTGACACCTGATCGTATTGACGAGCCAATATGCCAATAACCCCAAGTGTA
>JBLIDB010000011.1:0-39446 GCA_047634015.1 Saprospiraceae bacterium
GGAGAAGGATGTGTATTTATGGATGAAGTTAGAATTCCATATAGCGCAGTAATCGATCCTAATCCCGTGGCAAATGTCGAATGCGGCACTCAGAATATGAATTTCATGATTGATCCTATCTATCAGGATGGAGATATATTCTGGAATTTTGGAGTGATTAATGGAGATGCTATTACCTCAATTGTGTCAAATCCAACTATCTCTTTTGATACATCAGGCATCTTTATGGCTACGATATCGTCTATAATGGAAACTTGTAATTTTGATCCTACGGACTTTTTCTATGAAGTTCCTGAGATCCTTGAGATTACTACTGATCAAGATTTGGATCAAATAATTTGTGGTGACAGCACTCTTATGCTTAGAGCAATGAGTAACGGAAGTGTCATTACCTGGACCGACTTAGATAACATCTTTTTAGCTGTTGGAGATAGTGTTGAGGTGAATGTTTCTGGAATCTCTACTGTGATAGCAACCGTGTCTGATGTTTATGGATGTACGATGCAATTGAGATTTAATATCTCTATGTATGTGTTTGATGGTACTACGGATGCACCTACAGAGCCAATTTGTGCTCAAGGAGGGGAGTTAGTGATCAATGCAACTGATAATACGAATTCTGATTTATCATATTTATGGACTTCAACTACTGGAATAATAGGAAGTGCTGATTCTTCAACAGTAACCGTAAATCCTGCTAATGCTGAAGACTTAGTACTCACGGTCACTAATAATGCTTTTAATAATTGTAGTGAAGAGATTTCTGTTCCAATATCACTTGGAACTATCGATGCAATCATAAATTCTTCAGAAGGAACAGAGTTGGATTTTGGAGAAAGTACAACTTTGACTGTTACACCTGTAGGAGATAATTTCTCTTATGTTTGGGAAGACGAAAGTACTGATCCGTCCAGAATAATTATGCCAGAAGCAGGTACGACAACTACTTATACAGTTACAGTTACAGATAATGACACGGGATGTATTGGTGAAGCTTCAATAACTATAACAGTTGCTACGCCATTATGTGCAGATGATGAAAGTGTATTTTTACCTACGGCATTTAGCCCTAATAATGATGGTCAGAATGACATTTTGTTGGTGCGAGGAAATGGCCTTGAATCTGTCGATCTTCAAGTAATGGACAGATGGGGGAAGGAAGTTTATCGTGGCGGATTGGTGGCTGAAGGTTGGAATGGTAGACACAAGAATATAGGAAAAGAATTGTCCCCTGATGTCTTTGCCTTTGCCCTCAGAGCTGTATGTGAAGATGGAACTGAAATATTGAGAAGGGGACACATAAACTTGATTAGATAAAACAAAGATATATCCCTGAAATATTAAGCATCCTTCATCTTGTTGAAGGGTGCTTTTTTTGTTGTAGTTAATATTCTAACTCATATCTATTATATTTTTGTTGTGCTGTAATACGGTTTGGATTGATTTTGGCGTTATATCATACTTAATAACCAGTTATGTATGTATAGAGCGTTAGTATTTTTAGTCTTTCTTTTGGTTCACTTGATAGCTTTTTCTCAAGACACGCTTGTAACATCGACATTAACGATTCAAGAAGTTATAAAGGAAAGGGTTTCCAAACATCAGAAAGAAATTGATTCTCTCAATAAACAATTAGCGCTCATTAAGGACTCACTTCAGGAATATCCAATTTGGAAGATAGGAGGAGGGGCTTTAAGTGGATTTGATTTTAATAGTTTTTCCAATTGGGCAAATAGAGGAGAGAATATTAATTCGTCGGCATCGTCTTTTAATCTTGGGGTCAATGGATTTCTTAATAAGAAAGGAGAAAATCATTTTTGGCGGAATCAAGCTAGAATAAATGTAGGTTGGCAAAAATTTAGGCGTTCTGATGAAGATGTAGAAGCTCAATTCGAGAAGATTGCCGATATGTTGCAGTTGGTTACGCATTACGGATATAACATTTGTCCAGAAATAGCAATGTCGGCATTGTCAGAGTGGGAGAGTAACCTAATAGACCAAACGATAAATCCTTCCTATCTTGATATGAGTTTAGGGTTTACATGGACGCCAAATTTGGACTTAGTAAGCATCATGCATCCTATTAGTTACGAGTTCGCCTTAGCTGATGAAGAAGGGTTCGAGTCTTCTTTGGGGGCCAAGTTAATCTTCGAATATTCCAAGAGTATAGAGAAAAGGATTAGCCTTCAATCTAATTTTTCAGGCTTTATAAGCTATGAAGAGCTCGATTTTCTCTCTAATTTCACGTGGCGTAATGGCGTGAAAATCAAATTTTTCAAAGGAATAGGATTGGGTTTAGAGTATGCGCTACGCGTTAGTCGACAGGAAACGATCGCAATCGATTTAACAGATGAACACCTGCAATCATATCTCGTAATGGGGATGTCTTTTGAACTTCCCTAAGAGGCGTATCTCACGAATCGAACCTTCTACCACTTTTGTCAAATAGGGTAGCAGAAGCCTGTTGTGTTCCCATAAAAAGAACATCCTGAATATTCACGTGTTTAGGTTGAGAAGCGACAAAGAATATAACCTTAGCAACATCTCTTGACTTTAATGGATTGAATTCATTGTATATAGCAGCTCTCTCTTTGTCTCCTTTGAATCTTACTAACGAAAATTCCGTTTCTTCGACGGCTCCGGGTGAAATTTGTGAGACTCTAATATTCTTGTCATAAAAATCTAATCGCATCGCTTTGGTCAATGCTTTAACCGCATATTTCGACGCACAATACACATTGCCATTACGATAGACTTCTTGGCCGGCGGTTGAGCCTATGTTTATTATATGCCCTTTCTTTCGCGCCACCATTCCTTTGCTCACTATCTGAGATATATAAAGTAATCCTTTAACATTGGTATCGAGCATGATATCCCAATCATCAGTATTCCCTTCATGAATAGGAGCAAGACCACTGGCAAGTCCAGCATTGTTTATTAGAATATCAATATTTTTCCAATTGGGTCTAAGAGTTTTAAGTGCTTTTACCACTGCTTGCTTATCACGAATATCAAAAGCCAAGGTTTGAACCTTAATGGCGTATTTCTCTACAAATCTCTGCTTCATTTGCTTTAGACGATCTTTGCGACGGCCAGTAAGTATGAGATCATATCCTGCCTTAGCAAATACTTTGGCAGTAGCTTTACCTATCCCTGAAGTAGCTCCAGTTATTAAAACAATTTTCTTCAACATAATTATCTTTTAATTGGTAAGTGCTTTTATTTGATTTTCAAAGTAAGATTCAAATTCTTCAAATTTACTGGTAGCCCGACCATTGAATCCTGTATGAACTGATTGCACTTCATTTTTTGCATTTATAAAAAAAGTAGTCGGAAAGGACGAAATTTCATTTACAAATCCTAATACTTCGGTTGCCTCTTCTTTGGAAGAAGTTCCACCATATAATATTTCATAAGGAATGTTAAGACGCTCCTTATACCGCTCAATCATTTTTTTCGCCTTTATCGGATCTTTATGACGTTCGAATGCAACAGCCAAGACTTCGATATTTGATAATTTATTCTCTTTTAAATATTCAATCACATACTTGGATTCTTCTAAGCAATTAGGACACCATGTTCCCATTACCATTAGAATTTTTGCCTTGTCCTCATATTTTCCTTTAGCAATATTTACCAATTGTCCATCAGTGTTGGGGAGTTCGAGAGCTATGCGATTATCCAAAGTCATAATTGTAGTAAGTGTAGATGGATTTTTCAACTCGGCATTTGGGTTCTTTTTTGCTATCCAATTTGTCTTATAATGGTTGCCAGAATAGAACTTTCCTATAAGCGTTTTATCTTCCATTAGTTTAGAGGTAAACAGAAAAGCATGGCTACCATCAAATACGCTCAAACTCAGTTGATCCCCTTGAACCGTTCCTTCCAAGAATCTATAATCTCCCGTTTCAGTTCTAAAAGTTCCTGTTAAAAAGTTTTCGTCGGTCTTAAACTCGGCGATCGCTGTATATTCATCCGCTGTTTCAATTTCGAATTGTGTTGCCCAAATTCCTTCCACATCATATAAGGGTGCTTTTTTATCTGTTGAAAATCGGTGGTTTTTACCAAAAAAAGCAACAAATGGAATTTTCTTATAATCTTCTCTATTGGGTACATACCAGAATCCTTCCAGAACATTCTCCTTATATTCTAAATCAAGATAAGTATCCAAAATAACAAAGTCAATTACAAGAGTATCTTTCAATTTCTTATTTCGACCGAAGCTTATGTCGTCTATCACAATGCGCTCTTCAGCATTGTGGATTGTCATAATAAGTTCGTCATCAGCGTCATACGAGATGTCAAAATTAAAAGGCAAAATGGCATCTTTCTCAAGAGTGAGTTCTCCTCTCCATATCCCTGGAGGGATTTTAGAATAAGGTCTCGTGATTTCTATGCAAGAAGAAAAAACAAGAAGAATGGATATAAGACTACCTGCAAGTTGTTTGAACATAATTATTTCTTGTCTCCTGAAAAATAGTCTTCTTTGTATTTGAAGAAAACATTGAAAGTGGTTAAGCTTCCATAAATCCGAGTAATGTATTGTTGAAGATTTACCTTTTCTTCATCGTTAAGTTTACTACTATTGATACGCTGCTCCATTACCCGAAGTCGATCTCGAACCATTACAATTTTATGAAAGAAACCTTCTATTGGAATTTCTTTTGGCTTCAGGTTGGAGTCATAAGGTTGTAGACTCATAGTTCCTCCTTCCCATTTATCACCTAATGGTACAATCTCTGTAATATCACTCCAAGAGCTTAAAATCTTAATAAGGGACTTCTCGAGATTATTATAAGTCAATTCTTTGTCAGCGGAAATCTCTTCGATGACTTCCCAGCTTTTATAATCCCTACCTAAAGGCTTAAGTCCATATTGGATAAAGCACACTTGATATATAGTATTATTAACACCAATTATCACACCATCTCCGTATGCTGGATGTTTTACTCTTGATCCGATTCCTAAAGCTATATTATCATCCATATCGAATTTTTTATTTTGGAAAGGCGAATTTCGGATTTCCAAGCGATTTATCTGAACAATTTTGGGAGAAATATAATTCTCGTTGTTTTATTGATTTTACGATTTCGGCATACACCTATCTAACTAAAAAACTAGCAACCTTACAAGACGAATTACTTCACTTCTTCATAGTGATCATCCCAATTCTTGATTTTAGGTTCACCTAATTTACCAAGGGAACTTCCTACCACCATTGCAACAGTAGCATCACCAGTTATGTTCGCAACAGTTCTACACATATCCAGTGGTCTATCTATAGCAAATATCAATGCAAGGCCCGCTTCTGGGATACCCGCTTGGCCTAATATAATTACAAGCATAACCATACCTGCACTTGGTACTGCAGCCGTTCCTATGGAAGCCAATGTCGCAGTGGCAACGATACCAATCTGAGCACCTAAGGTTAAGTCTAATCCAAAAGCCTGCGCTATGAATACGGCCGCAACAGCTTGATATAGACTGGTGCCGTCCATATTAATAGTAGCTCCGATGGGGAGCACAAAACTTGTAACTTCTCTATCAACGCCAAGATGTTCTTCAACGCGTTCCATCGTCACAGGTAGAGTAGCGGCACTACTACTCGTAGAAAAAGCCAGTAATTGTGCTGGTGCGATACCTTGGAAAAAGGACTTTATACTTCGTCCAGTTACTAATTTCATAATCATCGGATAGAAGATTCCTATCAAGATTCCTAAGCCAAGTAAAACTGTAGCAGCATATCCCAAGAGTGCCTTGAAAATATCTGCTGAAGGGCTTTCTGCAACCAACGCTGCCATTAATGCAAAGACACCAATAGGAGCCGCAAGCATAATTAAGTCTATCATTTTTAGAATCACTTCATTCAAACCATCGAAGAAGCCTTTCACAGGTGCGGCTATTTCTGGAGGAATAAGAATCAAAGAAACCGCAAAAAACAAAACAAAAAAGATGACTTGGAGCATACTTCCATTATCTGAAAGTGCTTTGAAAATATTACCGGGGACTAAATCTACTAATGGTTGTAGTGGTCCAGCTATCTTTTGATCGTTGGCCAATGCTATTTTTCCCGCAGCGTCGCCAGAGTAATTTTGAATTAGTTGCTCTCGCGTATCTTTAGAGATTAATTTTCCTGGTTTGGTAATATTGACTGCTAATAATCCTATAGTGACGGCAAACAATGTTGTAAGTAGATATATGCCTATTGTTCTACCCCCCATAAGAGAGAGTTTGGATATATCCTTAAGGTCGGAAATACCCTTGATAAGAGATGCAACAATGAGTGGAACGGCTATCAGTTTTAAGGCATTGATAAAAATCGTACCAAATGGTTTTACCCAATCTCGAATTAAATCTGTACCTCCGTTGAATTGAATTGCTAAGAATCCCGCGGCGATGCCCACTAACATCCCTAAGATTATCTGCCAGTGTAATGCAAGTTTTTTCATAGAGGTGAATATACACAGAAAGCTAAGAAAACTGTTTTTTTACCGCTCGCGTCATCTCCCTTTTACCCGGAGGTCCTGGAACTCTCTCCACTTCCAGATTTAATGATTTTAATTCACGCTTAAAAGCTCCTTGGGCACAGAAAGTGACAAGAATACCTCCTGGATTCATGGCAGTGACAATGGAACTGAGCAAATCCTTAGTCCAAAGGTGAGGTTGAGTACTGGGAGCGAATGCGTCGAAATAGACGATATCGTATTGTTCCTTATAATCAACTTCTTCAAATAGGCTATGATTTTTATAGAGTTTAAAGGATTCATTAAGGTTAATCCATTCCTCCCAAGGACTCTCATGGATCAAGTCAAAATAGGCTTGCTCTTGAGTATTGCCAGCATAATTTAACTCCTTACTAAGTTCAGGTGAAATTGGATAGCCCTCAATAGTTGTATAATAAACTTGAGGAGCGTCGGAACATAATAATGTAAGGAGCACATTTAGACCTGTACCCATCCCGATTTCGAGAATGGAAATAGTGTTCTTAGAATGAAGGCGTGAATAGTGATTCAGGCCTTCTTGAATGAAGACATGATTGCTTTCCTGCTTTGCACCATGGGAACTATGATAGTGAGCGTCAAATACTGAAGAATAAAGGGTATCTGACCCGTCTGCAGTCTTAGATGTATTAACTACAGCGAAGTCTTTTTTAGAATCCAAAGAAGGAGAATAGGGGCTGTATATCGAAGGAAGAAGGGCAACCTGTCCCTCTGTTACAAGAGGAAAGAAAAATCATTCCCAATGCCAAAACAGCATAGATTCCAGCATTTTTTCTTTTTGATTTCATTTGAGTTGTATTTTTCAAGGAATATCATTTGTTATATAAATGTGAGACAATAACGCTTATCGTACTTCTGTTAGTACGCGCACTGCTATATACATTAGAATTTATATTACATATTACCCTAATATAAATAGATTTGTGCTTGTATCGACATTAATCGCATGGCCTTTTCGGCATATTTTTTCAATTAATATTGATATTCAAATAAAAGAGAAGAATAAGATCCTGACACCCTATTTTTAGTAGAGAAATTATGAGAATTCATCTAATCGCTATCGGAGGTAAAGTAATGCATAATCTGGCTCTTGAGCTCCTTGCCTTGGGGCATAAAGTTACTGGTTCTGATGACGAAATATATGATCCTGCCTACTCACGATTAAAAGAGGCTGGATTACTTCCTAAGCGCATGGGCTGGAATGCACAAAGCATTTCATCAGATATAGACAAAATAATTCTGGGTATGCACGCTCAAGCTGACAATCCTGAATTATTAAAAGCTCAAGAATTAGGTGTCAAAATCGTATCATTTCCGGAATATATAGGTGAGGCTATTGCAGACAAAAATAAAATAGTCGTTTGCGGGAGTCACGGTAAGAGTACGATTACAGCGATGATAATGCACGTTTTGAAACATGAAAGTATAATAAGTGATTATGCTTTAGGTGGGATGTTAGATGGATTTGATCGAATGGTCTCTATAACAGATGCTCCAGTAGCAGTTATAGAAGGTGACGAATATTTGAGTTCGAGAATAGATTTGGCATCCAAAATGATGCATTATCATGGTGACACCATAATTATTACGGGGATAGAATGGGATCATATGAACGTTTTTCCTACACTCGAAATTTATATTGAGCAATTCAAGATGCTGGTAAAGCAAGCAAAAGAAGAAGGAGCTAAAGTCATTTGGTTTCAATCTGATCCGATATTGAAAGAAATATTGGATCAAGAAGTAGGGCTTGAATCTTATCCATATAAATCTCTTAAAATCAATGATTTACAATTAGTTGAGTGGCAAGGTGAGAAATATAAATTCAAAATATTTGGTGATCATAATTTGGCCAATATGAACGCGGCTCGAATCGCTTGCGAATCAATAGGAGTTAAGCCTCATAATTTCTTTAAGTCAATGGAGTCGTTTCAAGGAGTTGGCAAAAGACTACAGCGAATTTCTGACAATCCCATAGTGTATTTAGATTACGCTCATGCACCATCTAAAGTTAGAGCGACTATGTCTGCCGTCAAAGAGCATCATAAGGGCAGCAGAATTTTAGCTTTATATGAGTTACATACATATAGTAGTTTGTCAGCAGCGTTTCTACCTAATTACAAGGATACTTTATCTAAAGCAGACTCCGCAGCGATCTATTTCGATAAACATGCGTTAGAGATGAAGCGATTACCTAATCTTGATCCAGTAGATGTCAAAAATGCTTTCGGTCAAGGAACAGAAATTTTTTCTGATAAAAATTTACTGACGGAATTTCTACAGATGGAGTATTCAGAATTTGATGTTATTCTTTTAATGAGTTCTGGAACATTTGGAGGCTTAGATTTGAATAAACTATTTCAAGAAACTTAGCTATTTGTAGCCTTTTATCAAGTTGTAGAGGTCTAATTAAACTTCTTTTAAGCAATTCTTTTGAGATAAAAGGATATTAAATTCTCAAGGGGAGGAGGAAATGAAAGTATCGTACTCGTCAGACAGTTAAGTCGAATGTATATTCCTTAAATTATAATTTATATTTTTGTTGCTGAAATCTAAAAAAATATATGGCAAGAACACTTAATCTAAGAGATGCACTGAATGAGGCGATGATAGAGGAGATGAGAAGAGATCCTGATGTCTTTTTGATCGGAGAAGAAGTAGCTCAGTATAATGGAGCTTATAAGGTAAGTAAGGGCATGCTCGATGAGTTCGGGCCAGAAAGGGTGATCGATACGCCTATTGCAGAGTTAGGATTTGCAGGAATAGGAGTGGGGGCTGCAATGAACGGTCTTCGGCCCATTGTAGAATTTATGACTTGGAACTTTGCGATCTTGGCTTTTGATCAGATTGTTAATAATGCAGCAAAAACGTTGTCTCAGTCTGCGGGTCAATTTAATTGTCCTATAGTTTTTAGAGGACCTTCTGGCTCAGCGGGCCAATTGGCGCAGCAGCATAGTCAGACTTTTGAAAGTTGGATGGCTAATTGTCCTGGACTGAAGGTTGTTTCGATTATAGATCCTGGGGATAGTAAGGGGCTTTTAAAATCGGCTATTAGGGATAACGATCCCGTTTGTTTTATGGAGTCTGAGCAGATGTATGGTTTCAAAGGAGAAGTTCCTGATGGAGAATATCTGGTTCCTATTGGTAAAGCAGCGGTAAGAATGGAAGGAACAGACGTAACAATTGTATCCTACAATAAAATGATGGAGGTTGCAAAAGCAGCGGCTCAAGAATTAGCCAAAGAGGGTATTAGCGCTGAAGTTATTGATCTAAGAACAATACGTCCATTGGATCATAAGACGATCGTAGAATCTGTCAAAAAAACAAATCGACTGGTTGTAGTAGATGAGGCGTGGCCTCTTTGTGGTGTTTCAGCGGAAGTAGCATACGAAATTCAGAAATACGCTTTTGATTATTTAGATGCACCTGTAACTCGTGTTAACAGTGCGGATACTAGTTTGCCCTATGCCGCTCCTTTCGTTGAAGAGTATCTACCGAATCCAGCAAAGGTTATTAAAGCAGTAAAAGAAGTAATGTATCGTTAAAGGACTTTGTTTCTAATCGCGCTCAATGAATATCACATTAGATAATATATCCAAACGGTATACCAGTAATTGGATACTTCGAAATGTGAATTACGAATTCTCTGAAGACCACGTCTACGCTATAAAAGGCGATAATGGTTCTGGTAAATCCACTCTTCTTAAGATGATTTCTGGCTTACTATCGCCATCTGTAGGAAGTATTAACTACCAAGATGTAGATAAGAAAATATCGAATGAAGAGGTTTATAGGCATGTTAGCTACTGGGGGCCTTATGTTTCCTTATTGAAGAATCTGTCTGTAGTGGAAATGATCTCTTATTATATAAAGAATAAACCACTGCGAAATACCCAGAGTGTGTTAGAGATATTCCATAATATGAATGTCAATGTTTCTCCTAAGTCTATAGCTAAAAGTCTATCGTCAGGTCAAATACAACGTGTAGGACTGTATCTGACTATCTTATCGGATTCTTCAATTTTACTTTTGGATGAACCTGGTTCTTATTTAGATCAAGAAGGGAAGAATTGGTATCAAGAATTGCTAAAAAGGGAGCAGTCAAATCGCATAGTAATTATAGCTTCTAACGAAGAAGGGGATATGAGACTTGCAGATAAGTCGTTAACGATAAGCGATTTTCACTAATAGAAGGGATTTAGGGGAGGCTTGCTCTAATTTTCTTCAACTTTTCAAGAACACCTTCTATGGTATTCTTAGATTCCAGCTTAGTACTTTTTTTTGCTGCCGTTAATTCTTTTTTTGCGCCATCAATAGTAAATCCTCGGTTCTTTAAGAGATCCTGAATTTTGATAATAGCAGCTATATCTTCCTTCGTATATCTCCGAATTCCATTACGCCCTTTTTGTGGTCTTATTTGCCGAAATTCTCCTTCCCAAAATCTCAATTGAGAGTTATTGACATCCAGCATCTTGCTGACTTCAGATATCGTATAGTATCTCTTAGTTAGTGAAGAAAGATCTATCATATACTAATGACTATTAGGTTCAAATAGACCATGTATCTGTGAATCGATGCGTTCCAGGACTTTGGAGAAATCTTCTGGATTATTCTTAAGGTCCAGATCATCAATATTAATAATCAACTTATTTCCTTCTGTATAATTTTTTATCCAATTTTCATACCTTTCATTAAGATTACGCAGATAATCCAGACTCATACTTCCCTCATAATCCCTTCCTCTTTCTTGAATATGTGAAACCAAAGTAGGGATACCCGCTTGCAGATATATTAGAAGATCGGGAGGTTCTATTTGACTTACCATCGACTTAAATAAAGAGAAATAATTATTAAAGTCTCGCTGCTCCATAAGTCCCATCTCAAATAGATTGGGGGCAAAAATATAGGCGTCTTCATAAATGGTCCGATCTTGAATAACGACTCTATCACCATTCTGTATTTCAAGTAATTGAGAATATCGACTATTTAAGAAATAGACCTGAAGATTAAAGGACCATCTCTTCATATCATGATAGAAATCATCGAGATAGGGATTATTATCTGCCTCTTCATATCTGACGTCCCAACCATAGTGCTGTGCAAGCTTTCCGCACAAAGTTGTCTTCCCTGCGCCGATATTACCGCATACGGCTATATGTTTTAACTGCCTCAAGTTGTTAGTTTTGCATTGATAATCCGGCAAGTTGATGATTTAGTTGCAAATTGGTGGTATAATTCTGCTGATTTCGATGGATTGGCCGATAACTTATTAACGTATGTCTATTCAAATATGACGAAAATAGATGGAAAGGTAATTTCGAAGCTTGAAAAGCTATCAAGATTAAAATTGAATAATGAAGAGCGAGAACAAATCGTATCTGATTTAGATTCAATAGTAGAGATGTTTGATACACTTCAAGAAGTGGACACGGAAGGCATAGAGCCATTAAGGCATATGAGCGAAGTGGTCAATGTGCTAAGGAATGATAAAGTGGCAAATGAATTATCTAATGAAGAAGGACTGTATAATGCACCCAAGACTCATGAAGGATTTATTGCGGTACCAAAATTTCTGAAGCCAACAAAGTAAATTTATCAAGAAAAAATAGAAATATTACATGGGATCAATGATCAGTACAGACGCACTTGCCAAAATATATATTATGGGCACCATGGAGGTGAAAGCGCTCAAATCCGTAACGCTCGACATTAAAAAAAATGAATATGTAGCACTAATGGGCCCATCAGGATCAGGGAAGTCTACGTTGATGAATTTGTTAGGCTGCTTAGATAGCCCCACTTTGGGAACCTACATACTAAATGGTTCAAACGTGAGCGATATGGACGATGATGAATTAGCAGAGATAAGAAATAAACAAATAGGCTTTGTCTTTCAAACTTTTAATCTACTACCTCGTCTCTCTGCTTTGGAAAATGTGGCGTTGCCCCTAATTTATGGAGGATATAACAAATCACAACGTGAGGATATGGCAGAAGAAGCACTTGAAAAGGTAGGACTGGGAGATCGTATGGATCATAAGCCTAACGAATTATCTGGAGGTCAAAGGCAAAGAGTAGCTATAGCAAGAGCACTTGTAAATAGTCCCGCCATTATATTGGCGGATGAGCCTACTGGTAATTTGGATACCAAGACTTCGATAGAGATCATGGCAATACTAGAAAAATTGCATGACCTTGGGAATACGATTATACTTGTTACACATGAGCCAGATATTGCAGAACATGCAGGAAGAATTATTAGATTGCGGGATGGACTTGTCGAAAGTGATGAGATAAATCAGAATATTATTAGAGCATCAGATCCTGCACATCATTATAATTTGAAAGGGATACAATAGTCAGAATGAAGATTTATACGAAAGGAGGAGACAAAGGAGAGACATCTTTAGCAAGCGGAAGGCGTATCCAGAAGTTTAATAGTCTTATTGAAGCTTATGGCACTGTAGATGAGCTCAATGCTTTTATCGGAGACTTAATGTCGAAGTGCCATATCTTATTGATAAACGATGAGTTGGCTAGGATTCAATATCTTCTCTTTAATATAGGATCTATTCTTGCAAGGGACGGTGTAGAAAGCGATTCATATCCGGCGTTAGAAGTGGCTAATATTGCTGAACTTGAACAATGGATAGATCAATATACAGAGGTTCTTGAGCCTATGACTGCATTTATTCTTCCTTCGGGTTCGCAGACTATAGCGAAAGCACATATCTGCCGTACTGTTTGTCGAAGAGCCGAGCGTCGAGTATTGTCGATAGAAGGAGAGATTAATAATCATGATTTACTTATAATCTATCTAAATCGCTTATCTGATTACTTCTTTACACTTGCGCGTTACTTCGCCACCATTGAAGGAGTAGAGGAGTACTTGTGGAATGCTGAAAAAGAGGATTAGTCTTCTTACAGTTCTAATATGCTCAGATGAATCGCCACAACTTGTTTTACGAGGCCCTGGTTTCCATCATTTTCAATAATAAAATCTGCTAACTTTCGCTTATCCGATGAAAGGAGTTGCTTTGCCATTCTTTCTCTGACTTGTTCAGCGGGTATGCCATCACGTTTCATAACTCGATCGATTCTTATTTCTTCAGAAGCATCTACAAGAATATTTTTGTCGAAAGACTTATAAGATCCTGTTTCAAACATTAGTGCACTTTCTTGAAGGACATACTGGGAGGTTATGTTTTCTTCGCACCATTTAATAAAGTCATTTCTAACAGCAGGATGAACAATCGAATTGATTTTTGCGATGTTCGAGTTGTCTTTGAATATAAGCCTGCTCAAATAACTCCTGTTCAACGATCCATCAGACAGGTAACTTTCTTCACCGAAGACTTCTTTAAGCTCAGTTCTTAGTTGATCATTTGTATTCATAATAGCTTTTGCTCTGGCATCGCTATAATAGACAGGAATACCTAATGCTTCAAATATCGCGGCGCAGGTAGTCTTACCCGAACCTATTCCTCCGGTGAGTCCAATGCGAAGTAATTCATGATCGCTCATAAGTCAATAATTTCTATTTTGATATCGGATGATTCAAAATCATCAGTAATATCGTCAATACCATAGCCGTAGTATTGGGCATATATCTGTTTCACAGTTTTTGTTGCCTTTGATCTGCGTTGTTCCAATATTAGAGAAGGTTGCAGTCCGTATTCATTTTTAATGTCGGTTATTCCCAATCGCTTTATAATATCATATAGACGTCCCATATCTTTGGGTTTGTAAGTAATCTCTAGGGTTTGGGTTATAAATTTGGTTACAATATCTGCACTGAGCATAGCATCTTGAGTTGCAGACTTATAGGCATTTATAAGCCCAGGCACACCAAGTTTTGTTCCTCCGAAATATCTTACCACGGCAATTACAATGTCGGTTAATTCCTTACTCAATATCTCATTATAGATCGGGCGTCCTGCAGTACCTGAAGGTTCCCCATCATCATTTATACGATATAGATTTTGATCCAGACCTATTTGATAGGCATAACAGACGTGCCTTGCCTTAGGATGCATTAGGCATAGCTCCCCTAAGCGGAGTTCTACAGCCTCTATATGCGATACAGGATAGGCATAAGCGAAGAACTTACTGCCCCTATCTTTGAATATACCTTCAGATGGGCTTTTAATCGTTTGATAGTAATCCAACATTACCTCAAATGTAGCTTAAGTGTTAATGAGTGGTATATTAAGTTTTGTTGTAATGCATAAGCCATTATCTTAGCCCCTTTATTCGATTATAATTCTACTCGTGAATACAGAACAGTCTTTCGATCATTATTTAGATAAGTGTAGAGCTATATTTATTAAGAAGAATTCCGATTATGGTCCTTCATGGCGCGTATTGCGACCTGCATCTCTTACCGACCAAATCCTGATCAAAATATCTCGAGTACGCTCTATAGATGAGAAAGGACATCAGAAAGTGGATGATCCCTTGGAAGGTGAGTTTTATGGATTGATCAATTATTCAATAATGGCATTAATACAACTGCTCAAAGGGGCTGAACTTGAGGATAATATGTCGCTGGAGGAATTGAAAAAAGAATATGAAGAACAAGTAAGTGCCACGCGTCAACTTATGTTGAATAAGAATCATGATTACGGAGAAGTATGGCGGATGATGCGCCCTTCGAGTATTATCGATATCATCCTAATGAAGGTCCATCGTATCAAACGCATAGAAGAGAACGCTGGAAATACGATTATTTCCGAAGGAATTGATGCTAATTACCAAGATATTATAAACTATTGCGTATTCGCTTTGATTCTATTAGAGAAGACTAATTAAGACCATGACGCTAACTATATTATTATTCCGAGTAGCTATAGCTGCAATATTTCTTACCCTCATTACCAAATATGTTTTTAAAAAAGACATCAATTGGATTACTTCATATTTACAGAATTTTTGTGGAGCTCTCTTTGTGTTTTCTGGAAAGGTAAAGGCAGATGATCCTTTAGGAACAGCTTACAAAATGGTCGACTATTTTGATCAGTTTGAAGCTGTTTTTGCAGAAACTTGGTTGAGTTTTATTGCACCATTGTTTCCTTTATTGTCGGAGTATTCTATTGGGTTTTCGGTCTTAGTAATCATTTTTGAGATCGTCTTAGGAGCGATGCTAATTATAGGGCACAAGCCTAAATTGACGGCTTGGGCGTTTTTCATTCTTGTTTTGTTTTTTACGGCTTTGACCGGGTTTACTTATCTGACAGGATATGTTCCTGGAGATGTCAACTTCTTTGATTTCGGAGGATGGGGAGCATATGATGCTACAAACATGAAGGTTACGGATTGCGGTTGTTTTGGTGACTACATAAAATTGGAACCTAAAACTTCATTTTTCAAAGATGTCTTTTTACTCTTTCCTGCAGTCTATTTCTTAATAGCGACAAAGTCCTTGCATGAATGGTTTTCCCATAATGTGAGGAGCATACTTGTATCGGTAATCACTGTTGGATTACTAATATATTGTTTGAGTAACTATATCTGGGATATTCCACGAGTTGATTATCGCCCTTTTAAGAAAACCGTGAATATTGGTGAGATCATGCAACTAGAGCAAGACGCTTTAGCCAGTGTACAGATTACAGATTATAAAGTAACGAACAAGTCCACTGGAGAAACGAAAACTATACCCTATGCTACTTATTTGAGTAGTTTTAAGGACTATCCTACGACAGATTGGGAATTAGAACAAGTCTCTTCAGAACCTACTATTGCGACAACTAAGATTAGTGATTTTGACATTACAACTCCAGATTATGTGCCCTTAAATGGGGAGATATTAGAAAGTGATGATCCTGTTTTATTAATTTTTGCTTATGAGTTATATGGCACAGGATCTCCGGCCTCAAGAGTGGTAAATGATACTATATATAGCCGTGATACATTATTACGAGAAGACGGGACAACGTTTATTGATAGAAATATCAAAGAGGTAAGATCACGAACGGAACCTTACATTGATTATCATTGGAAGGATTATTATGCAGAGCGATATAGAGATATAGTTATTCCTTTTGCGGAGGAGGCCAAAGCTTCTGGTGTAAAGGTATTCGCGGTAATCTCTGGTGCTGATGATGCCCAAATCAAAGACTTTAGAAAAGATGTAGGTCTGGATGCCGTTTATGGAATTGCGGATGATAAATTAATAAAAACAATAGTGCGCTCAAACCCTGGGATTGTTATATTAAAAAAGGGTAAAATCCTTAATAAATGGCATTATAAAAAATTACCAAAATTTAAAGAAATAGAAGAGTCATTTTTACAGTGATGAAGTAGGATATTATTTTACCTTTGTCATATAGTAATTTTAAATATATAAATGCTTAGTAGAAGAAGCGTACGCATAAAAGCAATGCAATTGCTCTTCTCCGTAAACCGGGATGAGCAACTGGGTTTAGAGGAGGCGAAGAAAAGGTATTGGAATTTTGTTGAGGATACCTTTAGTTTGTACCTGAGTAATCTCTATGTTTTAGTAGAGATAGCGAAGTTATCATCCGAAGATCTCAAGAAAAGAAAAGCTAAACGGCTACCGACCGAAAATGATAAAGTTTTTAAGGATAAGCTTTATAATAATTCTTTAGTTAAGAATCTGGAACAGAATCTGCCTCTCAATAGGAAACTGAAGGCGCTGCCAATAGCTCAGATGGATATCGCGAGTTATTGCGAAAGTATCTATCAGGAATTCAGCAAGACGGAGGAATATCTAAAATATATCAAAGAAGATTCTGGACCGAAGGAACACCTCGACATCTTGTTGGAGTTATACAGACTATGTCGTCAGAATGAGCTCTTCAATGATGTTATGGAAGATCTATATGGTACATGGCAAGATGATAAAAGCGTAGTTGTAGGAGCGGTGAAGAAGAGCCTCAAATCACTTCCGGAGACCAATGATGAATTTTTCATGTCTCATTATCCAAGTGATGAAACTGTCAATGAATTTGGATTTCAATTACTTGAAAAGACTATTAAAGGTGATGAAACACTCCTTAAATATATTCAACCAACATTGAATAATTGGGATAGTGAGCGACTTGCTGTAATAGATATGATTTTACTTAAGATGGCTACTTGTGAATTAATGGGTTTTCCATCAATTCCTACTAAAGTGACCATAAATGAATATGTAGATCTCGCTAAACATTATAGTACAGCGAAGAGTAAAGAGTTCATAAATGGAGTTGTGGATCGGATTATGAAAGACTTTACCGAGAACGGACTGATTCAGAAAGAGGGAAGAGGATTAGGAGATAGTTCGAAATAAAGGCCTTTATTCAATTGTTAATCTAATTAGATACTTATGATATCTGCCCAAGATAAAGTCTTGATTTTAGACTTTGGATCTCAATATACTCAGCTTATCGCGAGGAGAGTTCGTGAACTTAACATCTATTGTGAGATACACCCGTATAATAGTAATGTTTCAGAATTAGGAACATTTAAAGCAGTGATCCTTTCTGGTAGTCCATGTTCTGTTAGTGACGACTCTCGTATTGATGTCGATCTTGACGCTATATTGGAAATAGGACCTGTTTTGGGCGTTTGTTACGGGGCCCAGTATATAGCGGATGTAAATGGCGGTAAAGTCGCCAAATCACAAAAAAGAGAATATGGAAAGGCAAGTTTATTGCCAGCCAGTAGTGATCTGCTTTGGAATGGGGTAGATGCTACAAGTCAAGTTTGGATGTCGCATGCCGATACTATTCTTGCTCTAGGAGATGGTTTTGAAGTGATTGGGTCTACAGAGAATATTCCTATAGCAGGGTATAAATACACAGAAAGCAAATATCCTGTTTATGGGATTCAATTCCATCCAGAGGTTACGCACTCTTTGGATGGATTAGTGATATTACAGAATTTTCTTGTAGATATAGCTGGTTGCTCGCAAGACTGGACACCTGCATCTTTTATAGATCAAGCAGTTCAAGAGATACGGGAGAAGGTTGGAGAAGAAAGTGTGTTATTGGGGATTTCGGGAGGCGTGGATTCTACGGTTGCTGCCCTTCTGATTCATAAAGCTATTGGATCACGGTTGGTTTCATTCTTTATTAACAATGGCCTACTTCGTAAGAATGAATATGAAGAAGTGCTGAGTGGCTACAAAGAATTAGGACTTAATGTTCAGGGTATAGATGCTTCAGAAGCATTTCTATCAGAACTCGAAGGGGTCTCTGATCCCGAAAAGAAACGTAAAGCAATTGGAAAAACATTCATTGATGTTTTCCTCGTGGAAGCGAAGAAGCAAAAGGAAATCAAATGGCTTGCCCAAGGAACGATATATCCCGATGTAATCGAATCCGTAAGCGTTAATGGACCTTCTGCTACAATAAAATCTCATCATAATGTTGGAGGGCTTCCAGATTATTTGGATTTAAAATTGCTCGAACCACTTCGGATGCTGTTTAAAGATGAAGTCCGAAGACTGGGCACAGCACTCAAGCTTCCTGATTCATTTGTTCAGCGGCATCCATTCCCTGGTCCAGGTTTGGCAATCAGAGTATTAGGAGAGATAAGTAAAGAGAAAATAAGATTATGTCAAGAAGCGGATGCCATCTATATAGATCTTTTAAAGAAGCATGGTTGGTATGATAAGATTTGGCAAGCAGGAGCGATTCTCCTGCCAGTGAAGTCAGTAGGAGTAATGGGGGATGAACGTACTTATGAGTTCACTTGTGCGTTAAGAGCAGTGAATTCTACGGATGCAATGACGGCCGAATGGAGCAAAATACCCTATGAGCTCTTAGCTATAATCTCAAATGAAATAATAAATTCTGTAAAAGGAATCAATAGAGTCGTATATGATATCTCAACAAAACCTCCTGCTACAATTGAGTGGGAATAGAATCATCATTGTTCTAATTGCACTTGGGCTGCTAATTAGTTGTGCGTCTAGTACTCCTGCACGCGGCACTAAAGTACTCGATCCTGATAAGCATAAGGAAAAAGAAGAGGAAGTTGTAGCCATTCCTGTAGATACAGTTCAATGGACTGTAGTGCCAGAAGAAGATTCTCCGCCAATAACTTCTGACGACGCGCGAGTTGAGTCTTACCTTTTAGAAAAAGTAAAAAAGGACTATTATAAAATTGCGTTGTTGTTGCCTTTCAGGATTGATGAAAGTATTGCTATTCCGAATCTAAGTAGCAATAATGAAAAATTTGCGTCCTTCTACGCTGGGATGAAGCTCGCGGGGAAGGAACAAGCTGATGTAAGAATATCAGTAAAAACGTATTATACAGATAGAGACCTGACCAAGCTCTCTTCTATCTTAGAAGACATGGATCGAGATCAACCAGATCTAATCATAGGATCTTACGACTCTGCCATTATATCCAAAACTGCGGAATGGGCGAAAAGCAATAGAGTACCCCTCATCTCACCTTGGGGCTCTTCGACTAAGATCACAGAAGAGAATGTATTTTATCTTCAATTGCGTCCGAGTATCACTAACTATTATGAAAAAATGTTAGAGCATATCAATGATAATTTTGATAGATCTAAAGTATATATGTTGGGTAGGGAGGAAAGAGCGGATCAGACGATGTTTAGAGTCATTCGGAGAATCAATGAAAGGAATAGTCCTCTTCCTGAGGTGACTCCGTACAATGAGCTAATACTTTCGATGGACCAACTGATGAATGAAGATTCATTATTTATAGAAGTTTTAGAAGAAGGTGCGCAAGCTTTTATCCTTCCTCAATACGCTTCTACAGATGATGCTTATGTATATTCCTGCTTACGTAAACTTTACGCGGAAAAGGGAGATTCAGATATTTATATTTATACAATGCCCATGTTACTTAA
The DNA here is from genome assembly GCA_047634015.1 of Saprospiraceae bacterium. Classification (GTDB taxonomy): domain Bacteria; phylum Bacteroidota; class Bacteroidia; order Chitinophagales; family Saprospiraceae; genus JAJRXG01. The sequence continues at coordinate 20,329 of JBLIDB010000011.1, forward strand.
TAGTGATAGGATTGATATAAATATATTCAAAAATATTAATACTCGTACTTGTGAGTTTAGATTCCCAGACCCACGCAATCCTGACGTACAAAACTTTAGGAGCCAGTATTATAATTCTTACGGGTGGCTACCAACCAAGGATTCTTACTACGGATATGATGTGATGAAATTTATAGCGTATGGTTTAGAGAATCATGGTCAGTATTTCCACTACTATATGCAAAATGAATCACTGGATCTAATGCAGATGAAGATCAATATAAAACCATATCATAAGGTAGAAGGCTCTGAAAGACCAGATTTCTTAGTCAATGATCATTTATATCTTATAGAGTTTGATACAGATCATTTTGATATAAAAGATATCCGTTAATGCATATCTATCCAAAGAGAATAGAGAGAATTAAAAATGTAGTTGCTTCCAGACAGCATGATTTGACGGTGGTCTTAGAGAATGTTCACGATCCTCACAACATTGGTGCAGTCCTGCGGTCTTGCGACTCAGTGGGTATATCAGAAATCTATGTGATCTATACGGATCCCTTATTAATGCAAAGAGGATTGGATATCGGAATCACGAGTGCATCGGGGGCTTTACAATGGATTAAGATTCATTATTTTACCGATTTATCTGAAGCTTTTAATGCAATTAAGTTTAAGTATGATCATGTCTTTGGTACTGTTATAAAAGAAGATAGTAAGGATCTTTATGACCTAAATTTATCTGATTCGGCTGCGTTATTGTTTGGCAATGAGCACTCTGGGATTTCGGAAGAGGCTCAAACTTATATCGACTCCAATTTTGTTATTCCACAGCATGGATTCGTTCAAAGTTTGAATATCTCTGTAGCATGTGCTGTTACACTCTATGAAGCCCAGCGTCAGAGATTATCTAAGAATAAGTACAATCGAGAATTTGGTAGTGATCCACAAGACGCTCTTTTAAATGAGCACTATCTTGAAGTGCATCGTAATAAGAAATTGGTCAAGGCGGAAAAGAGAGTATACTTATAAGATTTGATGCTTAGACTCGTTTCGGATCAGTAGCATGTTTATAACGCTCTTCATATTCGTAACTTTCTGTTCCCATCCAGCGATCCCAAAAAGTAAAATATAAGCCGTAATTTTTAGTAAATCGTCGATGGTGGAGGTCATGATGAGTAGAGCCAATGAAGTATTTGCATAGAGGATGATTGAACCAAGAGGCTGGAAATATTTCTACTCCTGCATGATTAATGATAGCTGAGATCGTCATAAAGATAAGTAGGAATAATAGGACACTCAGGTGCATTGGAATCACAAAAGTAATAAGTGGGATAATAATAGCCTGAAGGATACTTTCGATAGGGTGAAAGCTGAATGAAGTCCAAACGGAGGTATTAATACTGTCATGATGAACCTTGTGTAGATATCGGTAGACGGAAGGATGATGAAACCATCGGTGCAACCAATAATAGTAAGTCTCATGCATTAACAAAGCAAGTAAACCGCTAATAGGAATATACCAGAGTGGATAGGTCGCCCAATCAGTATATATGCGAGTTATTCCGGATTGCCATGCCATAATCATTAAGACCCCAATAATAGCAAAGAGTATTGAGCTGATCCCTGACCAAATAATTTCTCGGACCTGTTGATCCTTTGGATATTTACTTGAAATGATGCGTGATGGGATGAATACTGCAATTTTATCGTAGACCATTTTTTGATATAGACTCGATAGAAATATGTAACGAAGAAAGATTATTACACTAAATATGGTAAAGAGATAGAGAAAAGTAGAAGGCACGGTATAGTCTCTTTCTAAGAAGCTTAGATCCATTACTTGAAGGTATTAAATTTGACAAGATATATAATCCTTTGAACCTCTGGTTGTAAGTAAGCATTAACTTCTCAAATTGTAGAATAAGATTATCTTCGTTGCGTGAGATGTTAAGTGCAGCTTTAAAGGCTTTTATGTTATAGGAAATCAATAGCTTTGCATCTCGTGGAATTATGGAAAGTTATAATCAAGATTCAGATATTGTAGAATTGCTCGATAAGCAAGATGAGCGAGCGATAGCATTGTTGTTCGACAGATTTTTCGACTATTTATGCAGTATTGTCTATCGCGTAATACACGATTACGAGGCATCCAGGGATGTCGTTCAAGATCTATTTTTTGATCTCTGGAAAAAAAGGGAATCTATTAAGATCAAAACTGCACTTCGCCCATATCTGAGAAGGGCAGCGGTAAATCGTGGTCTGAATTATCTCAAGAAACAAAAAATGGTTTTCAGTCAAGATGAAAACGCAGCTATAGATCTTCCTGCAGATGAAGTTTCTGGTCAGTTGCATCTGGAACATGAGGAGTTAGAACAGCGTATCTTCTCAGCAATAGATGGATTACCACCGAAATGTAAGATTATTTTCAGTATGAGTCGTTTTGAAAGTATGTCCTATCAGGAAATAGCGACAAATTTAGGAATATCGATAAAAACGGTGGAGAATCAAATATCAAAAGCATTGAAAATTCTCCATCATGAAGTCCACCACCATGCGAGTTAAAATAATTATTTTTTTGTTTTGCCATAGGGGTAACAAACCCAATCAATTGTCCTATGAATGAACCTTTATGCCTTTTACTATGATGGATGTAAGAATATACAGCCTCGTTCATAGGGAACTCACTGGAGAATTGACTTCAGCAGAGACCTTAGAACTAGCAATTTTGAAGAAACAAGTGCCCGCTATGAATGTGGCACAGGATCTTTCATTAATATGGAATGTCAGCCAAGAATACTTTCCAACGAATAAATGGAATGCTTCTGGAGCTAAAGCGAACCTTATGCAGCGAATTTCAGATGATCGCTCAGCTACGCAAACGACTCCTTCTAATAATAATATTCTTAAATATGCAGGTGCGGCTTTTTTAGTTTTAGCTCTCTCATTTTTAGCGTATTATTTTAGTGCTACCAATAATTCTGGAACAACAGGCACTCCGAAGATCGAAAATATAGAATTTGCATCTTTTGAAGACAATACTAAGTATTGGATCGAAGAAGGATCTTCTGTCGCTATGACGGCTTTTTCATCATCCGAAAGAAAAATAAGTCTTGTTGGTAATGCGATATTTGATGTGGCAAAAGATGCTGAAAGACCTTTTATTATAAACATGGGAGAAGGAGTTTATGCTCAAGTACTAGGGACCTCTTTCAAAGCATCCAGTACCCATAGTGACGAAGTAGCAAGGATTTCCGTACGAGAAGGTACCGTAAAGCTATTTACCAAAGGAGCCTATGCCTCGGAGCGGATTCTTACAGCAGGGCAGACAGGAGAAATAAACACTAAGACCCGGAAAAGTAAAAAGTTCGAATCATCGGCGCCAATTGTCTTAAGTAATTCTGACAATTTAAAGTTGAGGAATATTCCTTTGAAAAAGGCTTTTCCTATGTTAAGCAAATACTTTGGAGTGACATTTGATATATCAGATGCGGAACTCAGTTGTGTATACAACAATACATTAGTGCAATCTCAGAATCTTGAAGAATTGCTTAGCGCTATGCAAACGAGTTACCCGAAGATAACAATTAAGGAGTTGCCAAGAAGTCGTTATGCGATTACGGGTAGTTGTGAGTAGTTGAATTTACTTAATCTACTGGATTCATATTTTAACTATTGAGCCAGTTCGTATTGCTATCTTCACATTTTTATGAACTAATGTTGAGTGCATTTGCGAAGACATATGGCAAGGTGGTATCCGAAATTCATTGAATATTTTTATATTCTTACGCTTTGTATAGCAATATGCCAAGGTGTCTCTGCTCAACAATTTCCCGACGAAAGGCAGATAACAATAGATCTTGTAAACGTACCTTTAGATAGTGCGTTGTTATTGTTAAGTAAAGCAAGTGGTGTTAATATCAGCTATGATACACCTATTCTTCCTGATAAGAATGTGACACTTTCTGCTAATTATCTAAAGTTGGGCCTTGCTTTGGACAACGCACTGATCAATACAAATCTCAAATATAAAATCGTTGGAAATCAGCTTGTCATAGTAGAAAAGTATATTCCTTTACTAAACGATATCGTTACTATTAGTGGCAGGGTAGTGGATGAAAAAAGTGGAGAGCTTCTAGCGCATGTTAATGTGTTTACTTCGGATTTTAGTTATACCGAAGTGACTAACGAATATGGTTTCTACAGTATTTCTATTCCTCGAAGTCAAACATATAATCTTACTTTTTCCTATGTAGGATACCAAACAATTCTAAAACAGATTACGCCGGTTGACAACATTGACTTAGATGTATACATGAATGCATACAATCTACTGAATGAGATAGTAATTACTTCAGAGGTCCCCAAAAAGTCAAAACAGGCAGAGCAATATGACCAAATGCCTTTAGATTTGCTTGCTTCATTGCCTGGTTTAGGAGGAGAGACTGATATAATTCGTTTGGCCCAAATGAGGTCTGGAGTTACCACACAAGCTGACGGATTTGGAGGACTTCTTGTAAGGGGTGGATCAATAGATCAAAATCTGATTTTATTGGATGGTGTTCCTGTTTATAATACTGGACATGCCTTAGGATTATTTAGTGTTTTTAATTCCTCTGCGATTAAAAATGCTAGGCTCATAAAAGGGGGAATTCCTGCTCGATATGGCGGGAGACTTAGTTCAGTGTTTGATATCCAAACGAAAGAAGGGAATAATCAAGAATTTCATGGAGAGTTCTCAATTAGCCCACTTATTGCAAAAGGAACGATTGAAGGGCCTATTTCGAAAGGAAAGAGCTCCTTTTTTGTCACTGGCCGAAGAACAATCGTGGATCCTTGGCTTAAACCCTTCTCAAAATTTCAATTAGAAAGAAATGATCAAGAAGGACAGATCAATTTCTATTTCTATGACCTCAATGCGAAGCTAAATTTTGATCTTGGTAAAAAAGATCAAATATTTTTAAGTGCCTATTCAGGAAGGGATAAATATTTTAATCAGGTAATAGGTTCTGAAGAGCGCAGTTTTGATCAAGAAATTGAAGAGCTGGATCAAACGGATCTGTTCTGGGGAAATCAAATAGCTACTTTAAGATGGACCCATCAGTATTCCTCAAAAGTATTTGGTCGTGCGAGTCTAAGTAATACGACATTCAATTTTGAAAGTTTTGATTTTGATCGAACCAGAATCAATCCTGGAACAAATAATGAAAAGCTAAATTTCAATTATAAACTTTTTGGATCAGATATATCGGATCAAATTGCTTCATATGAATTAGACTGGTATGCCAAGAAAAGCTTTTACCTTAGGATAGGTGCCAGTTATACTTCTCATAAGTTGACCCCTGGAGTAGATTATGGAAGTCCCGCTGATACTGAACTTAATCCCGATTTGTTACTTATTAGAGATTCAATATCTACAAATAGCCTCAAGATTACGGGCCAAGAAATAAGGGCATACATTGAGAATGAATTCCGTTTTGGAAGATTATTAGTAGTAAACTTAGGAGGACATTTTTCTCAGATTATTTCGCCAGGAAAGACATTCACTTCTTTTCAGCCTCGTTTTTCATCTAAATTAAACCTTGGATATAATACTTCTTTGAAGTTCGGATATACAAAAATGAATCAGTATTTCCATTTACTTTCTTCTGGCGGATTTGGATTGCCGAATGAAGTTTGGCTTCCGAGTACTAGTGAATTGCCGCCCGAGCAATCCCAACAATTTTCCGCTTCATTTAACCATAATTTAAATCAAGAATGGCAAATAACGATAGGGGCTTACCACAAGAATTACTCCTCAGTGATAGGGTATACTCAAGGAGGACCTTTTGAGATAAAAGAAGGGGAGGAATGGCAGTCGGAAGTTCCAATAGGAACTGGATCTGCTAAGGGGGCGGAAATAGAAATTGAAAAATTAACAGGCCCTATACGTGGATGGCTAAGTTATACCTTAGGGAATTCGAAACGTAAATTCGATGCAATCAACGATGGTGAAGAATTTAGGGCTACAGGAGATAGAAAACATATGTTCCATGTAAATACGCTCGCCAGACTAAACAAAAACCTTGAGATTGGAGTATCATGGACTTATGGAAGTGGAGCACCTTTTTCTAAACCTACAAAACGACCGGTTCCCATAAATGGAGAAGTGTTTTTCTTGCCGCGGTTCGAAAAAGTTAACAATGCGAGCTTGCCAGCATATCATAAACTTGACATAAATCTTACACTGTATAATAAGTACGATTGGGGACAACAAAAGTTTTCAGTAGGGGTGTATAATGCCTATGGCAATAGGAATCCATTTTATATAGATATTGTTTCTGAAGGCACTGATTTTGGGGTGGAACAATTAAGTTTGATTCCTTTCTTACCTTATGTTAGCCTTTCACTTGCCTTTTAAGAAAATATATTTTTAAGTTTTATTGATAATCAATAGTTTATATATGGTGTTTTTTGCGATTAAATAAAAGAAATAGCAGTAATAGTTATATTTGTGCTCAAATATGTGACGCATCGAATTATATGGTGTCTAATATTTAACTGAGGTATTAAAACTAATTCTTTGAAAAATCTCTACATATTAGTTTTCGTGATATTAACAACGACTTCATGTCGTGAAGATTTCGTTACCTCCTCCGACCCTAATTTCCAACAAAGCGTTAACCTGAATGCTGAGCTCAGCAATGACGATATCGTTCAAATAAGTCTTCTTAAGAACATAGAGATAGGCGCGGATTATGCACAAGCGGAACTGGACAATGCCCTAATTACCTTTTCAGGATCTAATATCCCGAATAGTAATATGAATATGGTCTATGATGCTGATCGTCGTCGATATGTATTAGAAAATTTAAACTATAGGGTAGAAGAGGGATATGATTATGCTATTGAAATAGTGGTTGATCCCAATACTGCAGAAGAGGAAATAATTACTGCTAATACTTATATACCAAGAGCTGTACGACCGTCTGGATTTAGAGCTGAAAATATAACTTTCAGCGAAGATGCAGATGGAGATAAAATATATAGAATGACCTTATATATTCAGCTCAACGAACCTGAAGAGTTGCCAGCATTTTATCATTTGTCTCCATATAGATTTCGGAGTGAGTCTCGAAGAAACAACGACGGTTCAATGAGTATTCAGGATTATGATGACATCCGTTATAAATTGGATGTTGATGAAGTAATAGAAAGCGAGAATGGTATTGTCGCACTCATTCATAAAGATGGTGTATTTGTAGATCAGTCAAAGATTTCCAATAATGAAATCAAAATGATAGTAGAAACTGGTCGACCTTTAACTCCGAATGAGGTGTTACATAAATTAGATATTGATGTTTCAACCCTGAGTCCAGATTTGTATCATTATAATATTGCACTGGACAAAGAAATCCGAAGTGTTCAGGCCAATTATACTTCACCTATTGATCCTTACAGCAACGTGCAAAATGGTTATGGGATTTTCGGAGGCTCGAGTATGATTCAATACGCTATTGAGATACAATAATTCTCCTTCCAGATTATCTTTTTTAAGTTTGTATTACACCAACGTTGAATTTATCAACGGGTGCAAGATTTGCAGCTTGAATTCCAACAGATATTAATTCTCGTGTACTATTAGGATCGATAATTGCGTCAACCCATAATCTTGCGGCGGCATAATAGGGTGATGTTTGCTCTTCGTATTTATCAGAGATCTTATGAAAGATTTCTTGTTGCTCTTTTTCACTTGGGACCTCTCCTTTTTTCTTTAATGTACTTACCTGAATCTGCATTAAGACTTTAGCCGCTTGAGCTCCTCCCATGACAGCAATTCTTGCACTTGGCCATGCGACTATCAGTCTTGGATCATAAGCTTTACCACACATAGCGTAGTTTCCAGCACCGTAGGAATTGCCCATTACTATGCTGAACTTTGGTACTGTACTATTGCTTACAGCCGAGACCATTTTAGCACCATCTTTTATTATTCCTCCATGTTCAGACCTACTTCCGACCATAAAGCCACTAACATCATGCATGAAGACAAGAGGGATCTTCTTTTGATTACAATTCATAATAAACCTTGCTGCTTTATCTGCGGAATCAGAGTAAATCACTCCTCCGAATTGCATCTCTCCCTTTGCATTTTTTACAACTTTTCGATGGTTAATAACGATACCCACAGACCAACCATCTATTCGTGCGTATAGGCATTTTATAGTCTTACCATAATCTTTCTTGTATTCAGTCCATTTACCCTCGTCAACTAAGCATTTTAAAACTTCATTAGTGTCATACTGTTTTGTTCTATCCGTGGGAAAAACCTGATATAACGTATCCTCTGAATATTCGGGATCTTTTGATTCGATTCTATTAAAACCTGTTTTTTCTTGAGGGCCAAGTTTTGATATTAGATCTTTGATTGTATCTAAGCATTCCTCATCATTCTTGCATTTATAATCTACAACGCCGGATAATTCCGTTTGAGTGGTTGCACCACCGAGTGTTTCTTTATCAACGGATTCACCGATTGCCGCTTTGACTAAAAATGGTCCGGCTAAGAAAATAGAACCCGTACCCTCTACAATTAGAGATTCGTCAGACATAATGGGTAGATAGGCACCGCCTGCGACACAACTGCCCATAATAGCAGATATCTGAGGTATTCCCATACTCGACATAACGGCATTATTGCGAAATGTTCTGCCAAAGTTTTCTTTGTCAGGAAAGACTTCATCTTGCATGGGTAAAAAAGCACCCGCGCTATCTACCAGGTAGATAATAGGAAGTCTATTTTCCATGCTGATTTCTTGAGCCCGAAGGTTTTTCTTAGCGGTAGCAGGAAACCATGCACCTGCTTTGACTGTGGCATCATTGGCAACAATCATGCATAACCTACCAGATACATTACCTATTCCTGTTACTACTCCTGCGGCTGGACAACCACCATGCTCCTCATACATTTTATATGCGGCCAGCGCACCTATTTCAGTGAAATTAGAATCTGGATCGATGAGATACGAGATTCTCTCGCGCGCTGTCATCTTGCCTCGAGCTTTATGCTTTGCTACTTTTTTAGCTCCTCCACCTTCTGCAATTTCATCAAGTCTTCTATTGAGTGTCGCAAGAGAAAGTTTCATTGCATCTTCATTTTTGCTATGATCAATATTGATTTCTTTCATATTGATTTATTTAGAGTTTTGCTTCGTAAGACTTATTGTCAATGACAATCTTCGCGATGATTTCTTTTAGGATTTCGGATGTTCCCCCACCTATAGGGCCAAGCCGACTATCTCTCCACATACGTGCTAAGGGGTAATCTTCCATAAACCCATATCCTCCTAACATCTGAATACAGTCGTAAATCACTTTGTCAGCGACAGTCGTGGATTGTAATTTGGACATGGATGCCTCTTTCACTACATATTCTCCTTGAGTCATCCTATATACCGTCTGATAATTAAAGGATTTTATTATTTCTATTTCTGTTGCCATTTCCGCAATCCTATGTCTTAAGGCCTGAAATTCATTAATTTTTTTCCCAAAAGCTTCACGCTCTGACATGTATCCAAGTGTATACTCCAAGGCATATTCGGCTCGCGCATGTGCATTTACACCCATAATGAGCCTTTCTAAAGAAAAGTGTTGCATTACGTAGTAAAAACCATTTTCCTTATCTCCCATAAGATGGGACAAAGGAATTCTTACGTTATCAAAAGCGATTTCACCAGTATCTGACGCACGCCAACCTAATTTATTTAGCTTCGTAGCACTAACGCCAGGGGTGTCTCGATCCACAAGAAAGATGCCCATTGCCCGCTTACTGTTTGCCGCATCGGTTTTTGCAACGACTATTAAATAATCACTAAATACACCATTGGTTATAAACGTTTTGGAACCATTTAGAATATATGAATCACCATCTTGTACAGCTGATGTTCTCATGGCAGCTACATCTGAGCCGCCATAGGGTTCCGTTATGCAAAGGCAACCGACTTTATCACCAGAAATACTTGCCGAAAGATATTTTTCTTTGATCTCTTCTGAGCCCTCTGAATTCAGATGGGTCATAGCGAGGTAGACATGTGCCCAAATTGCAGCAGCAAATCCTCCTGAATGAACTCTTTGCAATTCTTCACATAGTACTACAGTATACAGGTGATCCAATCCCAGTCCACCATATTGCTCAGGATACACCATACTGAAATAGCCCATCTCACCCATTTTCTTCCAGATAGCAGGATCGATCACTCCGGTTTCTTCCCATTCATCGACATGAGGAATTACTTCACTTTTTAAGAAGTCTCTCAAGCCAGACCTAAATAAATCGTGCTCTTCATTAAATATTAGATGCTTCATTTCTAAAAATTATTGCATTTTAAATCAATTGTTCTACCTGCCTTGAGCAGAGAACAGGATTTCCAGAAGGCCTTAAAATGATGAAATACTTCCCAAAGTTAATAAGCTTTGAATCATAAATCTAAAAGTTCTGTACCAACTATACTTTTAACTATCTTAAGGTCATAAAGTAAATGATATATGAATAGTAAAGTTTTTAGATGGTCTTTGGCAGTAGCGCTTTCAGGCTTTTTATTTGGTTTTGATACAGCTGTAATTTCAGGTGCCGATCAACCTATTCAGAGACTCTGGTCGACAAGTTCTTCATTCCATTCTTTTTTTATAATGTCCATGGCATTATGGGGAACAGTAATAGGTGCTCTCTTCGGGGGAATTCCTACCGATAAGTATGGGAGAAAGAAAGTGTTGTTTTGGATCGGGGTACTGTACTTGTTTTCGGCCTTAGGGTCAGCTTTTGCTTGGGATCCTTTATCCTTTTCATTTTTTCGTTTTATAGGAGGGATAGGAGTTGGAGCTTCATCTGTGGCAGCACCCACTTATATTTCGGAGATTGCACCCAGTAATAAAAGAGGAAGATTAGTCGCATTATATCAGTTCAATATAGTTTTGGGGATCTTGATCGCATTTCTAACGAATTGGTTAGTTGGTAAGTTTATGGGGGTTGACAACTGGAGACTGATGCTTGGTTTAGAAGCAATTCCTGCTTTCTTTTATTGTATCATGGTATTAGGCGTTCCAAGAAGTCCGAGATGGTTGATCTTAAATCAAGGTGAAGAGGAAGAAGCAAGACAAACTTTAATCATGCTGAATCCCGAGGCGAATGTTGAGGATGAAATTGCGGCGATTAAACAATCCCAATCTCCGTCTAAAAAGGATAACATTTTCTCTGGTAGGTATAATTTCCCTATTCTTTTGGCTTTTCTTTTAGCATTCTTCAATCAGTTATCAGGAATTAATTTTGTGTTGTATTATGCGCCTAGGATTTTTGGGTTGGCAGGATTGGGAGAAAGTACAGCACTACTTTCCTCTATTGGTGTGGGATTGACAAATTTAGTGTTCACATATGTTGGGGTCTACCTTATTGATAGAGTGGGAAGAAGGACCTTAATGATTTATGGATCTATAGGCTATATTATTACGCTTGCTGCATTAGCATGGGGTTTTATGACAGGAGCGGAAGGCATGCTAATTGTTATCTTAGTTTTCGGCTTCATAGCGTCTCACGCGATTGGGCAAGGGGCAGTAATTTGGGTATTTATTTCAGAGATATTTCCTAACAATGTAAGAGCATCTGGTCAAGCATTAGGTACTGGTACACATTGGGTTTTTGCAGCAATTATTACATTAATTACTTTGCCTATTATAGATATGCTTGGTAATAATCCATGGAAGCTATTTGCATTTTTCGCATTTATGATGATATTGCAACTGGCGTACACTTTATTTTTAATGCCTGAGACAAAAGGCGTTTCATTAGAAGATTTAGAGAAGAAATTAATAAAAGATAAATAGTATAATATGACACCATTTGTAGGGGAAATTATTGGAACAATGATCCTTATCCTTTTAGGAAACGGAGTAGTTGCGAATATGAGTCTAAAGGACACTTTTGGCAATAACGGAGGTTGGATTGTAATTACATTAGCTTGGGGATTTGCAGTATATGCAGGTGTAGTAGTCTCAGGAGATGCAAGTGGTGCACATCTGAACCCTGCTGTTACTATTGGCTTAGCGCTTATAGGCAACTTTGAATGGAGTGCTGTTCCCATGTATATAGTTGCTCAATTTATTGGTGCTGGTTTAGGTATGATTTTAGTCTGGATCATGTATAAACCGCATTATGATGCCACAGAAGACGCTGGGGCTATCAGAGGATCTTTTTGTAATACTCCTGCAATAGAGAATACCTTTTCAAACTTGATGAGTGAGGTAATCGGCACTTTTGTTTTGGTTTATGGCATCATGCATATCACGGGCGCAACAATAGGAGGGGAGTCTGCATCATTGGGTTCTATAGATGCACTTCCAGTGGCGCTGATAGTAGTGGTAGTGGGAATGTCCCTTGGAGGAACCACAGGATATGCAATTAACCCCGCGAGAGATTTAGGGCCTCGTATTATTCACGCTATTCTACCCATTCCTCATAAAGGAGGAAACGGTTGGAATTATTCGTGGATACCTGTTGTAGGTCCTGTACTTGGTGCAGTTATAGCCGCTGGGGTAAAATTGTATATCGGATAAGCGCTGATTAGGCAGTCTGACCACCGTCAATAGGAAGGCACAATCCTGTGATAAACGAGCTATTAGGATCACACAACCATTCTATAGCACTTACAATATCTTGTGTTTCGCCGTACCTTCCCAGTGGAATAGTATGGACAAGCTTAGCGCGAAGTTCTTCTTTGAATCTGAACATGTTTTCTAACATTGGTGAGTTCGTGAAAACCGGACATACGGCGTTTACTCGAATACTATCACTGGCATATTCGAGAGCTGCAGTTTTTGTTAAGCCAATCACTGCGTGTTTACTTGCAACGTACGCCGCTTGTCTTGGGAGTCCTTTAAGTCCAGCAATAGAGGCTACATTGACAATGGTGCCTGATTTTTGGGCAGACATGTATTTTAATTCTTCCTTCATGCAATAGAAAACTCCTGACTGGTTTACGGCAATTACGCTATCCCAATCCTCCAAAGTATGTTTTGCCGTTTTCGCAGGTGTCGTACCTCCTACACCTGCATTATTAAGTGCTATATCAAGACTCCCTAATTCTAAATGTACATTGCTAATTACTTTTTCAACTTGATCATATTTCGAAACATCGAGTTGATATGCCCAGGCTTTGGAGCCTGCCTCTTCAATCATATGTGCGGTTTCTTGGGCACCGGTTATATTCCAATCGGCAATTACAACTTTTGCCCCCTTTTTTGCGAAGGTTATAGCTGCATTCCTGCCGATACCTGATGCTCCTCCAGTAATAAAAACAACTTTATTTTCAAATTTCATTTTTCCTATTTTATAGTGAAAGAATGGTTGACCTATTCAAATATTAGCGAAAGCATTTCAGCTACGCATGCGGGCTTCACGACTCCTTCAATTTCAATTGTGCATATCCAAGTGATTTTTACTCCTCCTGAGGCTTGGTCTTCTACATTGTTAATCGTTGTATGACAACGCAGCTTACTTCCTACAGGAACATGATGTGGGAACCTTACTTTGTTGAGACCATAGTTCACACCCATTTTGGCACTTTCTATAAGTACAGATTGCTCCATGAACATAGGAAGTAAAGACAAAGAATAAAACCCATGAGCTATAGCGCCACCAAAAGGAGATTCCTTTTGCGCTCTTTCTGGATCCGTATGAATCCACTGGTAGTCCTTGGTGCATTCTGCAAATTGATTAACAAGATCTTGCGTCACTTCAAACCAATCGGATAGAATAGCTTCGCCTTTTATTTGCTTCAATTCAGCGATATCTTTTATCTTTTTCATATCTATTACTTTAGTTGCTCTAAATATAGACTGCAAACGAGAATTTATACCTCTCAGGAAAGGATAAAATATTGGCAATATAGATTACAAAGAAAGCAACTTGATCTTACACAGCATCCATCGCTCTGCGATCGGCATTCTTCTTAAAGTATTTTGGATCTACAACAAGAAGTCCAAATGAATCGCAACCTTCTTTGGTATGGATAGCATGATGACTACCATGAGCCTTTAGAATAGCTCGTGAGAACTTATTGTCAAGACGCTTAAACCAATTAAATCGTTGATGGATATAAACATCATGAATGAGGAAGTAAGTAAGTCCATACAGTGAGATTCCGATCCCGACGAAGAGAAACCATCTATAATCCAAGTAGAGCGAACCTATGATGTAGGAAAACATACTAGGGATTGCAAAAACGATAAAGAAAAGATCATTTTTCTCCCAGAAGCCTTGCTTTTCGTATTTGGGTTTGTGGTGATCTTCATGCCATGACCACAACCATCCATGCATAAGCCATCTATGAGAAGCCCAAGCGACAAATTCCATTCCGACGTAAGCGGATAAAACAACCAATGCGTAAAGTAAAGTTGAAGACATCCCTCAAAAATAATAGACTTTTGCGATTCTTTACGAATAAGTATAGTTAATCATATAAAGAAACCCTACTAACTTCCTTTCTTGCTTTACTCCTTATCAATGGTAATTCAACAAAGAACTCTGTGCCTTCATCAGGAATAGAGTTAAAATGTATTCTGCCACCCATACTGTCAAGCATATTAGCAGAAATAGCGAGACCTAAGCCTGAACCATTTGATTTAGTCGTAAACCGAGGTTTAAAAATATGATCTTGTTCAGACCTTGCTATGCCAACTCCGTTATCTCGGACACTAATAATCGCTTTATTTTCTTGTTTATAGAGCATGAGTTCAATATGCCCTTTGCGGTCTTCGGGGATGGCTTGAATGCTATTTTTAACAATATTATTGAGCACTCTTACGAGTTGATTTTTATCAGCATATACTCCAATGTCATCAATGGGTTCGATGAGATGGATGTCCATGTCTTGTCGATTACGAAACAAATCATGAATCGTTTCAACAATATCATTGAGTAGTACTTTTTTATTGTCGGTTTTCGGTAGACTTCCGAAGTTAGCAAACTCATCTGCTATCTGTTGTAAATTTTCTATTTGGTGCATTAAAGTTCCGCACATACGTACCGTTCTCTCATCTTCTTTTGAATCCCCCAGCGTCATTTGAAGATGCTGTAGACTCAGTTTCATTGGCGTAAGCGGATTTTTGATTTCATGGGCTACTTGCTTTGCCATTTCGCGCCAAGCATTATCCCTTTCTATTTCTGCAAGTTGAGAGGCATTTGTTTCAAGTTGTTCAATCATAGAATTGTACTCTTGAATCAAATATCCAATCTCGTCCGATCCCTGCCATGAGATCTTTTTGTTATTCTTATTAAGTTTTACTTCTTTGAGTGTTTTACCTAAAGCCAATAGGGGGTTACGGATGTATTGTGATAGGCTAAATGAAATTGCAAAGCCAATTAGGAAGAGGAAAACATATGTACTCAGTAAGGCTTGAGTGAATTTTGCAGTAAGGTCATATCCATGGGTACCGGGCTGGAGGTTAAATTGATGTACCGATACTATTCCTATAGTAATAAAACTAAATATTAAGGTCAACAAAATAGAAAGTTGAATCCTGCTCCGAAGATGTAAGCTATTACCATAGTTGAATTCCCATTCAGCAGGTAGCAAGTTGTTTTTATTATTTAGAATACCATAAACACTATAAAGAAATCCACACAGAACAAATATTATTGAAAAGACAGTAAAAGCAGAAAGTAGTTCTAAAGGCTTAGAAGGTATGCTTACATAATTATTATATACGAAGACTATGTAGATGCTTAGAAATGAACCTAAGATTATAGTCCATACGACAAGCCAGATTAGATTGGCCTTTTTCTGGTCTATAAATAAGTCAATCAACAAAGAATATATTAAGAATGATATTGCAATTACGGAGGTAGATCGAAGATCAGCTCCCATGAAAGCTGTTACCAATAATGTAGAACAGATATAAAAAAGTAATCTCTCATGGATGAGTGCACTGGCTAAAATTCTCTTTTGGTAGGAGTATAATAAAATATGTAGACCATGCATCGCAATAAGAGATACAACTAATGTAATAATTGGTCCTATTTCCAAGCTAAGTAGGCCTGAAATAGATAGCCACTCCATTACGACTATTCCCCTAACACTAATTAGGAAAGCGACGACAATTGCGCCAGATAATAATCCTGAACAAATACGTAGCGCAATCGGAGAAAGAGTTCTGAAAAAAGAGAACTCACTCTTGTGTTGCAAGATTAATGCGGAAGGAAGCAACAGTAATAAATATGGCAATGAGGCATATGTTAAGATGCTATTCACCTTAAGGCCAAGAAATGTAAGAAGAGATAAGGCGATTAGAAAAATCGTTATATTATCTGTGGTAAGATAATGCCTCGCCTGAGATTTGATGTAGTTAATCATTGATTAGAAGACCTTTAAACATTAAAGATAAACATAATATGTGTAAACGACATATATGTGGCTTTGTTATCCAAGCTCTCTAATCGAAAATCATACACAAAGGATGACCTATAGGCATAAAGCTAAATTATACTTCAAATATGCCTTAGAAATAAAATAGTGGGAAATAAAATTCGTGTTTACCCTTCGAAGTGAAATGAAAGCGTGAATACTTGCGACGTAAGTTTCTCTAAGACAGTAGATTCTATGATTTGATTATTGTACAGAAGCGTATTAGTAATACCTCGACTGAATTTTATTTCTGGGGAAAAAATAAAGTATGGCAGAAAAAACTGCATTCCGAATCCCACTTCCGCTTGGAAGTCATGTGGAGAAATTTTTATAAACTCATCAGCCATTCGTGTTTCAGAATTACTGGCTACATCGTACGAGTAGTTTATTCCAGCAATTACAAATGCGCGCTTATCTTTATAAGGGGCTGACTTGTATCGTATGTGAAAAGGAAGTTCCACAAAAATGGATTCAACTGTAGTCCTATTATTAGTGTTAAAATCTAAGTACCGGGTTGCAAAGGTAAATCCAGGCAATACTCTAAAATCGAAATATTCTCCAAATTTATAATTGATAATACCATGTACATTAAACCCTGGCCCTGGAACTCCGAGAGCGGATATTATGTCAGGATTTCCAATGAATTCCTTAGAATGGAATACTCTATGTCTCGAAGAATTAAACCCCAGAGAAATTCCAAAGTAGTACTCTTTAGAACTGTATTCCTGATAGTTCACACTTTTCTTGCTTACCTGACTGAAGGCAGGGCTAAAACAAAATAAAGAACATATAGCAAGTGATGCTACTTTTCTCCTACATACAAACAACATATACCAAAACTGAGTGATTCCCATCTGCAATTTTTGAACCCTATACCTTCCATGATTTTTTGCATTTCTCCATAATCAGGAAATGCTTGAACCGATTCGTATAAATAACGATAGGCACTTTGATCTTTTGAAAAAACCTTGCCAATAACTGGCAAAATCATGTTGAAGTACAGATTAAACAGTTGCTTAATCGGAAATATTGTTGGTTTTGAGAACTCAAGTATAAACAAAGGCGCTCCAGGTTTACTAACTCTATAGAGTTCTGAGAGTCCTAACTCAAGATTTTCAAAATTTCTAACCCCAAATGCTACCATACTAGCATCAAACGTATCATTCTCATGTTGAATATTCTCGCTATCTCCGGTTTTTAAAGTGACTTGAGTCTTAAGGTCTTTTTTTACGACCTTTTTAAGGCCCATTTTAATCATATTGGTTGATAAGTCTATTCCGGTGATATGAGACCCCGGGATTTTACGAGCAGCCATTACGGCAAGATCTGCAGTCCCAGTCGCCATGTCAAGAATATGAGATGGATTATATGATTTGAGTTGCTTTATTAATTTCTTTCTCCATGCAATGTCAACACCCATTGATAGGGCCCGATTCAGAATATCATAGCGCCAAGCTACATTATCAAACATTTTTTCGATTTGAGCCTTTTTACTGGCACCATCTCCGTAAGGTGTAACTGTTTTGGACTTATTCATGGGCTGAATTAATACATCAAATTTAAAAAGGTAAATATGCTCCAAATGGCACCAAAATTTAGTTTTTCAGTGTGAAATTTTAAGAATTAATTACAATTCTCTCCTTAAGTAAAGAAGGAAATTTTGAATATGTTTTGCTTAGAGAGATTTTAGGGGAATTAATGACAATTTATTTAATATATAAGTGTATTAATGATGAAGCATTTATATGCGATTATCACCATTTAGGTTAAATTTGTCCTTGCATTAAAAATGAGCTGTTTATGATCCTTAAATGGACCTAATAAATGGCTCTAATAGTTAATTGTAAGAAGTTATATGTCAGAAAAAGCGCGGATCATTCCGATCAAGATTGAAGATGAAATGAAATCAGCTTACATTGATTATTCGATGTCGGTTATAGTTTCACGAGCACTTCCAGATGTTAGGGATGGATTGAAGCCCGTTCATCGTAGAATTCTTTATGCGATGTCAGAACTTGGGCTTACGATGAATAAGCCTCATAAGAAGTCTGCAAGAATAGTTGGAGAAGTATTAGGAAAGTATCATCCACATGGTGATACGGCTGTATATGATGCTATGGTTCGGATGGCCCAGGAGTGGAATATGAGATATCCACTTATCGACAAGCAAGGCAACTTTGGATCAATCGAAGGAGATAATCCGGCGGCCATGCGTTATACGGAGGCAAGATTGGCTCGGATTAGTGATGTTATACTCAATGATATCAAGAAAGATACGGTCGACTTTTCTTTAAATTTTGATGATTCTTTAAAAGAACCAACGGTGGTTCCTTCAAGGGTACCAACGTTATTGATAAATGGAGCTTCTGGTATCGCAGTTGGAATGGCGACTAATATGTTGCCACACAATCTGACAGAAGTAATAAATGCAATTATAGCGACTGTTGATGATCCAGAGATTGCAATCCAAGGATTGATGGAACATATCACGGGTCCTGATTTTCCTACAGGAGGTGTTATTTACGGAACCGAAGGAATAAAGCTTGCATTTGAGACGGGGCGTGGAAAAATTGTCCTTAGAGGAACAGCTGAAGTTCAAACCACTAAGGCAGGAAGAGATTACATCGTAATAACTGAGATTCCATACCAAGTGAATCAATCTACTCTTGAAATCAAGATAAAAGATGCGGTTGAGAGCGAAAA